>JBBRCR010000005.1:0-55142 GCA_038204695.1 Opitutales bacterium | reverse complement strand
GTAATAGCGCACACCCGACGCGGCTTTCGTAGCCGCAGGCGCACCAACCCGGCGCGCGTGTGCGAGTTGCGCGCGGATTTTCCGGGCGCGCGCGCGGCGCGGCGCAAAAAAATTCCGGGCGCGAGTTTTGCGGGGGGAGGTGCAGGTTGTCGGCGCGCGATCCGGCCGCGAAGCAGCGGCTAAAAAGGAAGGCGACTCAGCGGGCGCGGGCACACCGTCACGCTGCGGGATTCGCGGCCGGAACGAAAGCGCGATTTGCGCGCAGTCGCTCAGGCGAGCTGCAGCGCCGTCGGGTTTTGCCGCGCGTGCCAGAAGCGCAGCACGTGGACGACGCGCCGCGCCTCGTCGACGCGATACAGCACGAGATAGGGATCGCTCACCAGCCGTCGCACGCCGGGCCGCGACCGCAGGAGCGCACCGCGCAGCGGCAGCACGTTCAGCGACTCCGCCAGGTTCACCAGTTCCAGGCCGACGCGCTCGGCGGCGGGCGGATTATCCTGCGCGATATAGCGCGCGATCTTCCCCAGGTCGCGCAGCGACGGTTGCGAGAGGATTACCCGGTAATCCATTGGCGCAGATTGCGGCGCACGTCCTCGACCGGCACGCCGCCCTCAGTCGCGAGCGAGCGATCCGCCTCGTCGATGGCCGCGAGCATTTCCGGGGTCTCCTCAATGAGGCGGGAGTTCAGCCAGTCGGCGAGTTCACGCTGCGCCTCGGGCGCGAGCTTTTCGATCGCGGCTTCGATTTCGGTGACGGTGCTCATGCCGGCAACGATGTTGCGCCCGGCGCCGACGGCAAGCCCGCCGGCGTGGTCGCCGCGGCCGTCGGCGTCGCCGTCGCTCTGCGGCCATGCGGGTGGCAACGCGCGTGGACCTCGCGGAGCTGATGGATCGTGACCTCGGTGTAAATCTGCGTCGTGTCGAGCCGCGCGTGGCCGAGCAACTGCTGGATGAACCGGATGTCGGCGCCGTTCTCCAGCATGTGCGTGGCGCACGAGTGGCGCAGCAGGTGGCACGAGCCGGGCCGCTCGATGCCGATGGCTTCGAGGATGCGGCGCACCCAGTTGCCGACGTAGCCGGCGCTGAGACGTTCGCCGTAGCCGCTGAGGAAGAGCGCGGGTTCGCGCGCGCTCGTTTCGAGGCGCGGGCGGCATTCGGACAGGTAGCGTTCGATCCAGTGGAGCGCGTGCTCGCCGAGCGGCACGACGCGATCTTTGCCGCCTTTGCCCTGGCGCACCCAGAGCGTGCCGCGCGCGCGCTCCACGTCGCCGAGATCGAGCTGCACGAGTTCGCGGCGGCGCAGGCCGGTCGCGTAGAGCGTTTCCAGGATCGCGCGGTCGCGCACGCCGAGCGGGTCGCGCACGTCGGGCGCGGCGAGCACGGCGGCGACTTCCTCGGGCGCGAGCGCCTTCGGGAGCGAACGGCGCGGTTTGCGCGGCAATTCCAAATCGGCGGCGGGATTGCCGGGCAAAAAGTTTTCGCGGCACAGCCAGGCGAACAGGCCCTGCAACGCCGCGAGGAACGTGCGCTGCGTCATCACGGCGAGCGGCTTTTTTTCCGGCCCCGCCTGCTCGTAGCGCCAGAGCCAGCGCTGGTAACTTTCGAGCACGGGCTTGGTGATCGCCTCGGGGCGCGTGAGCGCGCGCTCGTGCGCCCACGTCAAAAACGTGCGCAGCGCCCAGAAGCGGCCCGCGAGCGTGCGCGGCGAGTAGGCGCGTTCCTCGAGCCGCACGAGCCATTGATCGGCGCGGCTGGCGAGCGTGCCGGCGTCGCTGCGGTCGAAGCCGTCGGGCGTGGCGGCGTAGCCGCCTTTCTTGTCGGCCCAGCGGCGCATGCGCGCGGCGCGCGCGAGTCCTCGGAGCGGTTTGGGCATACGACTACGGTATGATTTTCGGCGCGGCGCCTGATGCGCGTTCGCGCCACCCCGCCAGGTTTCGGGCAAGCTCCGGCGTCATGCGCATTTAACCCTTGGCGGGGGCGTGGCGCCACCCCCCGCCAGGTGGCCTTCGGTTCCGCCAGGTTGGATCGTAGGTGCATGTTTCCCGAGCGTGGCGACGTCGATGAGCGGCACGGCGAACGGCTGCTCCTCGGTCACGAGCACCTCGTAAACGAACAGGCTGCCGAGCCGGCCGCAGCGCGCCGCGAGGTATTCCAGCTCGACCAGGCGCGCGAGGTGCGTGCGCACCTGCGTGAGGCTCCAGCCGCTGGCGAGGCAGAGTTCGCGCCGCGTGAACGCCGCGCCTTTTTTCTCCTCGGCGAGCGCGCGCACGTGCTGCCACAAGGCGCGCGTCTGCGGCGGCAGCTCGTCAAGCGAGCGCGCGAGCACCGCGCCCGCGAGTTCGTTCGCGAGCGCGATGTCGCCGGGCGTCGCCTCGATGTAATCGACGGCGCGGCCCGCGACGACGTGCGACCGGATCGGGCGCTGGTGCTGGTGGAGGAGCGCGATCGCGTCGATGAGCGTGAGATACTTCTCGTGGTCGCGGCGCGCGCGCGTGCGCTCCGCAGGAAACGTGAGCTGCGGCGCGTAGTCGTTCACAATCTGGATCGGGCGGAGCAAACGCTGCGCGTTCTTCAAGACGCGCAGGAGTTCCTTGCGCTCCTCGCGCGCGACCAGGCCCGCGAGCGTGCGGCGCGCGCGTTGCACGGCATGGATGCGCGCGGTCTGCGCCGCGCTCACGTCCACCACGAGCGTCAGGCAGCGGTTCTGCAGTTCCTCGTCGAGGTCGATCGCGGTCGTCGTCAGGAAAATCATCACCGGCCCCTCGACGTGATATTCCTGCGTGACCATGCGGCCGGTCGCCGGGTCTTTGCCCGTCGAGGCGATCGTCAACTCGCCCTCGGACTGCAAAAGTTTGAGCGCGTAGCTGGCTTTTTCCGCGCCGGCTTCCTCGACGATGGCGAGGATTTTATGCTTCAGGTTCGTCTCGCCGAGGTAGTAGAGCGCCTGGCCCGTGAGTGCCGAGTATTTGACGCGGGCTTCCTCGGGAAAGAACGCGAGCACCGCATCCATCAGCGTCGATTTGCCCGCCGCGCTCGGCGACTGCACGACGATGGCGAGCGGCCGTTCCGACAGCCGCGAGACCCCCGCGAAGAAAGCGACGAGCGCGTTGCGCTCCTCGCCGACGATCCCGGCCGCGGCAATCGCCGCGCGCAGCCGTGCGACGAGATCGGGCGCGGTCAACCACGCGAGCGCCTCCGCGCGTTCCGCGGGCGCGAGCTCCGGCCCGCGCGCCGCGCCCTGCGCGGCTTTGATTGCTTCGGTCGCCTGCCGCGTTTCGACGGCCTGCTCGGCCGCGAGCAGCACGCGGCCGAGATCGCGTTTCACGAGTTCGGGCGTGAGGCCCGTTTCCTCGGCCGCGCGCTCCGCGAAGCGGCGGCGCTCGCCGTCGCGGCAGAGATCGAGCGCGTCCTGGTGGTAGCGTTCGCTGCACTTCACCCGCAGCGTGACCTTGAGCACTTCGACACTGGCCGACTTCTCCAAGCCGGTGACGCGATACTCGCGGCCGTCGAGATCGAGCACGTGATGCGCGCCGCGTTGCTCCAACGCGAGCGGCGCATTCACGCCGGGCGCGGCGTTCGCGTTCGGTGCCGGCGGCGCAGCGGATGCCGGCGCCGGCGTCGTGGGCGCGTTCGCGACCGCGAGGTTTTTCTCTTTAGCCGCGCCCGGCTCGGAGCGGCTAACCGAAGCAGCTAAAGAAGAAAGCGGGCGCGCGCGCGGCGTGTCGACGGCCGCGGCCTGCAACAAAAGGCCCAGGGATTTCGCGGCGGGTTGGACGGACAACGCATAGGCGTTCGCATCGAGGCCGTGGGGAAACTGCACGCGGCGGCACTCGACGCCGTGGGCGGCGAACTGCGCGGCGACCTCGGCCGCGCCGTCGTCGCCCGCCTTGTCGCGGTCGAACGCAATCAGCACGCGCTGGATTTTCGCGGCGAGGAACGCGTCGAGCAGTTCCGCCGGCAGCGCCTTCGCGCTGTAGCACGTCGTCACGTTTTTGAACCCCGCGCCCCAGAACGTCAGCGCGTCGATGATCCCCTCGGTGAGGATGATCTCCGCCGCGCGCAGCGCGGCGGGATTGAAGACGCCGCGCTGCGGCCCCGGCAAAAACAAATGCCGCTCGTGCTTGCCGCCGTCGTCGATGGCGCGGCCGTAAACCGTGCCGATTTCGCCGCTCTCGGCGACGACGGGAAAGACGACGCGTCCGCGCAAGTGCTCGTGCCCGGTGTCGCGCAAAATGCCGAGCCGCGTCAGCCACTCGCGGATCGCCGCGCCTTCCTTGCGGTTCGCCTGCGGCAGCCGCAGCCCGAGCGTGCGATCGACAAACCCGATCTTGAACGTCGCGATCGCTTCGGCCGCGACGCCGCGCTTTTTCAGATAGGCGAGCGCGTCGGGATTTTCCGCGAGCCGCGCGTGATAGTAGTCGAGCACCTGGCGCAGCGCGGCCTGATCGTCGGCGTCGGCCGCGAGCGGCGAGGCGAGCCTGGGCACGGTGGATTTTTTCACCGGCGCGCCCTGCGCCGGGCCGGCGAGCGCCGCGAGCGTGCCGGCTTTCAACAGTTCGCACGCGTGGCGGAAGCTCACGCCGTCGAACTTTTGCACGAACTGGATCACGTTGCCCGTCGCGTGGCACGCCACGCACCGCCAGAGGCGCTTCGCGGGCGTCACATGCAGCGAAGGATTTTTGTCGTCGTGGAACGGACAGAGGCCCACGAGATCGCCGCCCTGCGGCTTGAGCGCCACGCCGCGCGAGCGCACGACAGCCGCGAGATCGCTCTCGCGTTTGATTCTTTCGATCTCGTCGTCCGGGATCATCGGCATGGCGAGTCCTCCGGGTCGTTGGGGAGGACGATGAGACGCTCCAGCAACTCCGGCGGCAGCTCCGGCCCGTCCACCACGAACAGCCGGACCGGCCCGGTCACGATGAGCGGCCGGCAGACGATCCGCCCGCCCTCACCCGCGGGCGTCAGCGCCGCCGGGCGTTTTTCAAAACCTCCTGTCAAGGGGTCGGAAGATTTTTTTGACATACCCAGCGTGTTAGCTCTATTGAAGCTAACAATGCAAGCCCTAACGCTAACGCCGACGGCCGGCGTGTATAATCCGGCCATGCAAACTGGCAGACCGGCCAAACACTCCCGCCCGCCGTTCGGCGAACGCCTCCACGCCCTGCGCGAGGCCGCAGGCCTTTCCCAGGCCGCGCTCGCGGCGAAGCTCGGGCTCGCCCAGCGTTCGTATTCGGCGTGGGAGCGCCGCGCCGTCGCGCTGCGGCACGACCAACTCGCGGCCCTCGCCGACGCTCTGGAGATTTCGCTCGCGGAGTTGATCGGCGACGGCGGGGAAAAAAAACGCGGTAGCGGACCGACGGGCAAGCTGCGCCAGATTTTCGAGCGCGCGAGCAAGCTGCCACGCGAACAACAAAAGCACGTCCTGCGCGTCGTCACAGACACGCTGACCGCCTACGAAGTCCGCAAAGCCGGTTGAGCCACGCGCAGCGCGGCGTTGGTTCGCGCTCGGGCTAGGCCTGCGCAACAGGCGAGTGGTGCGAGCCGGGCGGCTCGCGATCGCAGTGCAGCGACGAAGGAGCGGAACGGAGAGCGCGAGGCGTAGGCGCAAGGAGGAGTCCGCGACGACGCGCAGTGAGCGCAGCGAACGGAGTTGGTTTGCGCGCGGGTGTTCCAGGAGCGCGCATTCGCCGGAACGGTCGGCGCGGCGCAGTGGAAGCCGGCACGAGCTGGAACGCAGCCGCGCCGTCCGTGCAGGCGTTCCAGCGGAGCAGAGCGAGCGTTAGCGAGCGTTAGCGAGCGGCGCGCAGCGGTGCCCGCTCCGCGGGCGGCTCGTCGCCCCGATCCCGTGGGGCGAGCCCGCGGTTTCGCGGAGCGAGGGGCCATGCGGCCCCTCCGAGCGCGACGCAGGAGCGCGAGCCGAGGCCGGCGCTGACAAGCGCCGCGCCGCGCCGACCCGCCGCGTTCGTTCTGGCGGCGGGTGAGGCGCGGCGGCAGCCGATGGGCGGAGCGGGGTCCCCGCCGGGCTGATCTACGGCGGGCCGCGCGAGCGCGCAGCGCTCGGCTGCCGGCGCGGGTCTTCCAGGAGCGCCGCTTCGTGCGCGAGACTTCGCGCACAGGGCCGCCGCCGGCGGGGTCGCACTCTTACCGCACGCAGCGACGTTCAGCCCGGAGCTTGCGGAGGGTGAGCCGAGCGCAGCGACAGCTCATCGCGAAGGAGGACAGCAGAGATCGTGACAGCTTGCTGGCGCGATCTGTGCCGCTTGGTTGCGTTGCGTGTCGGGCGAGCGCGAGCGAGCGGCTAAAAGAAAGCACTCCGTCGTTTCGGAACCGGCGCGCCTCCGCGCATGTTCGCCGCCGGACGCGTGTCGCGCTCCGGGAACACCGGCGTCAACGCGAACGGCAAATCGAGCATCTCGGGCACGGGCACCGCCAGGATGCGCGCGAGCAGGTTCGCCATGAGTTCGTATTTCTGCGCGTCCGTCGATCCACCGAACACCAACTGGTAATCCTCCGCCAACTCGTGGAGAAAGGAGAGGATTTCAGTGGCTGGATAACCTGCCGCCCGACTGCACTGCACCGCGAGCAGCAAGCGCCCCACGCGACCGTTGCCATCGAGCAAGGGATGGATGTGGGCGAAACGCAGGTGATGGAACGCCGCCGCGCGCAGGTCGGTCGCCGCGCGGCCGTCGCCGCGCACCTTGGCCGTCTGATCGGTGAGCCGCGCCAACTCCTGCGGCAGTCGATCCGCGGCGGCACCAAACATGCGCTCGGCGATAATCGCTCGCTGCGTGCCGCGCCGCAGCCGCACCGCCGGTGTCGGGCCGATCACACCCACGGCTAACTTCTCCACGTCGGCCGGCGTCACGGCCCAGCAGTTCAACGCCGCGAGCGTTTCGGCAAGGGCGGATGGGATTTCAAACGTGTGCATCGATCAGCGCAACTATGAGGCAAGTTTTTGGCGAGCATACTTCAGTCGTTTTGCCTCTCCATCGGAAAGCCATTCTTGGAACGGAGTAAGCTCTTTTACCACCGCTCGGTAATCTTTTCGCGCCCACGCCTCGGTGGTCTTCGTCAACGCGGACCGCAACTGCAACGATCGGGTATAGTCGAGCGCCTCACGAGCATGCCTTTCTTTAACGCCTTGGAAAAACACGCGATCGCCTCGCAAGGCCATGCTGCCATGCTCACGTAGCAAACGCGCCAATTCATTCACTAGTATAACCACTACCGCCTCATCGGCAGCTTGACGATCTCCTAGTTTTTCTCGCGGGTCTTCGCCACCTATGCTCGCGATCTCGTCCACATAAACCCAAGCATCTTGATCGTTTCGCAATCCCACTAATGCACTGACTTCATGGGAACGCGGATCGTAGCTGACGGTGACAAACATAGTCTTAGATTCATAACGCACTCCGCAGGAATCGGCCTCTACGCAGGTAAGAGCATAGTTTTCTGGGAGGAAGCGGAACGCATGAAGGGCGCTTTCTTTGAAGCGCGAAGCTTTATGCGGCTGTGGTTCTGAACTCATGGTTTAACCTCCACCCCCAGGCGGTAGCCAAGCACGTTGCCCGGAATCGTATGTCCAGCCACGGCCCTGGAGCAAATTGCGTTCAGCATTTAGGAATCCACGAGTCGGCATCAAATTGCCGTTTGAATCGACGAACGTTTCGAAGATCGGGTTACCTTCCCGCATTGCCGATCTGAGAAGGCCAGCGTTCGTTTGCCAGTTTGCCTGAGCCGAACCTTGATTTGGGAACGTGAGGAAGCGATCACCTTGTTGCCACCCGGTGGAGCGAGTAGAAGTGGGATGGTTCATCTTATAAAGATTCAACCCTCCATTCTGGGTTCCGCTAGTCGGCGCAAGCTGGCTTGCGCCTGCACCACCTGCGACGCCCCCTAGCACTCCGGCAGTTAAATTTACGACATCCTGTTGCGAGTAGTTGCCTGGATTCGTGCGCATGTCGTTGAACGTGCCCACTAGCTGCGCGCCTCCACCGACCGCCATCACCAATCCGACTGCCGCCCCGACGGGGCCGGTCGCTATGATCGCCACAGTTATTGCCGCACCCGCTGCGGCACCTCCCGCAAAGTTCAGCACGGCTTGTCCGGTGCTGATGTTGAGCGCGGCGTTGCTCGCGTTAGCTGCCGTTGTCGCCGACGCCAAATTCGCCGCCGCTTGCGCGCGAAGAAAATCGCGCAGTGGCACGGCATTCCATGTGGCCGCACCGTTGGCGTCGGTGCCGGCTCCGCCGATGACGACGAATTTCTGTCCGTTGTCGTTTTTGACGACGGCACCTTGGAACAGCATCGGGCCGCTGTAATTGAACGGGTCGAAGCCACCGCCACCACCATTGCCATTGTCGGAGCTGGTCTGGCCGTAACCGTTATCCGAACTCGTCTGTCCAAATGCCATTCCTCCCGAGTAGGTGGTGCCACCGCCATACCTGCTTTCGTTCACGGTATACGCCGCCATCTGGATAATTTCCTCCATCCCCAGGGTAATCCCACTTGTTGATGGCGTCGTTATGCACGAAGCCGTATAAATTCAACCCGCCTTGCTCCTCGACCGGGTCGCGCCCAAGGAACCGTCCGGTCTTCGGGCTATAGTATCTGCGGCCGTAACTATTCAGCCTCCGAGTGCCCAATGATTGGGATGTCTCCCACGCGACCTCAATAGTTACGGCTGTTTTTCGTTCACATTTTGCCAATGTAATCCTGGGGGACTGCTTTATACAATAATTTGAGATTAGTTCCTGGAAAAGGGGTCTCTGTAGCCGACAGTATCGAGCAAAGGTGTGCCACGGCAGCTTTCTCGCTGCCGTCACCCTTTGTGTAGACCAGAACCTTCAAGATATTCATTCCTCGGATGGGCAAGAGGTCGATCCGGGTGCGAAGGATGTCGCGCAGAGCCATCGCGGATTCCGCTGGTCGAAATAGCTTCTCCCGTAGAATCTGCTCCAGGATTGCTTCTGCCCGAGTCAGGACCAACACCGTGGTGCCAACGAGTGCGTCAAATCCCACGTCAGTTTTAATTTTTTCGGCGTCGCCAACTCTTGGCTGTAGCGTATGCGCCCGCGCGATGCTCAAACTCTTCTGCAAACGGTCCAGGAAACGAGAGGCGGTCAACTCGAATGCCATTCTTGCTGCGACTCGGATCAAATCTAGTTCGGTCTGTGACGAAGTGACGGTAATTTGTACCCTATTTCGAAGTATGCACAGCGCTTCGCGCTGCCGACCGCAAGTCGTGTTCATTTCGCGTTCGGCTGTCTGCACAGATTCACGGTGACCCGGCCACAATTCCATTTCCCCTTTGACGAGTACACCTCCCGGCCACAGGCCATAATTGCCAAACCGGTAACTGAGGAATTGCAGCCCATCTCTCCGCAGTTTTCGAATCAATCTATGATCCACGCCCCCGGCGCCGAAGACGACAGTGGGAGGATGCGGTTCCCCGACAGCAACACCACCGCCCTCTCCTCCGCCGCCACCGGCAGGCCGGCGAACAAGTCTTCGTATCGTTCGCGCATTGCGCTTAGGAAACGGTGCTCGTAACGGCCGTAGAAGATGAGCATCGGGTTCGACACACTCGCGAGGAACTTGAAAAAGTCCTCAAGGGCTGTGCGTTCGTGGGATCTGTTTTCAGCCCAGAACGAGTGATTTTGAGCGTTAACCCGACAGCCGATCAGGTAGTAAAACCCGTCGTCGGTTCCTTCCACGTCCAGATAAACCGGAGTGCCATCCAACTCAATCTTCGGCCGACCGATCAAATGAATCTTTTGCTCACGGACAGCCAGCGCCTTTAGCGCTTGGCTGTAGTGCGGTTGTTGAGATTTCCACCGCTTACATCGTCTACGCACTCGGAACGTGTAGGAGAGCTGCGTGACAGCAAAAATGCCTTTGCTGCGGAGTTTTTGCCGTTCTTTCGGGCTCATGCCGGCAAGCAGGCTGAGATCGTCTTTCTCCACCGCCTTCTGCCGGCAGCGGGCTTGGAACTCGCACTCGGCACAATGCCGGTTCAGCACGAGATCGGGCGGCGTGGGATTGGACAGCAACACGGCGATGTTTTTGACGAGCTTCCGCGCTTCGGTTACCCACGCGGGCAACTTCACGTTGAGCGTATCGTGGTTGTCGCCATGGACGATCCTGCCGGCGGACACGTCGCGACCAAGTGCTTCACCCAGCGCCAGCGCATCAAACGCCAGCGAAAGTTTGTCGTGCCGGCCGAGCTTGTTCATCCACGCAAATCGGATCGGAATAAACTGCGCTGCCAGGCCCCGGCCCGCGGAGGCCACGCGTTCGATCGCCGCGACGCACGTCTCGATGTCGGGTGCACGCACGGCAACGTCCGTGGCGAGCAGCCATGCGGCGGACTTCAACGTCTCTACCGCCGGCGCGACCGCAAATTCGCCGTCGCGTCGATCCGCAAGGAGGCGCTCGAGTCCTTCTGCGCGATACGAATCGTTTCGGCTCGCGACCCACTCGGCGTAAGCGTTGCCCGCCGTCACCTCACCCGCCGCTCGCAGCCAGCATTTGGTCGGACAATGAAGAAACGCTTCGAAGACGCGCGGCGTAATCCTCATGGCTGCACCCTGCTTCGCCGGGAAAAGCGGGCCGAATCACGCCGCCGGATTTCACCTGCTGCGCGGTCGCGTTTTTTTCCGTGCGTGGTTTTCTTCTTTGCCGCACGCGCGACGGTCTCGCCGCTGCCCGTCGCGGAATCCCGCTTGCCGATGATACTCACGTCGAGGATTTCATGCAGAAGCACCCACGCCCGAGCGCGCAGACTTAGGCGCTCGGCAAAGAGAAGTTGGTGCGGGCGGTGATCTCGCTGACGATGCAGCGCATGGAAAGTCGCCGAGCTGCGGCCGAAGAGATTTCGGCTTGGGTCGAGGCAAATCCCGACATCGCGGAGAAGATCACGGCCGGAATTCATGCACGGAAACCCCGCCGACATCGGACTTGCGTCCCGCACCGGAGGCGGCGAACCGCGAGTGAATCTCGAAAGCGAAATTATCGAGCAGAGTTGGATCGATGGGATCTCCGTTCAGTGGCAGCGTCAGCGAAGGCAAACCCTCGCCCTCAGTAATGTGGAAGAACTGGGATTCGGCGATCTTGTTGGGCATGCACTCGTGCGGACCGGCGCTGACGACGCCATCAATTTCACCATGACGCCACGCGAGCAGCGCGCCGCCCAGCGTCAGCACCGCCTCACCCCGAAGGTCGTCACGCAAATACGGACGCGCCGCCGCCAGCATGTCCGGCGCGGTATGGCGCGCGGGCCAGTCGAGAGGCGGGGCGAAGGCCGCATAGCTGGCGGTGCGGATACGCGTCTGCACACATTCTCCAAAATTCGCGCCGAGGTGCCACCACGGCCGATCATAGCCGGCCACGTGATCGCAATATTCCATCCACTCCTGCACCGGGGCGATCCGCACCCGCAGTCCGCGTTGCTGCAGCTTTTCCGCCACATGGTCGTTCGCGAACGGCACGCTGCGGACGTAAATCTCACCCGCCAGCAACACCGTTGGGCGCGGCCGTCCGTCGCGTTGCGTGGCGAACTTCCGCGCTGACTGTTCGAGCAAATCACGCAGTCCGAACAAGGCTCCCGTCGTGACCTGCCAGAGCGCCGCCGGCGTGGGCATGTTCTCCCCCACCCTTCGTTCCACCAGTGTAAGCACCTCACGCAGGGCATGTGTATAGATTGCGTTCACCCTGCCCGACGCCATTTCCTCTCCTCGCACGGCGAGCGCTCCCTCGATCAGCAGATCAACCGCCGCCATTCCGGCGAGCGTGATCATTCCGAACGCCGGCGAAAACTCGTCGAAATAACCGGTGTCGCGCGGGGACCAAATCCGGACGCGGTCGCGCCAGCCGACGCGTTCCAGCACGATCTGGTTAAGCAGATTATATACTCCGAAGCGGCAAGGTCCGTAAGTGCTGGACATCATATAAACGTAACGCTCATCGGGGCCGGCGCGCTCGAGCCGCTGCAGCAGCGTGCCGAGCGTCAGCGCAATCGGCAGGCATTCCTTTCCCGACGTGTAGCGCCGGCCCAGCCGCATCGCCTCGCGATCCGGCGGAGGCAGGCTTTCCGCCGCGACGCCCTGCCCGCGCAGGCACGCCGCAAGAACCTCGGAGCCATCGCTCATCCAGGGAATCAACATCCGTTCGCGCCGCGCAATCACCTCTCGCAGCGACACCGTGCCCGTCTGCACCTCACGAAAATCGTGCGGGGCCGCGACCGCGGCGCCCTGCTGCCGGTCCTGCTCGACGCAATGCAGAAACGCCTCGACGCGCGTCTTCGTGCCCGCGTCGCCCGCGTGGCCATCCGTCTCGATGATTGCGAAGGGCTTGCCCGCCATGATGTGCCCGTAGAAATGCAGATTGAAACTGTCCGGACCGCACGCGTAGTTGCTGCAATAGAGACTATAGTGGCCGGCGGTCCGGCGTACCTGGTGCGCCGCGCGCAAGATTCGCTGGCCGTAACCCCAATACATGCCGGGAAACGCCGGCGTCGATGGGTCGACCGGGTAGCAATCGAGCGGGATCCCCATCGCGCCCTGCTCGCGCAGAATTGCCGGCACATTCGAGTTGAGCACCGGATTGTAGATTGTATAGGGGCGGCCCACGACCACGACCGGCACGATCGCGTGCTCCGTGCAGAACGCCAGGGCGCGCGTGCCGAGTTCGCCACACCGCCGCTCGAACTCGCTTTGCACGGTGCGCGCGGCACCATGCGCCTGATGCCACGTGCCATTCACTGCGCCCAATGACGTGGCGAGCGCATGGCAGCTGGCCAGAAACTCCGGAGAATCGATTCCGGCCGGACCGATATTGATCACCGGCGAAACGACGGCGAAATTTTCGAAACGGGCGAGATCCCAGCGCACGATATCCGGGCTCGCCTGCACAATCGGGCACGCCACGGCGTGCCTTTCATCCGACGCCGCCGCCATGCTCCGGAGCATCGGCAGGAAAAGATACTCCGCGCCCGCCGCCGCCATGCGGGCGGCGATGCCGTGATAAAGTTGCATCGGCGCACAAAAAGGCACGTTGGCCCCGCGAATGCCGCGCTTCAGGTCGGCGTGATCCCCTCCCCGGCTCACTTCCAGATCGTAACCGAGGGCGTGGAGAAACCTCGCGAAAAACGGAAAGAGTCCTTTCAGCGCAAACTCGTCCGTCAGCGCAATGCGACGCCGGTGTCCCGCCGCTCCGCCTGCCCCGGGCGCCGCTGAAGTCAGCGGCGCCAGCAACTCGCGCACGAGCTGTTCGCGCTCGCGAAACGGATCGGGGGCGCGATCGGGAAGTTTCCGGCGGCGGGTTCCTCGGTCGTACAACGCGCATCCGCCGCCCCAGGTAAATCCGTGGACACGACCCTCGACCACCGTGCGCAGCCGCTCGATCCGGCAGTGATTGCCCGCGCCGCCGCAGCCGACCGTCGCTGGGCATTGAAATGTGTCCTTGCCCTCCAGTTGCGCCTGCAAAAAACGTCCAATTTCAATCGGTGCTGGCCCGCGCGCGCCCAACCCGCGTTGCGCGAGCAACGCGATCCCGAATGCACCGACCGTACCGGGATTCGGCGGCACGATGACTTCGGCGCCTGTTTGCCGCGCAACGGCGGCAGCCAGCGCGTCGGAAGCGAACGGCATGCCCTGGCAGAATATCACCTGCCCCACCGGCCGGCTGCCTTTCACGCGGTTCAGATAATTTTGCGTAATCGAGTCGAAGAGGCCCGCGATGATCGCGCTTTGCTCGGTGCCGGCCGCCACCGCTTCATCGATGACCTCGGCCATGAAAACGGAGCAATGCTGGCCGAGCGAGACACCCTCGCCCGCGGCCATCGCCTCCTCGGCCAGATGCGCCACGTCGCGGATGCCGGCGAATTTCCGGCCCTGCTCCTCGATGAAGGAACCCGTGCCCGCACTGCACGCCTCGTTCATGGCGCAATCAACGACGCGCCCCGCGGCCAGCCGGATGTATTTTGCATCCTGGCCGCCAATCTCGAAAATCGTATCCACTCGGGGATCACAGGCATGGGCGCCGGCCGCATGGGCCGCGATTTCGTTCAGCACGAAAACGGCCTCCTGGCCGTAACACACCGTCAATAGCGAGCCGACGATCTCACGTCCGCTGCCGGTCACCCCAAATCCGTGAATCACGCAAACGCCCGCCCGCCCTGATGAGAAACTGCGGAGCAACGCCTGGGCCGCGCCCACCGGATCACCGGCCGTGGGTCGGTACGACTCCCACAGCAACCCGCCCGAGGCGACGTCGAGCGCCACTGCCTTCGAGCCCGTAGACCCGATGTCGAACCCGAGAATCGCTGCCGGCGCCGTGCCGCTAATCGGAGCCAACCCCCGCGGCGGCATTCGCCGGACGCGCTCACGCCATCCGGAGAGTGCGGGCACCCGCTCGAGCTTCGGATGTTCGGGTGGTCGAAAAAGCTCCTCGAGCGGCGGCAGCTTCTCGGACGGCTGCGCTGCCGCAATGACGGCGCACCCAAGCGCCTCGAAGTAAAGTCCGTCATCACCGGCCAGCGGCACCCACTCCAGGCCCAGCGAGGCGAGCCGCTGGCCAAAGGTCGCCTGCACGCGTGGCGCGCGGCCGACCCCGCCAATGAGCACCACGCGCTTGGGACACAGCCCGGGCTTGATCAGCACGAGCACGTTTTCGCACACCGCATCAAACAGGCCGGCCAGGATTGCCGCGCGGTCCTCGCCCTTGTTGGCGAGATGCGTCATGTCCGTTTTCAAGATCACCGGACACCGGCCCGAAAGCACGGCCGGTTTGGCCACCGCCGTGCAAAGCCGGCTCGCCTCGTCGATCGTGAGCGAAAAGCGGCCGACCAGCTGCCGCAGGAAATTACCCGTGCCTTGGGAACACCGGCTGTTTTCCCGCAGAATTTCCAACTCCGGTCCCCGCAATTCGAGAATGGAAAACCCATGACTCCCGATCGATGCCACCGTCATCGGTTCCGCGCCCAGCAGAAAGCGGCACCCGGCACTCTGAGCCTGCTTGGTCGGCATGTGCGGCAGCCGCAACTGCCGGGCAAACCGCCCGCTGACCGCCGCGCCCGCGACCGCGCCCCAGTTCCAATCGCGTAACAGTGTTCCCAATACAGCGACCGGATCCTGTTGATGCTCGGCCGTGGCCCGCCGGGTCCAGCGCAGCCCGCCGGGCTCACGCACGAGTTCGACCACCTTGATCGTCTCCGCGCCGACATCGATGCCGACGAAGCGCGCGAGGGCGGCGTGAGAACCGCGTTGACCGTCGCTGCGAACCGACGGCAGGAATACCGAGCGGGAGCGTTGCATCGGATGAGCTGGGTTCCAATGTTCAGATGCCAGGCTGGATGCGAGGCACACTCAACAATGCGAGATTCCGGAGCCGAAAGAATCACGCGAACTGCATCAGCGCGATCTCGAACTTGAGGGGGCATGGCATGGGAGTGCCGCGCCCATCAGCGCAAATGCCCGAGCCGCCGTCACGACGTGCTCGACCGCCAGCGGCAGCGCCGCCTCGATGGCCGGCGTCAGCGCCGTCCCAAACTCCGACGAAACGGCTATCTCAATCGCAAAAATCCGCACGTGTGCCGGCATCGGCAGCTTCAGCAACCGGCCGAGTGCGAGCGTATCACCGACGCCCAGAAAATGGGGCGAACCCAGCCGGCAGCGCCCGAGTTCAGCTGCGCTGAACGCGTGGAGATGCCCCGGGGGCGCCCGCCCGGTTTGAATCGAATCCACCAATACAAGCGCATCGACGCCGGTGATCTCATCGAGCAGCGACAGGCCCATTTCCATCGTATCCCGCACGACGATATTCGGTTCATCCGCCAGCCGCTCCCGCGCGATCTGCGCGATCCGCAGCCCGGCACCATCATCCGCGAGCAGGTCGTTGCCGAGACCAAGAACGAGGACACTCACTCTTGCACGAGCTCCTGCATCAAGGAGCGATCGCGATTGTAAATGCGCAGCTTCAGCGGGGTGCGACCAGACAGTGAATGGGTGGCGCAGCCGAGGCACGGGTCGTACGCGCGAAACGCCATCTCCACCTTGTTGAGCAGCCCTTCGTTCACGACGCCGCCTTTGATGAGGCTCTTCGCCGCCTTCTCGACGCTCATGGCGATTCGCGCTGCGTTGTTCGCCGTGGCCACAATCAAATTGGCCATCTTGATCACACCTCTTTCATCCGTCTCGTAATGGTGGAACAGCGTGCCCCGCGGCGCCTCCACCACCCCGATCCCCACCTTGGGCGTTGCCGTCGGCATCCGCCGGACGTCCTGGCTCGTGATCTCCGGATCGTTCACGAGTTCGTCAACGCGTTCGGCGGCATAGATCATCTCGATCACGCGCGCCCAGTGATTCGCGAGCGTGTGGTGCACCGGCTTCCCGCCGAGCACGCGATAAAATTCCTCATAGGCCGCTTGCGCACGTGGTGTCGCCATGCCGTCGGCGGCGTTTAACCGCGCGAGCGGCGCGACCGAGTAGATGCTGCTGTGCGGCCCCTCCACCAAACCATGCCAGCCGCGCGGCCGCAGGAACGTGAACTTCATATAGCTCCACGGCTCGACGTGCTCCGCCACATAATCGCGGTATTGATTTGGCGCGAACGTGCACACCTCGTGGCCATCGCAGTCCACGACGCGCAACTGACCATCATAGAAATTCACCCGCTTCCGTGCGTCGACCATACCCATATAGCACGTGCGATGGGTAAATGCGTCCGACGTGATGAGCTTCACGTAATCCGGATTGTCGAGGACGAGCTTGCGAAATACGCCCAGCGTCCATTCCGCGAATTCGATCCCATCGCGCGCGAGTTCCTTGAAACGCGGCAGATCGTCGGCGTGGAGCGGCTTGCTCACGCCGCCCGGCAGCCCCAGCACCGGATGAATAACCTTCCCGCCGAAATACGTGATCAGCTCGCGCAATCGGCGCCGCATGCCGATCACCTTGAGTCCCGCCTCCAGACCGACCTTTTCAATCACCCCGATTATATTGCGGGTGGCCGGCGGAGCGTCCGGGCCGACGATAAAGTCGGGACCTCCGAGCACGAACACGTGCAGCGCGTGGTCCTCGAGCATGAACGTATTGTAGACCAACTCGCGAATCTTCCGGCCGGCCGGTGCTGGCTCGATATGATAGAGGTCGTCCAGGGCCTTCGTCGCCGCCATGTGATGCGCGGTCGGACATACGCCACAAATACGGCTCGTAATCTGCGGCATGTCCTCGGCCGGCCGGCCGCGCGTGAACACTTCGAAACCGCGCAACTCCGGCACCTGGAGATACGCGTGTTCGACGTCACCCTTGTCATCCAGATAAATGTCGATCTTGCCGTGGCCTTCCAGCCGCGTGATGGGCTCGATGGTGATATTCCGCTTGCCCGCCGTGGGGGCGGTGCCTGCCCGCGCTGCGCCCGGCTCCCCGGGCGTGGCCGGCGTGTCCGGCGCCCCGCCCGAAGGCTCGACTGCAGGGTGTCCATTACCGCCGGATACGAGTGGTTGTTTTGCGGCATCCATGAGAGATCACCTCGTTGCGAGATCCGCGCGACGGCGAAGCAGGCTGTGCGCGAGTCCGTAACGATAAAATGTGCCGACGGGATCGGGAATTCCTTCCAGCACCTGATCGATATCGGCGGGCTCCTTTGCCCCGATGTTCGCGCACAGCGACGAGAGGATTTTCGCGCCCTGATCGCGCACGCGCGAGGTCGGCCCAAAACAGCCCGTGCAGGGCATGTTGCCCAGCAGGCACGCGCCCTCGCATCCGCCGCGCGTGGCCGGCCCCATGCACACGACCCCCTGCGCGAGGAAACACTTCTCCGGATCCAGCTTGGTCTCGTGCGGCCGCTTGAACTCCGTGAAGCTCAGCTCCGCCGGTTTCGACGCCTTGCGCGTACACTGTTCACAGAGCGCCACGTCCGGCGCGAGCACGCTGCCCTTCGGCGGAAGCTTGCCCGCCAGCAGTGCGTCCAGCGCCGCTTTCGTGAGCTTCGGCGTCGGCGGACATCCCGGAATGTAGTAGTCGACGTCCACCACCTGATCCAGTGCCCGCACCAGGTGGTGCAACTCGGGCAGATGCGGGCGGTGACCATTGACTACGGAGACACGCTGCGGACGCGTGTGCGCCTCGTTCACGACCGAGGGCGCGTCATCGTAATTGAACCGGAGAATGTCTTCGCGGCTAAATTGATTCGCGAGCCCGGGAATCCCGCCCAGGTGCGCGCACGATCCGAAGGCGATCAAATACTGGCTCTTGCGCCGCAGCAGCTCCGCCATCTCCTGCTGCTCCGTGCTGCGAATGGCGCCGTTCAACAGCGTCGCCACGATCGAGCGATCGGCCATCGCTTCCACGTCCTTCTTCTTGAAATCCATCGCGACGGGCCAGAATACGATCTCCACCGCATCGAGCACGGCGAGGATACCTTCCGCAAAATCGACGATCGTTTCCTCGCAGCCGCCACACGAGGCGCACCAATAAAACGCGACTTTCGGTTTGGATGGCAGAGTCATGGCGGAAACAGATGATGTCCCTAACCGGGCTGAAGTTCGTGTTCTCGCGCCGACTCGGCCGGGGCTTTCGCCTGCATTTCGGCCTGCGCCGCGAATTCGTGAAGTTCACGATCGCATGCGATGATCCGTCCTGGCAACGCAAGCGGACCGAGCGCGATGACCTGTTTCACCATGTCGTTGATGACAGCTTTGACCTTTTCCCCCTCGGCGGCGGAGATCCATTCGAGTCGGAAACGTCCCGGCTCGATGCCGAGGTCTCCCAGCATCCGCTGTAGCAGCTGAAACCGGCGCCGCATTTTGTAGTTTCCCTCGGCGTAATGGCAGTCGCCCGGGTGACATCCGCCGATCAGCACGCCATCCGCGCCCTTCGCGAATGCGTCGAGGACGAACTGCGGGTCTACGCGACCCGAGCACATGACGCGGATGATGCGCGCGTTTGGCGCATACTTCATCCGGGAAACTCCGGCGAGATCCGCGGCGGTGTAGGTGCACCAGTTGCAGAAGAACGCCACGATCCGTGGGGTCCACGGCGGAGGCACGGCGGCGGCGGTGAAGGAAGTATCGGGAGTGCTCACGGGGGAATTCACGATGCGCGGCGGCTTGGTCATCAGTTGGCCAGGACTCCGGCGATTTCACTGAAGACTTCATCGTCTTCGAAGAGGTTCTGCCCAATCGAGCCGGAGGGACATGAGCCCACGCAGGTGCCGCAACCCTTGCAGAGCGCCTCGTTGATCACCGCCTTGCCCGTGCCGGCGTCGAATCCAATGGCTGCATACGGACAGAGCGAGAGGCACGATTTGCAGCCGGAGCAGTCGGCCAGAACATAAGCCGTGTTCGGCTCCTGCTCGACGTAACCCTTGTCGATCAAGGCCAGCGCCTCGGCGGCCGCCGCCCCCGCCTGCGCCACCGTGTCGGGAATATCGCGCGGACCCTGGCAACAGCCGGCGATGAAAACGCCGTCGGTAAACGTGTTGACCGGCGCGAGCTTCGGGTGGCGCTCGAGGAAGAATCCGTCGGACCCGCAGCTCATGTTGAACAACCGCCGCACGGCTTGGGCGTCGCGCTGCGGCTCGATGCCCGTCGAGAGGACGACCATGTCGACCGGAATCCGCCGCACCACCCCGGCCAGTGTATCCTCAACCCGGATAACAAGCTTGCCATCCTCATCCGGCGTCATCGCCCAATCGGTGACCTCGCCGACGCGGCCGCGCACGAAGTGCACGCCCTCGCTGTTCAGCTGGTCATAGAACTCTTCGTAGCCTTTGCCCGGCGTGCGGAGGTCGATGTAAAAATTATAGAGCTCGGCGCCCGTGTGCTCCTTCAGCAGGTGCGCGAGCTTGAGTGAATACATGCAGCACACGCGCGAGCACCAGCGGTTGGTCTTCTTGTCCCGCGAGCCGACGCAATGAATGATCCCGATCGCCCGCGGCCGGCGACCGTCGCGCAGCACGACGTCACCCCCGGTGGGCCCGGACGCGTTGACGAGCCGCTCGACCTCCAGCGCGGTGTAAACGTTGGGATACGCGCCGTAGCCGTATTGCGGCACCCGGCGCACATCGAAAGGTTGAAATCCCGTGGCCACGATAATCGTGCCCACCTTGATTTCCCGGCGCTCCTCCTTCTGCTGAAAATCGATCGCGTGGCGGTCGCCGCAGGCCTCGACGCAGGTCTTCTTGCAGCGGTCGGTCAGGACGCCCCGCTTGAAGTTGAGGCAGACCTCCGAATCGATGAGCGTCACTTGCGGCGTGGCCTGCGGAAACGGAATGTAGATGGGCTTTCGTTTGCCGAGCCCCTCGTTGAAGGCGTCCGGAAACTTTGCCTCCTTGTAGATGCAATGGGCGATGCACTCCTGACAGCCGGTGCACAGATCCTCGCGCACATAACGCGGCTTGCGTCGCACGGTGACCGTGAAGTTCCCGACATAGCCGTCCACCTGCGCGACCTCGGAGCAGGTCCACAAAGTGATGTTCGGGTGGGCACCCACCGCAGACATCTTCGGCGTGAGGATACAGGCGGCGCAGTCGAGCGTGGGAAAGGTTTTGTCGAACTGGGCCATGTGACCGCCGATGGAGGGGTCGCGCTCGACCAGGAACACCTTCTTGCCGGCATTGGCGAGCGTCAGGGAAGCATGGATACCGGCGATTCCCCCGCCGACGACGAGCACGTCGGGATGGATCGGCACCTTCTTCACTTCGAGCTGGCGATGGCGGGCCACGCGCCGCACCGCCGCGCCACACAGCGCGCGGGCTTTTTCCGTGGCCGCACTGCGATCGGTGTGCACCCACGAGACGTGCTCGCGGAGGTTCACCATGTGGAAGAGAAACGGATTCAGGCCGGCGGCCGCGGTCGCCGTCCGGAAGGTGCGCTCGTGCAGCAAGGGTGAGCACGAGGCGACGACAATGCGGTCGAGGCCGTGTTCCTTGATGTCCTGCCGGATCAGCTCCTGGCCCGGCTCGGAGCACATGTATTTGTAATCCCGTGACAGCACGACTCCGGGCATCTGCGCCACCTCGCGCGCGACCGCGGCGCAATCAACGACGCTGCCAATGTTGTGACCGCAATGGCAGATGTAGAATCCGATCCGCACGTCTGGTTGCCGGATGCTCATGGCGAAAAAAGGTTGCCCACTGGCCGGGCCGCCGCGGCCGGCGGCGGCGTCGTCGCCGGGGAACCTGGCCGCCACGTCAGACGCACCGCCGAGCGGTGCAGGCCCAACCGACGCTCGGGCAACCCAAAGGCGAGCCCCATCAGCTGGGTGAAGTAAACCGTCGGCACGGCCACCGGCCCGTAGTGCGCCGCCAGCTCGTGATGATAGGCGTCGAGGTTGAACTGGCACAGCGGACAAACCGTGGCGATGCAGTCGGCCCCGCGTTTCCGCGCTTCGTTGTGCAGGATAAAGACGAGCCGGATGCCGGCCTTGGGCACCGTCCCGGTCAGACTGCCGCCACAACATTTTGTTTTCAGCGGATAACGAACCACCGTGGCCCCCAGCGCCTCCAGCAGCCGATCCATCGTCACCGGATTTGTCTGGTCATCAAAAGTCGAATACGGTCGCACCAGCTGGCAGCCGTAATACGTCGCGACCTTCAGCCCCTTCAACGGGGCCCGCACCTTCTGTTTCAGCGCCTCGAGGCCCACGTCGTTGATCAGCACGTCCAGCGGGTGCCGCACGAGCGTGTTGCCCCCGTACTTCAACCCCACGGCGCCCAGCGAGCGCTCGATCGTGGTCTTCATGGCGGGGTAATCGTGGAAATAGTGCTTGGTCTTGTTCAGCACCAGATAGCACGCGGCACAGGGCGCCATGACCTGCTCCAGCCCCGATTGCTCCGCCAGCGCGAGATTCCGCGCCGCCAGCACACACGCCTTGCGCTCGTCCACCGACATGTAGGCGGTCGCCCCACAGCAGTTCCAGTCATCGAGCTCGCGCAGCTCGACGCCGAGATGCTCCAGCACGGCGAGCAGCGATTCCTCATACGCACGACCGAGGCCCTTCAGCGAACACCCGGGAAAGTAGGAAAATTTCATGCGTTTCCTTTCGGCGCATCCACCGCGTCCAGCATCCGCGCGATATCCGCGCGCTGCTTGATTCGCTCCGTCAGGAGCGAGAAACGCCCGGTGCGCATCAAGTCGAGCCCCAACCGCCAGTTCTTCAGGGCCGCGACCCAGCTGGTTTTCAGGAACAGACGGATCACCAGCTGGAGTTCCGTGATCCGGCCCTGCTTTCGCACCATCGCGGTGAACTCGCGCGCGAGCACCGGAATCGGAAAACGATTCGGATAAACGCCCTCCTGAATAGCGCGCTGCTTGAGCTCGTACATGATGTCCGTGATCCCGATGCCCTGTGGACATTCGACCGTGCACGCGTAGCACGACGCGCAGAGCCAGATGGTGTGGCAGTGCAGCACCTCGTTTTTAAAGTCTGCCCGCGTCAGCGCCATCACCTGCCGCGGAGTGAAGTTCATATAGATGCTCAACGGGCATACCCCCGAGCAGGTGCCGCATTGTATACAGCTCTCCAGTTTCTCGCAGCCGGGCACGCTCATCACCTCGCGTCCGAAGCCCGGTACCCGATCGGATTCGTATTTGATGCTGCGACGCACCTTGATCGGTTGCGTGTTTCGCTGCTCAGCCACGGAGCGCGTGTCGTCCGAGCTCGTGGGTGATAAGCTGTTCGGTCGCGTCATCATGGAGATTCGCCTCCGTCAATCGGCTGAATTGATCGAGGCCGTTTTCAAATAAGCTCCGGCCACGGCGACGCCAATCACCGACACACGTTCCCGTGCGGAATGAGTACGACTAATCGCGTTTAGAACCTCGGTCCCGCTTCCGCCCGAAATCCGTCAGCCACGTCGGTGATTCCCCACAAAACGCCGAGCGCCTGCCCCGCCGCGATGCCACCATCGTTCGGCGGCAACTCCTCGTGACGCCACACGGTGAAGCCGGCCGCCCGCAACGCATCGGTCGTCAGCGAGAGCAGCCGCACATTTTGAAAACATCCGCCGGTCAGGACCACGTCACTCACGCCAATCGTTTTCGCCATCGCCAAAATGCCCGCCGCGAGCGTCGCGTGAAAACGCGCGGCGAGCACCACCCTTTCGTGTGACGCGCGTTCCCGCAGCAATCCGGTGAGCAGCGGTCCCCAATCGAGCTGACACGGCCGGCCCTCGCTGCCGGCGATCACCGGCATCGGCCACGGTGTGGCGTCGCCGCTCGCCAGAGTCGCGGCGAATTCCACCTGCATCGCCGCCTGCCCCTCGAATGAACAGCGTTCATGCCGCCCCAGCAGGGCCGCCACGCCGTCGAACAGCCGCCCGGCGCTGGTCGTGACCGGAGCCTGCACGCCACGGTCCAGCAGTGTGCGCAACACCGCACGGTCACTCGACTGAAAGCCAAGCTCAGCCGCCATCGACTCGAACCGGCGCCCGCCGTTCGCCGGTTCGTCCACGTCCATCGTGTGCAACAGCCCGAGCGCGCTGCGGCGCGGCTCCCGGATGGCGGCCTCGCCGCCTGGCAGCCGGAACGGACGCAGGTGCCCCACACGACGCGCGGCTCCCGCTGCGCGGTCGACCACGATGAATTCGCCGCCCCAAATCGCCCCGTCCGGCCCGTATCCAGTCCCATCCCACGCCACGCCGAGCACGCGGCCAGGGCCGCCGCCGTGCTCCAGCAGGCAGGCCAGGATGTGCGCCAGGTGGTGCTGGACGCGCACGATCGGCAGCCCGAGCGACTCCGCGAAACGCGTCGACGCGTAATCCGGATGGGCATCGCACGCCACCCGTGCAAACCGGGCGCCGTGCAGTTGCGCAAGCAGTGCCACCGTCCGGCGAAAGGCCGCAAGCGAACTGGGGTTGCCGAGATCCCCGATGTGCGGGCTCACGACAACATTCGCACCGGTGGCCAGTGCCACCGTATTCTTCAAATGCCCGCCGACACACAGGAGAGCCGCGTCACCCAGGACTTGCGCGGCGCCCGCGGGCAGCCGCAAGGGTGCCGGCGCGTACCCGCGGGCGCGCCGCAGAAACACCGGCCCGCCGGCTGCCGGGCGCAGCACCGAATCGTCAATCGCGTGCGCGATGGTCCGGTTGTGGACAAGAAAAAGATCAGCGATCCCGCTCAAGCGCCGGCGCGCCTCGTCGTCCTCCGTGCACAACGGTTCCTCGGACAAATTGCCGCTCGTCGCCACGACCGGCCGCCCCACCTGAGCGAGCAGCAATACGTACAATGGCGCAGGCGGCAGCAGGGCGCCAATGTACGGATTGCCCGGCGCAACCGAAGCGGCGAGCCGGCTGCCGGCGCGCCGCCGGACGAGCACGATGGGCGCAGCCGGCGAGCCGAGCCACCGCGCCTCCTCGTCGCTCACGTCAGCCTCGTCACGCAGTGAACCTATCGACGAAAACATCACTGCGAGTGGCTTCTCCTCCCGGTGTTTGCGCCGGCGCAACGCGGTCACTGCTTCGTCGTTCGTCGCGTCAACGAGCAGATGAAATCCGCCCACCCCTTTCACCGCCACAATCTGTCCGGCGCGCAGCGCCTCCGCCGCTCCGGCGATGGCGGTTGCGGGGCCCGCCATCGCTCCACCCGTCGGATCGGTCAGGAGCAGCTGCGGTCCGCACACCGGACACGCGTTCGGCTCCGCATGGAAACGCCGGTCGGTGGCCGTGGTGTATTCACGGGCGCAGGACGGACACATCGTGAACGCCGCCATCGTCGTGCGCGGCCGGTCGTACGGCAGCGCTTCCAGAATGGAGTACCGTGGTCCGCAGTTCGTGCAGTTGATAAACGGATACCCGTGCCGCCGGTCGCCGGGCGCGGCGAGTTCGCGCCGGCAATCCCCGCACAAGGCGAGATCAGGAGTGATCGCGGCCGGCCGGGTTGCCGCGGCTCCGTCGCTTTCGAGAATCAGAAACTCCCCGGCGGGAACGGCAGGCACGGCGTCCCGCGTTTCTTTCGTCGCCCAGGCGAGCAAAACAATCCGCGCGGCGGGTGGCGCCTCGGCCTGCAATCGCGCGGTGAATACATCGAGCGTGGCCGCGGCTCCGGCGATGCGCACCTGAACGCCGCGACGATCATTGCGCACCCAGCCGCACAACCCGAGTTGCCCGCCGAGCCGGCGGATATACGGACGAAATCCCACCCCCTGCACCGTGCCCTCGATCGCCAGCACGCGGTCCGCCGCCGGCGCCCCATCGGCCTCGTGCACGGCGGACATGTCACAGCACGCTGCGCACGAGGGCGAGCCACGCGTCGATGCCTTCGCCCGTGCGTGCTGAGACTTCCACTACATCGGCCTGAGGCGCGCTGCGCCGGATGTTCGCGAGCGCGATCGTCCGGTCGAAGCCCACCGCGGCCGCCACGTCGATCTTGTTCAACACCACCGCATGCGCGCTGGTGAAAATCGGCGGATATTTCAGCGGCTTGTCCTCCCCTTCCGTGCAGGCGAACAGCGTGATGCGGCGATTCTCACCCAGGTCGAAGGAAGCCGGACAGACGAGGTTGCCCACATTCTCGATGAACAGCAGTTGCACGCCGGCGAGCGGCAGGGCGGCGAGTCCCCGCGCCACCATCGCGGCGTCGAGATGACACGTCCCACCGGTGGTGATCTGCGCGACCGGAACCCCTTCGCGGCGCAACCGGCGCGCGTCGTTGTCGGTCTCGAGATCACCCACCAGCACCGCACAACGCACCTCTCCGGCAAGAGCGTCGAGGGTGCGTTGCAACAGGGTGGTTTTTCCCGCACCGGGCGACGACACCAGGTTGAAGGCCCGAATGTTCCGCTCCGCCAGGAACGCACGGTTGGCCGCCGCCTGCCGATCGTTTTGATCCAGCAACCGCATCTGCACGTCAATCACGCGCCGCCCGTGCGGCGCCGGATCGCCGGGTGGATTCGGCAAGGTGTCGGTCGGGTCGCGCACGTCCACGAGGATGATGTCGCGATCGCGATTGGGTGACGATGCCGTGTTCGACGGAGCAGGTGTTGTTGGCATGAATTAGTCGACCTCGAGGCGCGTCAGTTCGAGTTCGCGGCCATGGGTCAGCGTCGGACACAGCCGCTGACACGTGGGGCACAGAAAAAGAAAATCGGCACCCGGATGAAAATCCAGCTCGCAAACCGGGCAGCGGGCCATCGCGGCGACGGCCTCAATCTCGAGTGCCGCCCCATCGGCCGCGGTCCCAGGCATGATCGCGGTGAACGCGAAGCGCAGGGCGTCCGGATCGACCCCGGATAACTCGCCCACCCGGAGCACAACGCGGACCACGCGGTGCGCGCCGGCGCGACGCGTGAAGTCGAGCGTTTGCTGAAGGGCCGCCTCTGCCATCCCCAGTTCATGCATGGTGCAACGATAGGCGCCGGTTCGGGCAAGTCGAGCCGGGCCACGGGCGCAACGAGTCACCGGGTGCATGACAGGAAAGTAACCGCAGGAGGGGGGTTGAAGGAGAAAAGCCAAGGCTGATTTTTAACCGCGAATAGACGCTAATAAACGCGAATCGTAATACCCCGAAGTGGAGCGAGTCGCCATTCCGTGGCGGCGAGCGCCAGCGAGTGGATTCGAGTCTGGATTCGTGCTTCATCCACTCGCTGGCGCTCCCCACTACACGCTTATGCTGTTCATCCGGCTCGCCGCATTAAGATGGGTCCTTTGTCGCGATGAACTTCGATCGCCGCTCCAATGATCGATTCCGTTAGTTTCGAAGCTTTGGGAAAGAGAACGTGCATGCCTTTCTCTGCCACTTCCGCGTCCTCCTGTTGAATCCATTCATCCGCTCTGCCCACCCCTATTGCCATGTCCCACCCTCCATCCCCTCGACCGCGGCACGCGGGCGATGCTTGTCTCGCCCATGGCCCGCGGTAGGCTGCCCCCATGAGCGAGATTGCGCCAGGTCTGGCCGGGTTGGCGTGCCCCGCGCCGTCGACGTCCGTCCGCGAAATCCAGCTCGCGCACGGTGGCGGCGGCCGGTTGACGCAGTGGTTAATTGATCACGTATTCACGCCGGCATTTCGCAATCCGCTCCATGATCGACGGCACGACGGCGCCGTGCTGACGCCACCGGCCGGCGTGCGACTCGCCTTCAGCACCGATGCGCATGTGGTGAGCCCGCTGTTTTTTCCCGGCGGCGATATCGGCCGGCTGGCCGTGTTTGGGACGCTCAACGATCTGGCGATGTGCGGGGCGAGGCCGCGCTGGCTGAGCGCCGCGTTCATCCTGGAAGAAGGGCTGCCGATCGAAACGCTGGTGCGCGTGGTGCGTTCGATGGGCGACGCCGTTCGCGCAAGCGATGTGGAGCTCGTCGCCGGCGATACGAAGGTGGTCGAACGCGACAAAGGCGATGGTGTGTACGTGACCACCGCCGGCATCGGCTGGCTCGAACATTCAGCCGTGATCGAGCCGGCGGCCGTGCGCGCGGGTGATGTCGTTCTGCTGAGCGGTGACATTGGACGGCACGGCATGGCGATCCTGGCGCAGCGCGCCGGCCTGGGCTTCGAGTCGCCGCTCGAGAGCGATTGCGCGGCACTCTGGCCTGCGGTCGGTGCGCTGCTGCATGCGGGCATCGACGTGCACTGTCTCCGCGATCTCACCCGCGGCGGACTTGCGACGGCGGTGATCGAGATTGCGGAAACGGCCCACGCGGCGGTGGCGCTCACGGAGACGACGGTGCCGGTCAGCGAACCCGTGCGGGGCGCGTGCGAGTTACTCGGACTCGATCCGTTTTATGTCGCGAACGAAGGACGCTTCATCGCGTTCGTGCCCCGCGCGCAGGCAGCGGAGGCGCTCGCCGTGCTGGCGCGTACGGCGCCCGGCGGCCCGCCCGCGCAAATCGGCGAAGTGCACGCGGGCCCGGCGGGCGAAGTCACCTTGCGCGGCCCCCTCGGCGCCGAGCGGATTCTCGACCGCCTCAGCGGCGAGCAACTGCCGCGAATCTGCTGATCCGTCAGGCTCCCGGGTGAGGTGCGGCGGCGTATCCACGCTTTCGGTATCGGTGGTAAGCGGCGCATGCGCCCTCGCTCGAGACCATGGGTGCGCCCAGCGGATGCTCGGGCGTGCAGCGCCCGCCGAAGGCCGCGCAGCCGGGTGGCTTCAGCTGCCCGCGCAGGACGGCTCCGGCGCGACACTCCACCGGCTCCGACGCCGGCGTTACGGTCAGCCCGAAACGCCGCGCCGCGTCGAACTCGCCCAGTTCCGGACGAAGCGCCAGGCCGCTCTGCGGAATCATGCCAATCCCCCGCCAGTTGCGATCGACCGTGACGAACACTTCGCGGAGGAGACGCTGCGCATGTGCGTTTCCCTCCGGCCGTACCGCGCGAGCGTAGGCATTCGACACCTGCGCGCTCCCGTTCTCGAGTTGCTCAACGCAGTCGAGCACGCCGCGCAGAATATCGACCGGTTCAAATCCGGTCACGACGATCGGCACGTGAAAACGCGCCGCCAGCTTGTGATATTCGCCGGTGCCCATGACGGTGCAGACATGGCCGGCGGCGAGAAATCCCTGCACTAAATTATCCGGTGCGCACAGGAGCGCTTCGATGGCCGGCGGCACGAGCACATGCGAAACGAGCAGCGAAAAATTGTGGAGGCCGCGTTGCTGCGCCTGTTGGACGGCGAGCGCGTTCGCCGGGGCGGTGGTCTCGAAGCCCACGGCGAAAAAGACGATCTCCCGTTGCGGCTCCTGCGCGGCAAGTTCGACCGCGTCGAGCGGTGAATAGATGATGCGCACATCACCGCCGCGCGCGCGCGCGGTCTGGAGGTCGCACTCGCTGCCGGGCACGCGCACCATGTCTCCAAACGAGCAGAGCGTCACTCGCGGCCGCAGCGCGAGCGACACGGCCGCATCGATCAGTTCCACCGGAGTTACGCACACCGGACAGCCCGGCCCGTGCACAAGCGACACGTTCGCGGGCAGCAGTTCATCGAGGCCGAAGCGGACAATGCTGTGCGTCTGGCCGCCGCAGATCTCCATCAGTGTCCATGACTGCGACACGCGACGTGCGATGGCGGCGGCGAGACGGTGCGTGGCCGCGGCCTCGCGGTATTCGTCGATGAATTTCATCGCTCAAGGCGGGGCTGTCGGCGGGGCAAGCTCCTTGGTTTCACCCATCTGTTCGAGATAAGAAAACACCTCCGCCGCCTCGCGCTCGTCGATTACGCTGAGCGCAACGCCGACGTGGACGAGCACGTAGTCACCCACGCGAGCCTCGGGCACGCAGGCGAGACTGACGGGTTTGATGATCCCGCCGAAACTCACCCGAGCGGTGCGGAACATCTCGTCGCCGCCGGTTATTTCGAGGACTCGTCCTGGAATCGCCAAGCACATGGCAGTGCGCAGATGTTCCGATCTGCCAGCGGTGCGGACAACGTTTAAATTTTGTGCGCTGCGATCGAAGACATCTAGCGAGGCACTGCCTCAGACCCATTCAGCCACAGACTTCACAGATGGGCACAGATTCAGAGCGCTGCCTTTATCTGTGTTATCTGTGCCATCTGTGGTTGGATTGGATTGGAAAAACTTGACCTGTTCACAACGAGTTTCGGAGTTCAAGGATTCTAGCGATTAGGCCATTCGGCGGTCTGGCGTGGCACGGGCGTCCCGCCCGTGAATTGCTTTCTGCACAACGCGATGGGGCGTCCCGCCCCGAGTTCGTTGTTCTTTCCCCGACTGCATTCTCGGAACGCCTGTCCACTCGCTGGCGCTCGCAGCCACTACATCGTCAGCCCATCCACTCGCTGGCGCTCGCAGCCACGGCGGGCGCAGCCACTCACGCGTCATTTCCTTTTCAGCTCACGAACCGCCAGCGTCTGCTTGAGCCACGCCACCACCTGTTCCTTGTACTCTGGCGCGACCGCATTCCAGCCCGCCATGCCGTGCACGCCGTCCTTGATCTTCAACAATTCGCACGGCACGCCCGCGGCGCGCAGTCGCTCCTGCATCCGGATTGACTGATCGATCGGCCCGCGCGTATCCGCCGTTCCATGCACAAGCAGAAACGGCGGCAGCCCGGCCTTCACATGCGTCACGGGCGAAGCCTGGCGCAGGAGCGCGATGGTCGCCTCGTCGGCGATTTCCCGGCCGAAGAGAGCCGCATAATTGGCGTTCAGGGACTCGCCCGGCTGCACGCGTACCGGCAGATCAAATACGCCATAAAACGGCACGATCGCCGCCAGCCGCGTGCTTGCGTCCGCCCGCACCGCGGCGAGTGCCACGAGATGCCCGCCCGCGGACTCCCCCGACAGCGCGATGCGTTTGGGATCGAGGCGAAATTCGGCCGCATGCGTCTTCACCCAGCGAATCGCAGTCTCCACGTCTTCAACGCACGCGGGGTAACGATGTTTCGGCGCGAGCCGGTAATTGATCGAAAACCACGCAAAGCCGGCGCGCTCGAGCGGCTCCTGCATCGGCGCAATCAGCGCTTTTTTGGGCCCGCCCGACTTGTCGCCCGCGTTCCAGCCTCCGCCGTGCACGAGGATTACCGCGGGAAACGGCCCCGCACCGTCGGGCACATAAGCGTCGAGCTTCAAGCTCTCGCCGCCCACGTTGGCGAATTCAATGTCGGTTTGCAGCGCAGCCGAAGCCATGGGCGCGAGTGCGACCATCAATGCAATGATGCCGGATGTTTTCATCGTGCGAGCAGGTTAAACTCCGCGGCGGCAACGAGCCGCCACGGCAGGCGAATAAATACCGCAGAGGCCAGTGTTGCAACGTGCGAACGGACGGAGCCGTACGTGTGAGCGCGTTCGCTTGATTCGTGACTGCCGTCCTCCGTCATCCGCCATCTGTCATCCACTCGCTGGCGCTTATAGCAGCCACAGCAGGACCGTCTCGCAGCCACGGGAGGACGGTCTCGCGGAGGCACTCGCCCATGGACTGTTGCAACACCCGGACGCAGTCATGGTTGACGGAGTGTACTGCCCGAAAAACGCGAGGCGCCTGGTAGTGACGCTCGAGCATCGGCGAAAATTTATTCACGCCTCCGCTCAGTTTTTCCTCTTGGAGATCAATTCCTCCTGATGTTGGATTTCTGCTTCCGTTCGTTTCGGCGCGGCGCCACGCCGTGCCACCTGCCCGCCGATTAAACCAAAACCGGCCTCCGTAACCGCCCGCAAACCACTCACTGAACTTCCCTGCCATGTACGCCTTCACTCTCGTGCGCCGGTGCCGTCGTTTCGCGTTACTCGTTTCGTTTGCCTTCCTCGCGACCGTGGCCGCCCGGAGCCAGATGCAACCACCGGCACCACCCCCGGCCCCGGCCACCGATGAATCAATCGTCGAGCTCTCACCCTTCGTCACCACGGCCAGCACGGACAAAGGCTACGTCGCCACCAGTTCGCTCGCCGGCAGCCGCGTGAATACACCGCTGAAGGACATCGCGGCGCAGATTGACGTGATGACGCTGGAATTTCTCAATGACATCGCCGCCACGAATATGGACGAGGCGGTGGCGTTCAGCACGAACAACGGCACGCCCACCGACCAAAACACCGATGGCAATGCCGGCATCACGAACACGCGCGCCGTCGGCCGCGCGCGTGGTTTCGATGCGATCACCCAGTCGGCGGATTTCTACGAGACGAGCCTTCCGAGCGAGTTCTATAATGTGGAGCGGCTCACGATCGCCAACGGACCGCAGTCGATCCTCTTCGGGCTGGGCAACGCCGGCGGCGCGATCGACATCTCAACCAAGCGCGCGCTGATGCGGAACCGCGGCGAGGTGACGTTCCGCGCGGACAACAACGGCTCGCTGCGGGGCACGCTCGATCTCAACCGCGAAATAATCCCCAAGGTGCTGGCGCTGCGTTTTGCCGCGGTGGCAAATGATGCGCGCACGTATGTCGAGGATGCCTATAACCGGCAGAAGCGCATCTTCGGCACCGCAACATGGAAGCCGCTCAGCCGGACCACCGTCCGCGTGAGCGCCGAACGCATGGGCCAGCGCGCGTCGAATGCCAGCAATTACCTTTCGTATGACTTCTCGAGCCCGTGGGTGGCCGCGGGCAGGCCGCTCTATGACAATTCCGCCGGCAACGCGTCGGTCACGGCGGCGGCTTTCCCCCTGCTCAATCGCAATACGAACGCGCTTCGCGTGGTATCGTACGGCACCGGCGACCCGTCCGTGCTCGTCTGGAACGGTTCCGCGAATACCCGCGGCCCGAATCAACTCGCGGGCGCGCTCGACACCCGCAACACCTCGTTGATCGACAGCTCGATTTTCCCGACGGATCGCGACGTCCGCGTCGGCGGCAGGCTGAACCGCGTCCAGGGCAAACTTCTGCGTGGAGCCATCGAACAGCGGATCACCAACGAGCTGTTTGTCGAGCTGGGCTTCAACTACGAGTCCAGTTCGGAACTGCTGGGCGGACCATTCCAGCAGGCGGAATCACTCAACATTTTCGCGGACCCGAACCGTTATCTTCCGGGCGGCACGGCGGCGGTGCGGCAGACGGCGCTCAACCCAAATGCCGGGCGGCTCTTCATCGAATCATTCCCCAATGGCGTCGAAAACCGGAATCTCACCAAAGAGTTGCGCCTGACCACCTCCTACGAGTTCGATTTCGCGAAACACTTCAGCAATGTCGCTCGGCACTTCGGCCGTTACCGGCTCGCCGGCCTGATTTCGTCGCGCGTCGACGAGGACCGCTCGCAGACGTCCCGGGGGATGATTCTCGGCAGCCCGTCATTCGTCACCGGCGATCTGCTGAACAACAGCCGGCTCATCCGTTCGCGGTACTATCTGGACGGTGCCACCGGCAACTTCACCGCGCGGGCCATGCCCGGCGGCGATGGTGCGCAGGACAGCAGCTACTTCGGCCCGTGGACGCTCACTGACGGAGCAACCGGACAAAGCTTCCAAGCGACGATGTTCGACCATCCGGGTGGCCGTTCATCGGCCACGAGCGGCTCGCGCAAAGACGTCGATACATACATGCTCGCGGCGCAGAGCTTCTTTTTCCGCGATCGGCTGAACATCTTCGCCGGCCGCCGGCTCGACCAATTCAAGAGCTACCTCATCGATCCCGCGTTTCTGGAGCGCGGCGAGCAGACCACCCCTGGCGATCGGCGCGGGCTCTACACGCCGCTATCGCAGACGCATTTCGATTCGACACCGCAGCTCGACGACAAAGGCACGACCTATTCGTACGGCGCCGTCTTGCATGCGCTCCGCTGGTTCTCGGTTTTCGGCAGCAAGTCCGACAATACGGCGTTGCCGCCTGCTTTTCTGGATACGCAAAACCGTTTGCTGCCCGGTGTCTCGAGTGACGGGTACGACTACGGGTTTCGCACTTCGCTGCGCGATGACAACATCTCGCTGCGGGTGAATTTCTACAAGGAGCACCAGAAAAACCTGATCGGCGACGGACAGGCGGTGCGCACGGCCGCCGACGACATCGAGGAGCGACTGCGTGGGTCGTCGCGCCCAACGGGCATCGCCAATGTGCCGGCCGACGGCTTCGACCCGGTGACGCGGGGCGTTAATGCGTATCGCTCAGTCGAGGACAAGATCGGTCGGGGCATGGATGTCACCTTGGTTGCCCGACTCACGAGCAACTGGGATGCACGCATTGCCGCGGGCCGGCAAAAGACACTCGTGTATAACAAGGGAGCGGACTTCCACCAGTGGGTGGCGCGCCGGCTGCCCGTCTGGCAGCAATTTGGCGGGCTCGGCTGGGACAACGTGACGATCACCCCGACCGATCCGCGGACGGTGCACCAATATTACGATCAGGACGTCGCGGCGCAGATCCTGGAGGACCAACTGCGGAATGCGCTGCCGCGATTCCGGCAGCGGATCTGGCGGGCAAACCTGTTCACCAGCTATCGCATGACCGAAGGCCGGCTAAAGGGCCTCACCGTGGGCGGCGGCGTGCGCTGGTTCGACAAGCCGGTCACCACGGGGTATTACCAGCGGGTGTTTCCGAATGGCAGCATGGGTGACGATGTCACGAGGCCGATTCCTGGAGAGGCCCAGACGTTTGTTGATTTGCTGCTGGGCTATGGCGGCCGAACGAAGTTCCTGGGCGGCCGGCCGATCGGCTGGCGCGTTCAGCTCAACGTCCGAAATCTCCTCGACAACAATGATATCGAGCCAATCCGTGCGAACAACGTCACCGGCGCCTGGCTGCACTGGGGTCGCGTCGAGCCGAGACAGATTATCGGCACGACCACGTTCATGTTTTGAGCGTCGGGTGAATCGCTCCTCACGCCGCCTCGCTTCAACTTAATTCCTCTTCATGAAGTTGCCCCTCCTCGTCTCAGTCATCGCGCTTGCGGCATCCGGTTTCGCCGCGAATGCCTCGAACGTATTCCAGTTCCAAAATCCCGTGCGAGCGGGCGACTATCCCGATCCATCGGTGATTCGCGTCGGCGATGTTTATTGGGCCACGGCAACATCGTCGGAATGGGCGCCGCATTTTCCACTGCTCCAGTCACGCGATCTCGTGAACTGGGAGGTAAAAGGCTATGTCTTCGCCGACACGCCGAAGTGGGCGAAGAGCAGCTTCTGGGCGCCGGAAATTGCGCAGGAGAAGGGCAAGTACTTCATTTATTATACCGCGCGTCGGCACGACAACCGGCTCGCGGTGGCCGTCGCGACCGCCGACCATCCGTCCGGCCCCTACACGGATCACGGCGAACTCGTGTCACAGGACGCCGGTTCCATTGACGCCATGCCATTCACCGATGCGAACGGCGTGCGGTGGCTGCTCTGGAAGGAAGACGGCAACAGCCGCAAGCTGCCCACGCCGATCTGGATTCAACGGCTGCGCGACGACGGCATCGCGCTGGTCGGCGAGCGCCGCGAAATCCTCCGCAACGATTCGCCTTGGGAAGGCGCCGTGGTCGAAGGACCCTTCGTGCTGCGGCGCGGCGAATATTATTATCTGTTTTATGCGGGGGCGGCCTGCTGCGGGCGAAACTGCGATTACGCGGTCGGGGTGGCGCGCGCGAAGGACATGCTCGGTCCCTGGGAAAAAGCGCCGAAGAATCCAATCATGGCGGGCAACGACGTCTGGCGCTGTCCCGGACACGGCAGCATTGTGACCGACCCGACAGGCCGCTACTGGCTGCTGTATCATGCGTATGCACAAAAAGGATTCGTCGCCACCGGCCGTGAAATGATGCTCGACGAGGTGGTGTTCGGGGCTGACGGCTGGCCGGTGATCAACGGCGGCAAAGGTCCGACCAATCGTGGGAGCGGCCCAGCCACCCTCCGCGCGCAAAAAGACATCACCGCCTTCCGGGAGGATTTCAGCGGCAAAGGAAAATTGGGGCCGGGCTGGCAGTGGTTGATTGGTCGCACACCGGCCGCTCGCATTTCGGACGGTCTGCTGACGCTGACGGCCGCCGCGGATCCGGTGAGCGCCGTGCAATCGATCACCGTGCCCTCGTTCGTGGCGGAGACAGCCGTGGATCGAGGACGGATCGCCAGCGGCGCATCGGCCGGACTGGTGATATTCGGGGATCGCGCCAATCATCTCGCGCTCGTGACGGACGGCAAAAAGGTCCAGGTCTGGAGCGAGCAGAAGAGTCAGCGCAGCAAAGTTGCCGAGGCGGATGCGCCTCAAGGAGCCGCGATTCGGCTGCGGATCGCGTGCCTTGATGGCAATAAATTCCGTTTTGCGCTGCAGGCCAGCGGAGGAAAATGGACCGAGCTTGCCGGTGAGACGGACGGCACCTTCCTGCCGCCGTGGGATCGCGGCGTAAGGACGGGCGTGTACGTCGTGGGCAATCCGGGCACGTCGGCCAGCTTCGACTACTTCACGACCACGCCGGGCGACGAAAAATTATTCGCGCCGTGATGGAAAGGACCGGCTTCATGAAGCGACTCGTTCGTTCGGCCTGGAAAGTGGCACGGGCGTCTCGCCCGTGGGCTTGGAGTGGCATGGGCGTCCTGCCCATGTTTTATTATATATAACAGTATGAGCCTATCGCTGCAGTCCGCACTGCCTTCCCAGTCCGCACTGCCTCACGTTGTTCACGGGCGGGACGCCCGTGCCACGCAGACCATGGGCGGGACGCCCATGCCACGCCAAACCACGCGTAAGCCGGGGAGAATTGCGCAAACTCTCATGTGGGGGCTCGGCTTGCTTCTGCTGCTCCTGCCCGGAGTCGCCAGCTCGACGGCCGCACCTGCTGCTACTCCCCCCTCCCGTCCGCCAAACATCGTCATCCTGCTCGCCGATGATCTCGGGCGTGCGGACCTGAGTTACGCGGGCAGCGACATCCGCACGCCCAATGTCGATCGCCTTGTGTCGAGCGGAGTCCGGCTCGATCGATTTTACGCCTGCCCCGTCTGCTCACCGACCCGCGCCGGCCTGCTCACCGGTCGCTGGCCGATCCGCTACGGAATCATGCGGACCGTCATTCCGCCGTGGTCGAACTATGGGCTGCCGGAAAACGAGTGGCTGCTGCCGGAGGCGCTGGCGGAAGCGGGTTATGCGCGCCGCGGAATATTCGGCAAATGGCACCTCGGGCATTCGAAGCGCGCCTATCTCCCACCCCAGCGCGGGTTCACGCATTTCTACGGTCACTACAACGGCGCGATCGACTACTTCACGCACGAACGCGAAGGCGAGATCGACTGGCATCGGAACAACGAGACGGTGAAAGAGGAGGGCTACTCCACCGATCTGCTCGCACGCGAAGCCGCCAAATTCGTGACCGAGTCACCGGCCAACGCGCCGTATTTTCTGTATCTGCCGTTCAATGCGCCGCACTCGCCGTATCAGGCGAAGCCGGACGATCTCGCGCGTTATCCGGAGCGGAAAGCCAACAAGCAGCTCTACGCCGCCATGGTCGATTCGATGGATCAAGGCATCGGTCGTGTGCTCGCGGCCATCGCCCAACGGCCGGATGCCGATAACACGTTTATCCTGTTCTTCAGCGACAACGGCGGCCACCTCCCCATCGCCAGCAACGCGCCCTACCGCGACGGCAAGTTCTCACTTTACGAGGGCGGCATTCGCGTGGCGGCGGCGGTCCGCTGGCCCGCGGGCGGGCTGCAGGGCGGCCGGACCTGCGTGGAGCCGATGGGGTATATCGACGTAATGCCGACAGCCCTACGGCTCGCCGGACTAAAACCCAGCCCGAAGCATCCCGCGCTCGACGGCCGTGACGTCCTCGACGTCATGCGTGGACATTCGCCCGCGCCGGAGCGGCCATGGTTCTCCTACATCGCACCGGAGAAGAGCGAAAATGCATCGGTGAGCGTCGGCCCTTGGAAACTCGTGCTGAACGGTGGCGATGTCCTGGGCGCGGCGATTGATCCCGCGACGAAGGTGGAGCTCTTTAATCTCGCCGACGATCCGTACGAAAAGAAGAACGTCGCCGCGAACAATCCCGAGCACGTCGCGCGGTTACGCCGGCATATGGCTGAATTTGGTCGAATGCAGACCACCGGCGTGGCTGCCTATGCGGAAGGCCGCACCGGCTTCAAGGCACCGAAGGACTGGCTGATCAAAGACTGAGTTTCTAAAAATATCCCCATGATGAAAACCCATTTGGTCGGGCTCCTCGTGCTCGCATTTTGCGCCGGCCTCGCCAGCACTCCGCTCGCGGCCGCGAATTCCGCCGCCAAACCCAATGTCATCCTCATCCTCGCCGATGACATGGGACCCGGCGACCTGGGCTGTTATGGCGGCAAACAAGCCCCCACCCCGCGGATCGATCGCCTCGCGGCCGAAGGCACCCGTTTCACGAACTACTATTCCGCTTCTCCCATTTGCTCCCCTTCCCGCTGCGGAATCATCACGGGCATGTATCCCGCGCGCTGGAATATCACCAGTTTCCTGCAAACGAAGAAGGGTAACGCGGGTTGTGAGATGGCTGACTTCCTTGATCCGAAAGCGCCATCGCTGCCCCGCGCGATGAAAACCGCGGGTTACGCGACGGCACACATCGGCAAGTGGCACCTCGGGGGCGGCCGCGACGTTACTGACGCGCCGAAGTTCGCCGCTTACGGCTACGACGAGGGCGTCGGCACCTACGAGAGTCCCGAGCCGCATCCGGACATCACGGCAACGGACTGGATCTGGTCGCCCAAAGACAAAGTAAAGCGCTGGGACCGCACCGCGTTCTTCGTCGACAAGACGCTCGATTTTCTGGATCGCCATCGCGGCCAGCCCTGCTTCGTCAACCTCTGGCCCGACGACGTGCACACGCCCTGGGTTCCGGACGAAGTCTCCGACAAGAAGGATTTGCCGAAGAATTTCCGCCCCGTGCTTTCGGTGCTTGATCGACAGATGGGCCGGCTGCTCGATGGCCTGAAATCCCGGGGGCTGGAAGAGAACACGATTGTGGTTTTCACCAGCGACAACGGAGCGCTGCCGACATTCGATGGCGCGCGCTCCGGCGGCTACCGCGGCAACAAGCTTTGCCTCTATGAAGGCGGCATCCGCATGCCCTTTATTGTGCGTTGGCCAGGTCGCATCCCAGCCGGTCGGGTGGACGACCGCTCCATCACGTCCGCGGTCGATTTGTTCCCCACGCTGTGCGCGCTCACGGGAGCGACTGTGCCGCGTGACGCGAAGCTCGATGGCATTGACGTGTCCGCCGTCTGGCGCGGTGGCACGGCTCCGAAGCGCGATCCCTTGTTTTGGGAGTACGGCCGCAACGACGAGTTCTTCAAATTCGGACCGGACCGCAGCCCGAACGTCGCGGTTCGTCGCGGCAACTGGAAGCTGCTCATCAACGCCAACGGCAGTGGCGTCGAACTCTACGATTTGACGACCGACACAAAGGAAGCGAACAATCTCGCCGCGCGAAACCCGGAGGTCGTGCGCGACCTCTCGAAGCTGGCGCTGGATTGGCGCGCAAGGCTGCCGAAACGGCAGTGAATGCTGAACGAATCCGTCACCGAACGACCAACCCATTTTCTCTATGATGATCTCCCGCTGTCACACCGCTTTGTTTGCCTCGTTCCTCGCGCTCGCCGCCTCGTGCTGGGCGCAGGAATGGAAACCTGTCGCCGGCAAAATGCTCACGCCGTGGGGCGAAAAGGTCACGCCCGCGAATGCCTGGGCCGAGTATCCACGACCTGAATTCGTCCGCGAGCGCTGGCAGAATCTCAATGGTCTCTGGGACTATGCCATCCAACCCCGGTCCGCGGCGCAGCCGAAGACTTTCGAGGGCAAAATCCTCGTCCCCTTCTGCGTCGAATCCACGCTCTCGGGCGTCGGCAAGCCGGTCACGCCGAACGACCGGCTCTGGTACCGACGCACTTTCACCGTGCCGGCGGCGTGGCGCGGAGAGCGCGTGCTGGCCCACTTCGAAGCGATCGATTACGAAAGCACGCTCTGGTTGAACGGCGCACTGCTCGGCAGTCACGCCGGCGGCTCGACGGCGTTCTCGTTCGATCTGACTGACTTTCTGCGCGACGGCGCGAATGAGCTCGTCGTATCAGTCTGGGATCCAACCTCCGAGGGCGAGCAACCGCGCGGCAAACAAATCCTCGACCCCAAGGGCATCTGGTACACGCCGGTTTCCGGGATCTGGCAAACCGTGTGGCTCGAGCCCGTCCCGAAGACCCACCGGCTGGCGGAACTGCGTTTGACGCCCGAAGTCGACGAGCGGCGGGTGAAGGTCGAAGCCTTGATTGAAACGGCGATCGAGGATGACACCTACGGCGTGCGAGTAACGGCCAGCGCCGCCGGAAAGACCGTGGCCAGCACGATCCTGCGGGTGAATCGCGTGGGCTACCTCACGATCGACAATCCGCGTCTCTGGTCACCTGATACGCCCTTTCTTTATGACGTTCGCGCCGAACTGGTGCGCGTGAAGATACCGACGGAACTGGCGCCCGCGGCCGGCAAGAAGTCGTCGCTGCCGCGATTTGGTTCAAAGGAGCGCGACGCGTTTGCCCGCACGCAGGTCACCGGCGAGCCGCTGGATGTCGTCACGTCGTATTTTGCCATGCGCAAGATTTCCGTCGGGCCGGGCGGTGTCGCGGGGCAGCCGGCGATCCAACTCAACGGCCGCCCGATCTTTCAGCACGGTACGCTCGATCAGGGCTGGTGGCCGGACGGACTGCTCACGCCGCCGGCCGACGCGGCCGTGGTCTGGGAAATCGATTTTTTGAAGAAATCCGGATTCAACATGCTGCGGAAGCACATCAAGGTGGAGCCGCGGCGGTATTATTATCACTGCGACCAGCTGGGCCTGCTCGTGTGGCAGGACATGATCAGCGGTTTCAACCAGGCGCTGCGCAATCAGCGGCCCGACGAGGGCGAGCCGATCCGGCTGTCGAAAAGTCGCGAGCAGCACGAACTCGAACTGCGGCGGATGATGGGCCAGCTGCACAATCATCCATCGATCGTCACCTGGGTCGTGCACAACGAAGGCTGGGGCCAGTATGAAACCGCGGCGCTGGCGGCCTGGGTTAAAGCGATCGATCCGAGCCGGCTGACGCTTGCGACGACGGGATGGCTCGACCGCGGCGTGGGTGATATCTTTTCGCGGCACACGTATGAGGAAATCCCACTCGCGGCGCCCGCCAATGCGACACGTGCCATCGTGCTGGGTGAATACGGCGGCGTCGGCTGGCCGGTGACAGGACATCTGTGGAATCCCGAGATGCGCAACTGGGGTTACCAGACCTATCACAACAAGGAGGATTACCTCGCGGCGTTTCGAAAGAAGATTGATGCCGTGGCGAAGATGATTCCATCCGGCTTGTCCGCCGCCGTGTATACGCAGACGAGCGACGTCGAGGGGGAGATCAACGGACTCGTCACCTACGATCGGCGCGTGATCAAGGTGGACCCGGCCGTGATGAAGGAGCTGAACGCGACGCTGATGAAGGCCCTACCCACCGGCCCGGCCAAATAAATCAGCCGGCGCACATCTCCCCATGACCACGCGCGTTTGCCTTATCCTGGCGCTGCTGACGTCGGCGCAACTTTTCGCTGCTGAAAACAGCCGGCCGAATCTCGTGATTTTTCTTTCCGATGATCACACGCTGGCGGACTCAAGCGTATATGGCTCGAAGGACGTGCAGACGCCGAATATGCAGCGGCTCGCCGCCGCCGGGCTGACGTTCAATCGCGCGTTTGTGGCGTCGCCGAGTTGTGCGCCCAGCCGCGCCGCTCTGCTCACGGGGCTGATGCCGGCGCGCAACGGCGCCGAACCAAACCACAGCAAGCCACGCGCGGAAATCAAGAAACTGCCCGCGTACCTGCATGACCTCGGCTACGAGGTCGTGGCGTTCGGCAAGGTGTCGCATTACCAGCACACGCGTGATTACGGCTTCGATTATTTTGCGCACGACACGTATCACGACGACGTCGCAATTCCGAATGGCATCCAGTGGTTGCGGGCCCGGCGGAGCGAGAAGCCGCTGTGCATTTTCTACGGCACGAACTGGCCGCACGTGCCGTGGCCACCGGGTGGCGAAGGCTACGACCCGACGAAGGTGAGGGTGCCGGCGAATCATGTGGACACGCCGCGCACCCGCGAATCGCGCGCGCGGTATTATGCGGCCATCGCGCGGATGGATGCGGAGCTCGGTGCGGTGTTCGATGCGGCGAAGGAAGTGTTGGGGCAGAACACGTTTTTCCTGCACACGTCGGATCACGGTGCGCAATGGCCGTTCAGCAAATGGAGCTGCTACGAAGCGGGAATTCGCACGCCGATGATTGCGGTGTGGCCGGGGAAGATTAAGGCCGGAGTTCGGACCGATGCGATGGTGAGCTGGGTGGACATCCTGCCGACGCTGGTGGACGTGGCCGGCGGACCCGCGCCGCGGGACATCGACGGCCGTTCATTTGGCGCCGTGCTGCGCGGGCAGAAGCAGGAGCACCGGGACCGGATTTTCACCACCCATAGCGGTGATGGTCGGATGAATATTTATCCCACGCGGAGCGTCCGAACGTCCGATTGGAAATACATCCGCAACCTGCACCCGGAGTATTATTATTCCACGCATGTCGATATGGTGCAGGGGCCCGATGCGGGCGCCTATTTCGGCAGCTGGATGGAAAAGGCAAAGACTGATCCCGCCGCGGCGGCGATCGTGAAGCGGTACCATGAACGGCCGGCAGAGGAGTTATATGATCTGCGCGCCGATCCGATGGAGTTCAAGAATCTCGCGGCCAATCCGGAGCAGGCCGGCCGGCTCGCCGGGATGCGCGCCGAAGTTGACGCGTGGATGAAGGAACAGGGCGACGCCGGAAAAACGTTTGGTGAACCGCGGCTGCTCACGGATCCCAAGAGAGCGGAACCGCCGCCGGCGCCGGCAGGGAAGAAGAAGAAATAGATCTGAGAACTAACCTGTGAAATGGACAAAGCGACGCAGCCCCGACCGCAGGCGAACAAGCCAACTGAGTTTAACCGCGAATGGACGCGAATAAACGCGAATGCCGGCCAACGTGAATCTGACTGCGCCGGGTCGCTGCGAGCGCCAGCGAATGGGCGTGGCATGGGCGTCCCGCCCATGTGTTTCCTTGTGATTAACAGGATGAGCGCATCGCTCCTATTCGACGTGCTTTCGCAGTTTGCACGACCGGCCGGTCTTCACGGGCGGGACGCCCGTGCTACCGTGGCTGCGAGCGCCAGCGAGTGGCTTGCGTCTTCCAAGTCTTCCATGTCTTCCGTGTCTTCCACGTCTTCCAAGTCTTCCGCGTCTTCCCCCTTTCCTGCATGAAGATTTTCTTTCCGCTCTTCCTTTTCGCCCTCCTCGCGAAGGTTTTCGCAGCGGCTCCGGCGCGACCCAACATCATCGTCATCCTGAGCGACGACATGGGTTACTCCGACCTCGGCTGTTTCGGCGGTGAAATCAAAACGCCCAACCTCGATGCCCTTGCCGCCGGCGGGCTGCGGTTCACGCAGTTCTACAACACCGCCCGCTGCTGCCCCACGCGCGCCTCGCTGCTGACCGGTCTCTATCCGCACCAGGCAGGCGTCGGCTATATGACCGATATGGCCGAATACAGCGCGAAGCGCATGGTCAATGAATGGTATGCCGGCGACCTGCGGCAGGACACGGCGACGATCGCCGAAGCGCTGAAGGCGAACGGCTACGCCACGTACGCCATCGGAAAGTGGCACGTCACGAAAAACATCGAGCCGAACCGCCCGCGCAACAACTGGCCGCTGCAGCGCGGCTTCGACCGTTTCTATGGCGTGCTGCCGGGCGCGATGAATTTTTTCGAGCCGGCGCATCTCACCCGCGATAATACCCGCATCGATTACCGGACCGATCCGGAGTATCCAGGCGCCGGTTACTATTCGACCGACGCGTTCAACGATCATGCGGTGCGTTTCGTCACCGAGCACGCGAAGCAGCAGCCGGCGAAGCCGTTCTTCCTCTATCTCGCGCACACCGCGGCGCACTGGCCGATGCAGGCGAAGCCCGCCGACATCGCGAAATACCGCGGTAAATATGACCACGGTTATGCACCGATCCGGGAGGCGCGGCTGGCAAAGATGCGTCAGCTGGGCTTGCTCGATCCGTCTTGGCCGATGAGCCCACAGTTCGGCGATTGGAATGCAGTCGAACGCAAGGACTGGGAAATCCGCTGCATGGAAGTATACGCGGCGATGATCGACTGCATGGACCAGGGCATCGGCCGGCTGATCGCCGCCCTGCGAACCAATGGCCAGCTTGAAAACACGCTCGTGTTATATCTCCAGGACAATGGCGCGTGTGCCGAAACCATCGGCCGCAATCCCCCCAAGGCGAAGGGCCCGGCGCCGATGCCGGGGCCGGCGGACACTTGGATTGGCTATGGCGAAGCCTGGGCCAATGTCTCCAATACACCCTTCCGGCTCTACAAGCATTACGTGCACGAAGGCGGCATCAGCACGCCGCTCATCGCGCACTGGCCGCGCGGGATCAAGCGGGCGGGCCAGCTCGAGCCGCAGCCCGGCCATCTCATCGACATCATGGCAACGTGCGTTGATCTCGCCGGCGGCAAATTTCCCGCCGAGCGTGCCGGCCAGCGCGTGCAGCCGATGGAAGGCCGGAGCCTGACCCCCGCGTTCACCGGCAAGACCATTCAGCGCGACGCTCTCTTCTGGGAACACGAAGGCAACCGCGCGCTGCGGATGGGCGACTGGAAACTCGTTTCAAAGGGATTCGATGGTCCCTGGGAGCTGTATGACCTGAAGCGCGACCGCACGGAGATGAACGATCTGGCGGCGAAGAATCCTGAGCGGCTCCAACAGATGGTGCCCGTTTGGGAGCAATGGGCCCGGCGCACGCATGCGACTCCCTGGCCCTGGTCCGAAAAGTATGGCGCGACAGCGTTGCCACCAGCGAAAAAATGATGCTCCGATTACCCCGGCGTTTTGCCCGGCACTTTCTATCAACCATGAATTCCCCGCTCACTCGTAAACGTTTTCTCGCCTTGTCGACTCTCGCGCTGGGCGCAGCCATCCTCACGGCGCCCGGTTGCGCGAAATCCAAGAAGCAGCTCAAGGTCGGCTTCGCCCAAACCGGCGCGGAGAGCGCCTGGCGCACGGCCAATTCCGAGTCCATGAAGTCGGAAGCAGCCAAACGCGGCATCGAGCTGAAATTTTCCGATGCGCAGGGCAAACAGGAAAACCAGATCCGCGCCGTCCGCTCGTTCATCACGCAGGGCGTCGACGCCATCGTCATCGCGCCCATCGTCGAGACTGGCTGGGATCCCGTGTTGCGAGAGGCAAAACGCGCCAAGATTCCCGTCATTCTCACGGACCGCACCATTCAGACTTCGGACGAGTCGCTCTACACCTGCTTCATCGGCTCCGACTTTTACGAGGAAGGCAAAATGGCCGCGGACTGGCTGGCGAAGCACGTGAACGGCAAGGGCAACATCGTCGAGCTGCAGGGCACGCCCGGTTCCGCGCCAGCGAACGAGCGGCGGCGCGCGTTTGGCGATGGCATCAAGAAATATCCGGGTCTGAAGATCATCGATTCACAGAGCGGCAATTTCGAGCGCAGCGGCGGCAAACAGGTGATGGAGGCGTTTCTCAAGAAACATCCCAAGGGCATCGACATCGTGTATGCACATAATGATGACATGGCGCTCGGCGCCGCCCAGGCGATCGAGGAAGCCGGGTTGAAGCCCGGGAAAGACATCACCCTCGTGAGCATCGATGCGATCGGCGAGGCCGTGAAAGCCGTCGCCGAAGGCCGGCTGAACTGCACCGTGGAATGCAATCCGCTGTTCGGTCCGAAAGTCTACGACACCGTCGCCAAGATTCTCGCGGGGGAGAATGTGCCAAAGAAGATGTTCAACCAGGACGAGCTCTTCGACGCGAAGAACGCAGCGAAAGCGCTGCCGACCCGCCAGTATTGAGCCGCGGCTCCTCGCGCCGTGCCCAACGAACCCCTCCTGCAACTCCGCGGGATCACCAAACGTTTCCTGGGCGTCACCGCGCTCGATGGCGTGGATTTCGCCGTGCGCGCGGGCGAGATCCATGCGCTGCTCGGTGAGAATGGGGCGGGCAAATCGACCCTGATCAAGGTCCTCACCGGCGTTTACCTGCCCGATGCCGGTCGCATGACGCTAGGGGGCGCGGAAATCGCGCCGCGCTCGCCGAAGGACGCCGAGCGCACCGGCATCAGCACCGTTTACCAGGAGGTGAATTTGATTCCCGCGCTGTCTGTCGCGGAGAATATCGCGCTGGGCCGGCAGCCGGGAAAATACGGATTCGTCAACTGGCGCACGATGCGCCGGCACGCGCGCGAAGCGCTGGCGCGGCTCGAGATCACTTGCGACGTGGACGCCGAGAAGGGGTCGCTCTCGGACGCCTTGCAGCAAAAGGAGGCGATCGCCCCCGCGCTGGATTAGCGCGCCCGACTGCTGGTGCTCGACGAGCCGACCGCGAGTCTCGACGAAAGAGAAGTCGCGGAATTGTTCACCGTGATGCGTCGGTTGCGCGGTGAAGGCATGGGCATCGTGTTCGTCACCCACTTCCTCGATCAGGTGTATGCGGTGAGTGATCGCATCACGGTTTTGCGCAACGGACAGCTGGTCGGCGAGTACCCGACCGCCGCATTGCCGCGACTCGGGCTCGTGAGCAAGATGCTCGGCCGCGACGTGAAGGACGAAGTGGGCCGCCCGGCCTCGGCACCGACTGGGGGCGCCGGTGTGCTGCCTGCCGGTCCGCCGCTGCTGGAGGCGCGGGCGCTGGAACGCCGCGGCGGCATTCACCCAATCAATCTGACGTTGCGGCGCGGCGAGGTGACAGGACTCGCGGGGTTACTCGGATCGGGCCGTACGGAAACGGCGCGGCTGCTCTTCGGCATCGATCAACCCGACGGAGGGGAAATCCGGATACATGACAACGTGGCGCGCATCAATTCGCCGCGTGATGCGGTGCAGCTCGGACTCGCGTTCTGTTCCGAGGACCGCAAGACCGAAGGACTCCTCCCCAACCTTTCCGTGCGCGAGAATCTCATGTTTGCGCTCCAGGCCAAACGCGGCGCCTGGCAGACGCTCTCGGCCGCCGAACAGGAAAAGCTGTGCGCGAGTTACATCGCGGCGTTGCGGATCAAGACGGCCGATGCGGAGACGCCGATCAAGAACCTTTCCGGCGGCAATCAGCAGAAGGTGCTGCTCGCCCGCTGGCTCGCGACGCAGCCCGAATTGATCATCCTCGACGAACCCACGCGGGGCATCGACGTCGGCGCAAAAGCCGAAATCGAGCAATTGATTTCGACGCTCCGGGCGGACGGCCTCTCGGTCCTCCTGATTTCCTCCGAGATTGAAGAGATCATGCGCAACTGTGCCCGCGTGCTCGTGCTGCGCGAGCGCCGCCCGGCCGGCGAGTTGACCGGGGCCGAACTGACTCCGGAACGATTGATGCACGTGATGGCAGGCACCCATGAATAACGTCATTTTACGCGCGCGGGCTCGTCGCTTTTCGACATCCAATCGATGAAGGCGCGCCTCCCCTCCTCTCTGTTGTGGCTCGTCGCCGGCCTGGTGCTGCTCGTTGCGCTCAACCTCGCGAGCAACCCGGCATTCCTGAAAATCACGCTGCACGAGGGCCACCTCTATGGCGTGCCGATTGACATCCTGACCCAAGGGTCCCGGACGATGGTCGTCGCCCTCGGCATGACACTCGTCATCGCGACGGGCGGCGTGGATCTCTCCGTTGGCTCCGTCGTCGCGATTGCCGGGGCCGTCTGTGCGCTCCTGCTCGGTCATGACTACAATCTGGCCACAACGGTGCTGGCGGCGCTCGCGGTGGGTGCGCTCGCCGGGTTGGTGAATGGAGTGCTGGTCGCGCGCTGGCACATTCAACCGATTGTCGCGACGCTCATCCTGATGGTGGCTGGTCGCGGCATCGCCCAACTGATCAGCGGCGGCCAGGTCATCATCATTTCCCACACCGGCTTTCAGTATCTGGCGAATGGTTACATCCTCGGGCTGCCGGTGGCGCCACTGCTGGTCGTCGCGTTGTTCGTGGCCACGCACCTGTTCGTGCGAAGAACAGCGGTGGGGCTTTTCGTGGAAGCGGTGGGCGACAATGAGACCGCGAGCCGTTTCGCCGGGCTCGCGGCAGCGCGCGTGAAGGCGCTGGCGTACGTCTTCTCCGGCGCCTGTGCCGGGCTGGCTGGCGTGCTCACCGCAGCAAACATCCGCGCGGCCGACGCGAATCGCGCCGGTGAGAACGCCGAACTCGACGCGATCTTCGCTGTCGTCGTGGGCGGCACCGCGCTGACCGGCGGCCGCTTCTCGATTCTCGGCACGTTCCTGGGCGCGCTGCTCATCCAGTCGCTGGCGACCACGATGTATTTTCGCGGAGTGCCGCCGGCAGTCGCGCCGGTGCCCAAGGCGCTGCTGATCATCGCGGTGTCATTGCTGCAATCGGAAACGCTGCGCAACCGCGTGGCCGCGATCTGGCAGCGAAAAAGAAAGGTGACCGCGTGAAGCGCCACCTGCCCCTCATTGCCACTGCCGCGATCCTGATCGTGCTGTTTTCCGCCGCGTCGTTCCTGTACGACGGGTTCTTTTCCGGTCGCGTGATCGTGAATCTTTTCGCCGACAACGCGTTCCTCGGGATCGCGGCCATCGGCATGACGCTCGTTATATTCTCCGGCGGGATCGATCTGTCGGTTGGCGCCGTGATCGGCTTCACGTCGATTTTCACCGCCACGCTGCTCACCCGCGGATTCCATCCCGGAGTAGCGTGGATGCTGGCGATCTTGCTTGGGGCGGCGCTGGGCGCAGCGATGGGTACGCTGATTCATGTGTTCCGGCTGCCGGCGTTTCTCATCACGCTTGCTGGTATGTTTCTGGCGCGCGGCGCGGGGTTCTGGCTGAACACGGAATCGGTCGGCATCAGCCATCCGTGGTATGATGGCCTGGCGAACTTCACTCTGCCGATCGCCGAGGCGGTGCAGATTCCGGCGGTCGCGCTGCTGTTCGTCGGGCTCGTTGTCGTCGGCTACGTGATCGCGCATCACATGAGATTCGGGCGCACGTTGCTGGCCATCGGCGGCAGCGAAAATTCTTCGGTCCTGATGGGGCTGCCTGTCGGTACGTCAAAAATTGCCGTGTACACCCTGAACGGCGGGTGCGCGGCGCTCGCGGGCCTCGTCGCCACCATCTACACCGGCTCCGGTAATCCGAGCATGGGAATCGGCCTCGAACTCGATGCGATCGCCGTGGTCGTCATCGGCGGCACGATCCTGACCGGCGGTCGCGGCCACGTCGCCGGCACACTGCTCGGCGTTTTGATTTTCGGAACGATCCAGGCGGCGATTCTCTTCGATGGTCGACTGAGCTCGTGGTGGATGCGAATCGTGGTCGGAGCGCTGCTGCTGATCTTCATCCTGCTGCAACGCACGCTGCTCCGCGGCGTGGGCTCGAAACGTTTCGCGTTGAAGCCGCGCTGACTTCGCCGCACTTGAGCGCCAGCGGTGGATTCGAGTGCTTCGTGGCTGCGAGCGCCGGCGAGTGGCTTCGGGTGCTTCGTGCTGCGAACGCCGGCGAGTGGATTCGAGTCCGTGAATCGTGATCCCTCCACTCGCTGGCGCTCGCAGCCCCGTCGGATCTGATCTCGCGCCGCTCCACTCGAGGTGCGGCCCGTGCTTCGGCGTGGCATGGGCGTCCCGCCCATCTGAAGTGGCATGGGCGTCCCGCCCATGAAATCAATTCGAACTCCACGTCGTGATCATTCGATCATTCTTTCGGATCGTGATGACGATAGCGCAGCGCCCTCGCCTTCCACTCGCTGGCGGTTTCGCAACCACTACTGATTCTCCGACTCCCCTACTTCAACCTCCAACGTGCCTGGCGCAGCACCGCCTTCGGCGAGTCGGGCGTGACCTCGTACCACACCGTGAGCAGCGAGCCATTCTTCAGCTCCACCGTGCTGGGATAACCCAAATCCGACGAATGCTGGTTGCTCGACAGCACGATGGGAGCGGACCATGAGAGGCCCTCGTCCGAACTCAGTCGCGCGTGAATTTCGTAGGGTTTCTGTCGATACGTGTGCGACATCAGCAGCCAGCCATCGCGCATTCGCAGCAGGTGCGAAGGAAATCCGGGCACGCCTATCGCGTGCGGTTCGCTCCAGGTTCGGCCGCCATCATTCGACTCCGTCTGCAACGTCTGGCGATTGGCGGGAGAAATCTTTTCCCCCGCGTGACTGCGGATGTGGACGATGAGCTTGCCGCGGGTTGTTTCCACGCCGTGCAGTTCGTGGTAATCGTCGGGATTATCGCCCGTTCGCGCAGGCAGCCGCGCCAGCAGCGACCATGTAAGCCCGTCGTCCGCCGATTGCCACACGCCCACCATGCGTTCGCCGGCCGCCGTAAAATGCCCCTTGCCCACGGCGGAAGCGCCTGGATAAAGCAACCGGCCATCCGCGAGTTTAATCGGACCATGCGGACTGTTGACGGGAATCGCCATTGCCGCAGACCACGTCACGCCCCCATCGGTTGAACGAAGCATCTTCGGGCCGAGCACCCCGGAAAGTTCCTCCGGCTTGCCCGCCAGACCGAAGCGCCGCCATTTCTCCGCCCGTTCTTCCTTCAGGGACTGGCGAACGCGCGCCGCGTCGTACGCCTCCGAAATGAAGGTCGTCACGAGCAGCGTCCCCTTGGCGGTTTCCAGAACTCCCGCGTCGCGATCATCGAGCGCCGAGTCGCAAAGCACACGTGGCCACGACCAGGTCTCGCCTTCGTCGCGGCTTACCATGCCCTCGACGCGGCCGAACGGGCAGACATGCGCCTCGCGGCCGCCAGACCATACCACGATCAAGTGCCCGTTTGCCCGCGCCGCGACCGTCGGCCAGCCGTTGTAGAATCCGGGCGGCGTGATCGTCCGCACGTCTGCGACGGTGAATGCAACCTCAGCGCCAGAGCCCAACACGAATGAGAGCAACAGCAAGGCGGAGTGAGCAAACGGGCGATGGGCGTGCATGGGGAAAGGGCCGAACCGAGTGGCCGCAACAGAGGCGCTCAATACACGGCCCGCCCGCCCGTCAGGTCAAAGGTGAATCCGGTGTTGAAGCTCGCTTTCGGGGAACAAACGCTCGCGCCTCGCGCGCCTTCCGCGCGCAACCGCCGGGCAATCGCAAAACCCAATCCATCCGCCCCACCCGTGACCGCTGCCACCTGGCCGGCGAACCGTTGATTCCAGAACTGTGTATTCATAAATGCATGTCACGGCAGGTTGCGGGGGACGCGATCCGCGCCCAGCGGGATCGCGCACGACCGACGCCGCGAAACCAAAGCGCAATCGAAAGTCCATCCGGCTCAACCTGCGAAGTGTACCGGCGCCCAACCCGAGGCACCCGGATGCGCCGTAAACACCGAGCCTGCCAGTTCCTGCCCCGCCAGCGCGCGCTCATCCAGCCCGGTCCGTGCCGTCGTAATGAACAACGTGTCGAAGCCCGCGCCGCCAAACGTGCAACTCGTCACCCGTGCAGCCGGCACCTCGATGCGGGCGAGTCCCTGTCCAGATGACGGACTCCAGCACTCCACCGCCCACCCGTCCCACAGCCCGATCCACAAATTCCCCGCGCGGTCGATCGTCATCCCATCCGGCGACCCGTGCCCCTTCGGAATAGCAATCACCACCCGTTCCGCACTCAGTTCGCCCGTGTCGAGTTCATAGGCAAAGGCACGAACCACGCGGGAAGGTGTGTCAATGTAGTAAAGCGTCGTCCCGGCCTCGGTCCATGCGAGGCCATTGGAACACGACACCGGCCCGAAAATCCGCCGGGCCCGCCGGTCATGGTTCAGTGAATACAGGGCACCTTGCGCGGCGACACCGTGCCGGTTCATCGTGCCCGCGACAAAGCGGCCGCGCGGATCGCACTTCCCGTCGTTGAAGCGATTATCCGCAAGCCCCTCCTCAGGGTTGGGCCAGGGTTCCCGTTTACCGGTGGACAAATCGAAGGATTGAAAACCGCTGCCGGTCGCGAGGACCACCCGGTCGTCCTGCCAGAGCACGAGCGACCCGACCTCGACGCCAACCGGGTAATGCTTGGCCTGCGCCGCGTCTTCGCGCTTCGCGAAGATCGCCTTCCCGGTAATGTCCACCCAATACAGCGTGCCCGCATCCCACACCGGGCCCTCGCCGAGGTCCGCCGCTGCACGATAATACAAAGCCGCGGAAAGGGTTTTCATCGGATCAGATCCTAAACGGCGCCGCGCCAAAATAGCCGAGCACATACAATACTCCCACCGTGCCGTTGCAAACGCCCAGGACGCTGCGCAAAAAGCCTTCCGGAATGTGCCGTTGCGAGTGCGTGGCGAACCACGAACCGAGGATCGCGGCTCCCCCGGTGAAGCACCCCCACGCCCACTCCGTCGCCACCAAATTCCCGGTCAAAAGCGGAACGGTGACGTTGAACGAAAACAAACCCACGGCCGAGAGCACGATAACATAGGGAATCGAGCCCGCCACGATCACGCGCATCGGCAACCGGTAGAACTCGGCCAGGATCGGCACGAGCAAAAATCCACCGCCCACACCCAGCATTGTGCCAATAACTCCCACCCCGCCGCCCACCGCGACCAACCCGGGCACCGACATACGGCGGTCGCCGTCGCCGTACGCAATCGTGAGGTGGCTCCAGCTTTTGGATACCGTTTCGATTCGCACCGTCTTCTGCACCAACTGCGCGCTCACGCCACCCGCCACGGGGCGTCGCGGCATGACGACGCCATACAGCATCTGGAGTCCGACAAAAATAAGCGCGACACCGACCGCCGCCTTGAACGACACCGGATCCGGCAACCACTGGACGCGGATGAACGGTCCGATCAGGGCCCCCAGCGCGGCGCCAGCACATAACGGCAGCGCAAAATCCCGGTTCAACTGGCCGCTGCGCCGAAACCCAATCAGCGCGCCAAACGGGTTCAGGAACGTCTCCCACTGGACCGTCGGACTGACGTTCGTCGTGACGAAACCGAGCACGGACATGTTGTAAGGAAGGGAAACCAAACCCGTCGCACCGCCCACCAGCGCCATCGAGTAGCCCGCCACAAAACCAAGCAGCAGCAGATGCCAGAGGGCGGCATCGCATTCCGGGCCGGCGAGTGGCACGCCCCTCGAGCCGCCAATCAGGAATCCGTGCTGTATATAGCTCACCGCGATTCCCAACAGCCACACGCCCACTGCCAGTGGCAGCACGCGCGACCAAAATTCGCGCCGCGCCGCGGCCCCCCCGTCACCAGCCGTCGTCATTTGCCCGTGACTGCGACGGCGGTTCGCACCTTCCGCCGGGGTTTGGCGGAAGCGGCCGGGCGCGCCTTGATGGGCACGCCGAACGTCGATGGATCGACCCGCGCCATATGCTCGAGGCATTGGCGCTGCGTCGCCGCATCCCAGTAGGCCGGCATCGGTCCGCGCACGCGGTCCGATGCGATCACGCCCAAATGCTTCAGGATGCACTTCCAGAGGTTTCGGTTCGCCATGCGCAGCTCAAAATTGAGCAGCGGAATGTAAGGCTCGAAGAACGCGTGCGCTTCATCGGAGGCACCGGCCTCGAGCAGCCGGAATGTTTCGCTAAATACTTTCGGCATATAGCACGCCGGCATCGTTCCGCGACCGCCACGATCGTATTCCTCCAGGAAATAAATCCCGCTCTCGCCGCCAAACATACCTTTCACGGCTGACCCCGCCTGCGACAAAACGCGCGCCATCTTGTAGGGGCTCTGGGTGAATTCCAATTTGAAGTAGGCGACGTTCTCAATTTCAGACGCGAGGCGCGCGAGAAACTCCGCGTTCATGGCGACACCGGACACGGGATGATCCTGCACCATGACCGGGATCGTCACGCTCTCGGCCAGCGTGCGAAAATATGCCAGCGTCGCCGGCAGGTCAGAGCCCCAATTACCGAAAAACTGCGGCATCGACATGACGCAGGCGGCGCCCATCGCCTCGGCCTTGCGCGCCTTCTCCATCGCGACTTCGACCGCAAAGTGAGTCACGGTCACGACCACCGGCACGCGACCAGCCACCCGCTTCATGCCGAAGGCCAGGATCTCCTCTTTCTCGGCGTCGGACTGCGCATGTCCTTCGCTGGCATTGGCCGCCATGACGAGGCCATGCACACCGCTGTCGATCAGCCAGTCAATCAGCCGGGCCTGGCTCGTCGGATCGAAACGGCCCTCGTCCGTCCAAGCCGTGGCCAGGATGGGAAAGTTACCTGCAAGTGGGTGGTGTGTCATGGGATGTTTTCCGTCGCCGCAACCCGCGTCCGCGCACTGGATTCAGTGGAGCCTGCACCAAACGGCACAAAATACCACCGAGACGCCAGGCTTGCTTTGGGCCCCGGCATCCAGACACGCCGCGGGTTGACAGACAATCGCCAGCTTTCGAACATCGTTTCGTGAAATACTCCACCGGAGTGACGATGGCGACGGTGGCGCGCGCGGCCGGCGTCGCCACTTCCACTGTGTCGAAGGCACTGCGGGAGGATCCGACCATTCCCGAGGAGCGCCGCCGCGAGATTCAAAAGACGGCCCGCACCCTGGGGTACCGGCCCGACCCGCTCGTCGCGACGCTGATGGCCCGGCTGCACAGCCGCCGGCGGCGCAATGATCCCAATCATATCGCGTGGATCGACCTGTGGCCGGACGCGAAGGAAGCCGCGCGGGCGACCGATTTCAAACTGATGCTGCGCGGCGCCAACCGGCGGGCGGGCGAGCTGGGATATCAGATCGAGGTCCACCGGGTTGGTCGCGAAGGGATGAGTGCGGCGCGGCTCCATGAGGTCCTGATTTCGCGCTCTCAATGGGGAGTGATCATTCCACCGGTCCCGAAGGACGCGATGTCCTACCCGCTCGATCTCCAAGGGCTGACGGCGGTGACCATTGGAACCAGTTTGCATCACCACATCATGCACCGCGTCGCCGCGAACCTGTATCAGGGCAGCCAGCTCGCGTGCCGAAAGCTTCGCGCGAAAGGGGTTCGCCGGATCGGCATGGTGCTGAGTCCGGCGATGAACGAACGGGTCGAAGGGAAATGGCTTGGCGCCTACCTGTCGGAACAGGCTCTCTGGCCGCGGACCGATCGACTCCAGCCGCTGCTGGCCGGCGCGGGCGAAGCGGATAATTTCTACCGGTGGCTCGAACGTTTCGAACCCGACGTGCTCCTGATCGCCGAAGCGGAGGTCGAGGACTGGCTCGCTCAAAAGCGCTCCCCGTCCGCGATGAAGTGCAGTGGGACGACAGCGTGGCTCCGTACGCTGCCCGGCATGCGCTCCGGCGTCCCGGCCATCGACACGCGTCCCGAAAACATGGGTGCGGCCGCCGTCGAACTCGTGGTGGGCCAGATCCACCGCAACGAGCGCGGCAGTCCTGAAAGTCCGAATACGCTGCTGCTCGAAGGAGTGTGGCGGGAGTGATGGGGGCGGCGGCAAAATCACGAGGTTCGCGCCGCCGTGGGCGATTGACGATCCATTGTGGCTGCGAGCGCCAGCGAGTGAATTCGAGTCTACAGTTCGTGCTTCATCCACTCGCTGGCGCTCGCAGCACCGAGCTTGCTGCCACAACTCAAAACGTGCCTTTAATTCCCAGCGAAAACAGCGCTCCGTACTCGAAAATTTGATAATCGCGCGCGTAGCCCGGCGTTTCCGAACCGTAGCGAAGCCGTTTTCGTGGCTCGTTGAACAAATTGTTGATGCTGGCGGTCAGCGACAGGCGCCGGCTCAACCGGTAGCCAAGGTTCAGATCGAGCATGGTGCTCGCCGTGAGGTAT
>JBBRCR010000004.1:0-62003 GCA_038204695.1 Opitutales bacterium | reverse complement strand
ACGAAATCTATGTGACATTAGGCGGGTTGCGCCCGGACGGCGGATGACTGACGACCGACGGCAGAGGACTGAGGACTGACGACTGACGGCAGACGGCAGACGGCAGAGGACGGAGGACGGAACGTGCAATTCGATCCGATAGTGGCTGCGAGCGCCAGCGAGTGGATGAAGCACGAGTTGCAAACTCTAAGCCACTCGCTGGCGCTCGCAGCCACGGCCGTTTCACTCGCCGTCCATGCTCAACGCCGCTTTTTGGCCCGCTTGCCCGCCGCGTCCGGTGACCACTCCGCCGTGATTCGCGAGGTGAAACCACCGCGCGCCCTCCAGTCCGCAATCACGGTGAGCGCCCGCGGCTTCAGCGCACGACCGAGGTCGTCGCAAATCCGGTTTGTCACCGCTTCGAAAAAAATCCCCTCGTTGCGATAAGCGTGAAAATACAGCTTCAGCGATTTCAACTCGACGCACGTCTTGTCCGCCACATAGCGCACCGTGATTGCGGCGAAATCCGGATGTCCGGTGATCGGACACATCGACGTGAACTCGTGATGCGTGTGCTCAATCACGTAATCCCGCTGCGGGGCGGGATTCGGGAACGCCTCCAAAATTTTCAAATCAGGCATGTCAGGTTGCGGTCTCGGTGAACCGTGCTTCGCGTATCACGGTTACTTTGATGGTGCTCGGATACTGAAGTTCGTTCTCGATCCGCGTGCGCAGCTCCCGGGCGATCTCGCGCGCACGGTCATCGCTGACTTCCTGCGGCGAAACCACCACCCGGATTTCCCGGCCCGCTTGAATCGCAAAGGCCTGCTGCACGCCCTCGATCGACATCGCCAGTTTTTCCAGCCGGCCAAGTCGCTGTATATAGCCGGTCATCGACTCCGCCCGCGCGCCGGGCCGGACCGCCGAGATCGTATCCGCCAAAATCACGAGTCCGGCATAAACGGTTTCCGGCTTCACCTCTTCGTGGTGCGCGGCCACGGCGTTCACCACAATCGGCGTTTCCCCGTAACGCTTGATGAATTCCGCGCCGATCACCGCGTGGCTTCCTTCGAGCTCACCCGGCACGCCCTTGCCGATGTCGTGCAGCAATCCCGCGCGCTTCGCCAGGTTCGGGTCCAGCCCCACCTCGCTCGCAATCATCGAAGCCAGGAATGCCGTCTCCATCGAGTGGTCGAGCGCGTTCTGATTATAAGAGAAGCGATACTTCAGCTTGCCGAGCAGCTTGATGATCTCGGGGTGAAGCCCGTTGATGTTCAACTTCGCCACGGCATCCTCGCCCGCCTGTGTCGTGATGAGGTCGATCTCCTCCTGCGCCCGCTTCACATACTCTTCAATCGAGGCCGGGTGAATGCGGCCGTCCTTGATCAAGCCGTCGAGCGCAGTGCGCGCCACTTCGCGGCGCACGGGATCGAAGGACGACACCAAAACCATCTGCGGCGACTCATCGATGAGCAGCGTCACACCCGTCGCCGACTCGAACGATTTGATGTTGCGCCCCTCGCGACCGATGATCCGGCCTTTCATCTCCTCGTTGGGCAGCTGAATGATCGTGGCGGTGAGATCGTTGTTCGGCTTGCTCGCGAGCCGCTGCATCGCCGAAATCAAAATGCGCCGGGCATCGTTTTGGAGTTCCTGTTCCGACTTCTCGATCATCGACCGGCGCATCGCCCGCATCTCGTCCTGGCACTCCAGCAGAACCTCTTCGCGCAGCTGCTTCTTGATTTCGTCGGCGTCGAGTTGGGACACGCCCTCGAGCCGCTTGCGCACGCTCTTCGAAAGCGCCCGGATGGCATCGCGCGCCTGTTTGATCGCGGAGTTTTCGCGGTTCAATCGTTCCTGCCGCTGTTCCAGCTGGTAATCGAGCAGCGCCAGCGATTCCTCGTGCGCGCGGATTTCCCGCAACCGGACATCCGCCTCGATCTCGCGGCGGTCCAGCTCGCGATTCAGCTCGGCGCGTTTCTCCTGAATCTCCGCCTCGGCCTTTTGCTTCATCTCCTCGGCCGCGACCGCCGCCTCCCGCCGGGCGACCTCAATCAACTCGGAGGCCTGCTCATGCGCTACGCGGCGCGTGTGCCGGGTGTAAGCCCAGACCACCAGGAACCCGATGGCTCCACCTATGATCAGCGCCGCCGGGAGCGCCCATTCAAATGGTTCACCCTCGGCGAGCAGAAGTGCAAAGTCGGATGCGCTTCCCGTCGTCAAGTAAGTCGCAACGTAGGTGTCAGCCTGCAAACCTCAAGGTTTCTCCGGTGCGAACCGCGGATTTTGCACTCGGAAAGCGTTCCCCACCCGTGGCTGCGAGCCGGGGGAAGACGCTGGAAGACTGGGAAGACATGGAAGACATGGAAGACGTGGAAGACATGGAAGACTGGGAAGACTGGGAAGACATGGAAGAGGTGGAAGACTGGGAAGACCCGATCCACCCGCTGGCGCAGCAGCCACGACACGCATCTAATCTTCCCCGTCTCCCGCGTCTTCCCCGTCTTGCCCGTCTTCCATGTCTTCCAGTGTCTTCCACGTCTTCCACGTCTCCCACGTCTTCCACGTCTTCCATGTCTTCCACGTCTTCCACGTCTTCCACGTCTTCCATGTCTTCCACGTCTTCCACGTCTTCCAGTGTCTTCCCTGTCTTCTCTGCCCTCACTTCGCTCCCGTTTCGCGCTGAAATACTGGCAGCGTCTGATCGATGACCGCCTGCATCCTCGCCAGCGCGGCCGCCTCACCGTCGCTCGCATCCGTTTGCATCAACACGTAGGCCCAGCGGTCGGCGCGGGCGTGCACCACGCGGTTCCACGCATCACGCGCGATCCGCTGCCAGTGCGTCGCCACCACCTCGTCGCCACCAATGAACCAGTAAACCGTCAGCTGCGGCACGCGCACCGCCCCGCGCGCGGTCGGCACTTCGCGGGCCACCCGGAGCACCGTCACCGGAAAGCTGCCGCCGCCCAAACCCCGCTGCCGAAACCGGTGCCCCGTGGCGCCGCCCACCGTCCAGCCCTGCCCGAGCAGGCACAGCTCCGGGCGGTGAATGGATGTCCGGTCGCGTCCGCTCAGGACGATCGACAGCAACACCGTTCGCCGCGGGTCGGCAATCGGCACGTAGAGCTTTCGCGAAAATCCCGTATCCGGCGGCAGGATATCCCGCTCGACGCTGGTTACCTCCGTTCGCCGGCCGACCCACTCCACCCCGAGGAAGGCCGGCAGCGCAACCGGGTTCACCCCGTCCGCCGCGAGACGAACGCCCACCCGGCCGCGAGCCGGCACGCTCTCGAGATGATGCAGGAAAGCCATTTCGCCCAGGGCGAGCACGACCACCGCACCCGCGACAAACGTGGCGCCGGACGTTCGAAGCCAGCGCCGCGCGCCGACACCGCTGGCTGCGCCCGCCCGCCGAGGAGATTCGACCGGACCAGGCGCGGACTCAGCGTGAATTCCGGGCCGCCGCAGGGCTTCCGGCTCTCTTTCTGGAAAGTAACGCCGGAGCAGAGCGATCGCGGCGAGCACTCCCCCCAGCACGATGACGAACACGCCAAACCCCATGATTTTGTGGGCCCCATCACCCCACCGGGGCCCGCCGAGTTGCGCCGCGAGGATGATGGCGAGAATCCGGGCCACGTTGCCGACATAGACGAGCGGGAAAGACAGCAGAAGGAGCAGCGAGCGCCGCCGCCAGCCGCGAAACTCGAGGTATCCAGCAAGCAGCGACAGCGCGACCATTGCAGTGAGCGAGCGGACGCCGGAACACACCGCCGCAACGTCATAATGATACCGGCCATCCGGCGCGACGAGCTGTGTGCCGCTCTTGAGAACCGCAATTCCCGCCGCCCGCGCGAACGCCGCACTCGCGTCCACCACGCCCATCCGCAGCCACAACCCGAGCGAATCGAGCACGTTGACGGGAATCGCGAAGAGCATGAACGCCAGCGGAAACATCGCCGCCGCGCCCCAGCGCCGCCCCCCGCCGAACCGCAGCACACCCCAGGTGAAAAGCAGGAATGCAATGATGCTGACGCGCGTCTGCTGCGCCGCGAACCCCAGCGCATGCAGCGCAAGCCCCCCGGCCATGGCCGCCGCCGCCGCTCCGTATCCATTATTCGGACTTCCCTCGGAAATCCTGTCATCCAGATCTCCGTCCTCCGTCCTCCGCCCTCCGTCGTCAGTCCTCCGTCCTCCGCCCTCCGTCCTCTGTCCTCCGTCGTCCGTCATCCGCCCTCCGTCCTCCGCCCTCCGTCGTCGGTCGCGCAAATTGCGCCAGAACAGCCAGACGCTCAGGGCTAAAATCAGCCAGCCATGCTCGGTCTCCGACGCCGGGTCCGACCATTGATAAGTCCACCAATGGAACAGCGAACTCGACTTGATGTACCCGAACGACGTGTTGCCGAAAAACTGGAAAACGCCGAGGCCCGCGGCCCCGCACACCAGCGCCGGCCACCACAGCTGGATCCAACGATGAGATGGTTTCATGGCCGGGCCTTTCCTAACACGCGGAGGATCTCCCCCACCCGCTCCCGCGCAAGCACGTCGAATCGGAAACGTTGCGCCCGCATCCGGCCGAGTTCGCCCAATTTCGCCACCAGAGCGTCGTCCACACAGACCGACCGCAGCATCGCTGCGGCCGCGGCGACATCCGTGAAATCCACGAAGAGCGCGGCCTCACCCGCCACCTCGCGCAGCACCGGTAGATTCTGCAACACACACGGGCATCCGCACGCCATCGCTTCGGCCACACTGCGGCCAAACGTTTCCTCCGCCGTCGGCAGCAGGTGCGCCCGCGCACCGCGGTAGAGCCCCGGCAGAGCAGCGTCCGGCAGCCATCCTGGGAAGATCACGTCCGCGCCCACGCCCAACGTTTCAGCCGTTTGCCGGGCGCGCTCGAGGCCTCCCTCCCAATCGCCGCCGGCCATCACCAGCGGAAATCGCCGGCGCAGTTCGGCCGGCAGCCGGGCATACGCCGCCACCGCCAGCCCGGCCCGCTTGTATCGGTAAAAATTGGACACCCACAGCAGATACCCCGGCGGCAGCCCGTCCGCGCCGCGGCGGCCGTCGGGCTGGAAGCGCTCGTGCGCCACGCCCTCGGGGCTGACGAGCACCGGTGCCGCGATGACCCCGAGTTGCGCCGCGGTCCACTGTGAGTTGACGATGACCAGCGACGCGCGCCGGAGTCCGCGCGCCGAAGCCCACCGGCGGTAGAGGGCGCCGAAACCGCCCGAGCGCCGATGATGAAGCGAAAAAACATGCATCACGATCGGCAGCCCCGCCGTTCGCGCCGGCATGAATCCCACCGTGAGCAACGCCGCCGTGCCGCGTGCCCGCGCCACCGCCGCCACTGAAAAATGATCCGCGCGCAGTCGCGCCCAGCGGCGATCGTTCGCCGGGAAATCCCGCACCACTTCCACCCCCCGGTCATCCACCTCCCACGGCTGCCGCGGCCCGGCGAAGACCACCCACCGCACCTCCGGGTATTGCCCCAGCGCATGGCGCACAAACTCCGGCCACAGCGTGCTCAACCCGGTCCGCCGCTCCGGATTCTCACACAGCATTGAGAGCGCCAGTTTCATTCAGGCCAGGCAGTCGCGATAAACCTTGCGCCACGCTTCGGCGACGGTCGATGCGCGATAGGCTCGCAATTGCTCCGCCTCGATCCGGATCCCCGCGAGCGCATCGGGGTGGAGCAACTCCTGTATTCGCGCAGCCAATGCACCGGGTCGCGCGGGATCGAACAGCCAGCCGTTGAGCCCCGGCGTGAGCACATCGCCCGGTCCACCACCCGCCGCCGCGAGGACCGGCACCCCGGCGGCCAGTGACTCGAGCATCGCCATCGAGAACGGCTCGCCACGCGACGGAACCAACAGGCAGTTCGCCTCGGCCAGCAACCGCCGCGACGAGGGCTCGGCTCCGCGCCACGTCACGTGCTGCTCCAGTTTGAGCCGGACCGTCTGCGCCCGCAGTTCGCCCGCGTAGCGCCGCGAACCGCCACTGTCTTCCCCGGCCCCGATATGTTCGAAACGAAACTGATCCCGGCTGCTCGGCGGCAGAACCGCCAGCGCCTCCAGCACGGCATGCCACTGCTTCCACTCGACGAGGGCGCCAATGCCGGCCAGTCGCAATGGCCGCCGTGTGTAGTCGCGCGGCGGATACCCGGCGTCGATCTGTTCATCCGGCAGGCAGCCCGGCAGGCAGTGCGCCCACGTGGCCGGCGCCTCCACGCCGTAATGGCGTTTCATCGCCGGCGTCAGCCAGAACAAGCGCGAGCCCAGTTGCCGTGCGGCCCAACGATAAAACCAGCGCTGCCGTCCATAGCAGTGCACCGTCACCACGGCCCGGCGTTCGCCCCGCCGTGCAAGCCACAACGCCACCGCCAGCCCCGCGCGCGAATGCCCGTGATACACGCGGTTCGGCTCGGCTTGGATCCAATGCTGCACCTCGCGCGCCACCGACCGCGCCCGCCAGAATGTCGCCACGCCGAGCCGTTCACCGGCCAGCGGCAAGAACTCCAATCGCGGAAACCCGCTGCTGCGCCCGGCCCGAAACCCACGGTTGACGCCGAGCACGCCGGCGAACCGGCCCGCGCTTTGCATCGCCAGGATCGCCGAAACGATTCCTCCACGATCGTCGTCGGCCCCGGTGTAATGCAACACCGTCGGCGGCGCATCGCTGGGCTGGACGTTCACAAACGGCATGAGGTCAGACCAGATTGAACCGGCAACCCCGAGCCGCGCGCAACCTCCAACCGGAACGTGGCGGCGCGCGCCAGCCCTCTCGACAAATCCAGAATTAACCGCGAATGGACGCGAATAAACGGGAATTCAAGGCCACGACGCTCGGCACTGCCATTTTTCAGTCTGCCGTTTTGGCGGGGAATCCACGTGGCGAAGGAGGAGACGCAGACGAGTGCAGTGGCTGCGAGCCAGCGAGTGGATCGGGTCTTCTCCGTCTTCCACGTCTTCCAAATCTTCCACGTCTTCCAAATCTTCCAAGTCTTCCACGTCTTCCAAGTCTTCCAAGTCTTCCACTATGCCGGTCGCAGTCCGAACGCTCGCACCGGGCCTCGCAAAAACATCTTCGCTGTCAACGCCTTTTCCCCGGGCGTGCTGCGGTGCCAGGCTGACAGCCCGAGCCTGAGCGCCACCGCGGCCGATCTCGCAGTGCGATCCATTACGAACGATCGCCGCGCCTGATACGCCGCGAGCGTGGTGAATCCCTCCTCCAGACACAGCTTGGCCCCGCGCCGCCAACTCTCCGCGGCTGACGCTGTCCTCACGACGTCCCATGCTGCGGCCAGTTCCTCGGGTCGCCGCGCCCGACGCCGGGCCGTCGTCAAACCAATCACGCACCGGCTCTGCTCGATCGACACCGTGTTCACCTGCGTTGTCTGCCGGGAATACCAGCGATAGCGCAGCAGGACTTCGGGAATCACCACCATGCGCCCGGCTTCGGCCATGCGCGCCTGGAAATCGAGGTCGGCCGCAAACGGAAATTCCGGGCGATAGGGCCACCGTTGAAACACTTCTCTTCGCCCCATGCCCACCGCCGTGACGACCACTCCGGCATACTGGCTGTAAATGAAATGCGTCGCCGAATCCGGCAGACAAAACACATAACCCATCGACCGTTCGCGTTCGTCGATTTTTTCCGCGAGTGCCGACACGAAGTTCAGTGCGGGATCCTCGTGTAACGCCTGCACCTGCCGCTCCAGCCGCGGGGGCAGCGCCACATCATCGTAATCCTGGAGCGCGATGAATTCGCCCGTGGCCGCGACGATGCCCGCATTGTGGCCGGCCGGAATTCCTTCGTTGCGCGCCAGCCGGACCCACCGGATCCGCGGATCGCGCCCCCGCTCACCGAGCGCCCCGGCGGCCAGACCGGTCCCGTTGTCGACCAGGACCAGTTCGAGGTCGCGTAACGATTGATCCAATACGCTGGCGATGGCCGGTCGCAAAAACGGCTGGTCGCGGTGGAAGACCATGATGACCGAGACCAGCGGCATGGTCCGACCACAACACCCGCGATCCCCAGGCGCAAGCGGGGGAATTGTCGGCCGGTCGAATGGCGGGCGGCGGACGACGGGAGGACAGACGAGGGACGCCGCATCAGCCGACGAGCAATCCCATTTTCGCCAGCTTCGTCAGATTTGAATCCAGATCCGCTTCGACTTTGCGGCGAACCGCCGCTTCGTCGCCCTCTGGAATCACCAGTGCGTCCTTCGACTTGAGCAACTGCCAGATTTTTTCCAGCAATGCCGCGCGGTCGTGAGTTCCATCCAGCCACAACAACAGATTCCGGCCAATTTGGTCGTCAATTTGTACGGCCACATGGAACTGCGACGTCGCCACGGTTGAATGCCGGACCTGCCATCGAATGCCGGGGCTGGCGACCGGACGTTCACTGACGTGGCTGACCATCACGGGGGCGCCCGTGCGAAATTCAGTGATGTTGGCGGCGTAAAGGCGGAGCAGGAAAGCGCACAGGGTTTCCCGCGAGGCCCCGTGCGTTTCGAGTGAAATTCCTTTTTGAATCATTCGGGCCTTCGCCCGCTCAAACAGGTCGTCAAAGGGAACCGGGGTCGGCCACGTCGCCGCCAATTCCGCCAGCGCGGCTTTCCCCAGGACCAAATCAGTTTCAAGGCTGGCGCCCTTCGATGCCTTGAACCGGCATTTCACTCCCGGGCTGAGGTCGACGCGGTGGGCACCGTGTTCACGTGAAAGCGAAATCAGAAACGACTTGATTCCGTCCGGCTGGGCTTCGTTTTGCAGGACCACCTCGTGATGGCACAGCAGGGTCTGCCGGAAGCGGCGGCACTTGAGAAAATCGAGGTACTGTTCCCGGAGAACGCGATTCGCTCCCAATCCGGCCAACGTTCGTCGCACTGATTCCGGGAACATGTGATCGGACATCTCGCTGTATTCCGCTTCCGCGAGAAATTGCAGCCCATGCCGGGCGGCATGCTCCATGAACTGCGTGAAATAGAACGGCTCGTTAATCTCGGCCAGTTCGTCGTGATAAACATGCCCCGGCTCGTGTTTGATGATGCGTTCCAGTTCCGCCTTCATCCAGACCGAGTCGCCGTCATGCGCGTCCTGCGCGTTGGCGAGGAACTGGGCGAACGCCAGCCCCTGCTGCACCCGCTCGGGGCCCGCCTCGATGCTGCGCACATGAAAGCGCATCATTTCGCGCAGCATGTTTCTCAGATACCCACCCGGCAGCGCGTTGTAGCTGATGAAAGCGAGACCTTGTGGCCGCAGGGCACTTCGGCAAAGCGCCAGCACGCTATCCCGCACGCTGGCCGGCACCCAGGAAAACAGTCCGTGGGCGATGATGTAATCGAACTTTCCCCACGTGTCATCGATTTCCACGACGTCGCCGTGAACCAGGCGCACATTGGTCAGACCCAGGTCGCGGACCATCTGCTGGCCTTCAGCGATCGGTTGAGCCGCGAGATCGATGCCAACAAATTCGCTGTTCGGCAGGGACCACGCCATGGGAACGAGGTTGTTCCCATGGCCGCACCCCAGCTCCAGTACACGGCAATGGTCCGCGGGCGCGGGGACCAATCCAAAGAGAGACCCGATTGCGCCGATCCGATGCGGATGGGTTTGCGGATGTGTATAGCGTGGATAAGCGACCAGGTCGTAACTTGTCTGTCCGTTTTGCATAGGGCGTCGGGGAGGCGGGCGATGGTTGGCGCATCGCGGCGTGGATTTGTTCGCGAGTCTGGATCACGGTAAAGAGTTGGGTTGGCAACTTCTTTGACCGGGTCGATGTCGTCCGCGGGCAAGAGCGATGGGCGCGTTTAAAGAATCAAGTTTCCGATGCGTAGGGCGTCGCTCCAAGGGCGCGGTTGACGGGAAGGGCGACTTTCCAGTCGCCCGAGACCGGTCGACCGACGGTACTTCGGCGGCTGGAAAGCCGCCGCTCCGGCGAATGCCGACGTGCTTCGCAGAATTGTGGGACACGCGCAGGACTAGCCTGTCCCTTGGCGCTCTTGGTATGTGTAATCAACCTGTCCCTTAGTGTTGGACGGGGCGTGTGATCAACCTGTCCCTTTGGCCATGGACGGGGAAGATTGACCTGTCCCTTTTGCGCCGGTGATGGTCCGCTTCCACCTTCGTTCTTCATGGATGGCATCGACCTGATTCAAGACCTCGCGATCGTGCTGCTCGCCGCCGGAGCAGCCGGCGCGATTTGCCGGAGATTCGGACTGTCGGTCATCGTCGGCTATCTGGTCGCCGGAATAATTATCGGGCCTTTCACTCCACCTTTTTCGTTTCTCCTGGACATCGGCCGGATTCAGACGCTGTCGCAAGTCGGGCTGGTGTTCCTGATGTTCGGCATCGGGCTCGGGCTCAGCTTGAGCAAGCTGCGCAAGATGGGCTGGCCCACGCTCCTCGCCACCGCGCTCGGTGCATTCCTGATGTTGAACCTGACCCAACTGCTCGGACACCTCCTCGGGTGGACGGCGGTTCAATCGCTCTTCATCGCCGCGATGTTCATGGTGTCCAGCACCGCCGTCATCGCAAAGATCACCAGCGAAATGAATCTCGGCCACGATCGCGCGGGGCAGGTGGCACTCGCTGTCACCGTGCTCGAGGACGTCGTGGCGGTAAGCATGTTGACGATCCTGGCGTCCCGCACGGGCGGCCCGGGCACGAATCTCGGCAGCCTGCTCACCGGTCTGACGGCGTTCGTCGTGCTGCTGGTGGGTGTGGGGCTGGCCATGGTCCCACGGCTGATGCGCCGATTGGAGGCGCGGGCGAATCCGGAGCTGCAGACCATCACCGTCGCAGGTGTGCTCTTCCTGTTGGCGCTGGCCGCAGCGAAGGCAGGTTACTCGCTGGCATTGGGTGCGTTTCTGCTGGGAGCCATCGTCGCGGAAATTCCGCAGAAAGCCGGCGTGGAGAAATCGTTCACCGGAATGCGCGATCTCTTCAGCAGCGTGTTCTTCGTTTCGATTGGGATGATGATCGATGTGCGACTGCTGGCGGACGTCTGGCCGCTGACGATCGGGCTGGGCGTGTTCGCGCTGGTGGGTCGCGTGGTCGCGACCGGCACGGCGTTGGTGGTGTGCGGGACGCGGCTGCGGGATGCACAGCGCGCGGCGCTGCTGCTCACGCCGCTGGGGGAGTTTTCGTTCATCATCGCGCAACTCGGCGTCAGCGCACAGGTGCTGCCGGAAAGTTATTATCCGATTTCCGTGGGTGTTTCCATTTTCACTGTGTTCATGATGCCGCTGATCAACCGGCACGCGGAACCAATCCTGGCCCTGAGCGAACGCCTCGAACCGGCGTGGCTGCGGCGGGCGCTGGACGCCTATCAAACGTGGCTCGCGCAACTGGGTAAATCCGCGAATCCGTCGCTCGCCTGGAAACTGATTCGCGGGCGGCTGGTGCAGATCGCGCTCGAGATGTTGCTCGTCACGGGTGTGATGACGTTTTCGCGCCAGCTGCTCGGCTTGTTGCTGCGCAATGCCGATGAGTTTGGGCTCGGGCCGCAGACGCTGGTTTATGTCTTCTGGGCCGTGATCTCGCTCCTGGTGCTGGTGCCGCTGGTCGCGATCTGGCGCAATGTGGCGGCGGTCGCGATGATTGTCGCCGAAACGGTGGGGGGCGGAGCGCGTGTGCCCGCACCGGTGGTGCCCACCGCCATCAAGGGCAGCGCCGCGGTGATTCTCGGCTATTGGCTGTATGCCATCCTGCCCACCGACCAACTTGGCAGGTGGGGATGGCTGGTGATCGGGATCGGCGCGGCGGCGGTGGTGGCCGTATTCTCCAGCCGCTTGATTTATTGGCACAGTCACTGGCAGGCATCGGTGCGCGACGCGCTCGCCGAGGATGCGGACGGCCGGTCCGCCGGCGTAACCCGAGCCGCGCGGGAGCGACGCGAACAGGATCTCCAAGTGTGGCAAGTTCGACTGGGCGAGTGCGTCATCCCCGATGCGGCCAGCTACGCCGGACAGACGCTCGCGCAGCTTTCCATCCCGGCGCGCTTCGGTTGCGCCGTGCTCGAGCTGGAACGTAACGGGATCGTCATTACGACGATTCGACCCGACCTGCGGCTTTATCCTGGCGACAAACTTCTGCTGCTGGGCCAGCCGGAACAAATCAAGGCGGCCAGCGTGTTTCTGACGCGGGAAACCGCAGCGCGTGATCAGGCCGACGAGTTCCGCGGTTCAGTGCTGGAAACGTTTCTCGTGCCCGACGGCCCGTGGAATGCGCGCACACTTGCCGAGCTCAAGCTCGCCCAGGTCACCGGTGTCCGCGTCGTGGGAATTCAACGGGGTGAACACCGGATCATCGCACCGTCGGGGGACGAGCGCTTGCACGCGGCCGACCACGTGCTTGTTGCCGGCACGCTGGCGGAGATCGGTGCATTTCGCCGCTGGCTGAACTCCGCCCCGGCGGCGGCAATGCAGACTTCACGCTGAGGTCGCGGCCGATCGCTTAAGTTCGACTGCTGGAATGCTCGTTCGGTTTTGTTATCCGCGCATCGGCGTCGCCATTTCTCGCGTTCAGTTAGTCCGCGAAACAGATTTCTGCCGTCATGCCACCTGTCGCGTCGGTCCTTTGGTCTGCGCTTTTTTTACTGAGCACATCGGTCGTCCTGGCCGCCCGCCCGGCGGGCCCGCTGTTCGATTTGGGCGACGAAACGCTCACCAGCAAAGTCCGGCTCTCGAATGCGAGCGCCTCGCCCGTCAGGACGGGGGGCGAATCCGCGCTGCGGGTCGTTTTTGGTGCGCAGATCGCGTATCCAAGTATCCACTTCGAGCCGGGTCGTGTCGGATATTCCGCGGACTGGTCCGACTACAGCGCGCTCGCTGTGACCGTCGTCAACGCGGGCGGCGCGACGACAGCGCTGGGCCTGCGCATCGATACCCGGGCGGCCGCTGACCGTGGTCGGCAAGCCACCGCCGAGATTCCTCCCGGCAAAACAATCCGGCTGCTGATGCCAGTGCAGAAACGGGCGGCGATTGTGGGCATGATGGGGCAGCCGCCACCAGTCGGGGCGCTACCCGGCGACGTGAATCTCACGGCCGCCGACACGCCGTTCGACCCTGCCGGCATTACCGGTATTCAGTTCTACGTCAGCAAGCTCGCGGGAGAACACACCGTGTTGATCAAGCGGGTGGAACTGATCGCCGCGACCGCACCCAAGCTCCCGTTTGTGGATCAGTTTGGCCAATTCAACGGTGCGGATTGGCCGGGGAAATTGAAGCGCGTCGACGAATTCGCCCAGCGCCGTGACGCCGAAGCTACGTCGCTCGCACGACTCGGCCCGCTCCCCGATCGCAACCGCTTCGGCGGTTGGGCCGGCGGTCCGAAGCTGCCCGCGACCGGCCGATTCCGCGTGCAAAAGCACGAGGGAAAATGGTGGTTCGTCGACCCGGAGGGCCGGCTCTTCTGGTCGAGCGGCATCACGGGAGTTCGGTTGAACAACGTGACCCGCATTGCCGGTCGCGAGAGTTTCTACGAGTGGCTGCCCGCCCGCGATGATCGGCTCGCGCAGTTTTACGGCGGCGCCGCCGCGGGACGCACGTTCGACTTTTATGCGGCGAATCTCTTCCGGAAATACGGGGCGAATTTCGAGTCGACCTTCTTCGAGGTCAGCACGCGCCGGTTGATCAGCTGGGGCGTCAACACGATCGCCAACTGGTCCGACGAACGCGCCTGGGCGCTGCGACGGGTGCCCTACACGATTCCGATCCACACCAGCGGCCCCTCGTTTGTCGTCGCCGAACGCACCAAGGCAGGGAAGCCGTGGGTCCGCCGTTTTCCCGATCCATTCGATCCGAAGTTCAGGACCGCGCTCGACGAGAGGCTCGCCACGTTTGCCGGGCTGCGGAACGATCCGTGGCTGCTCGGAGTATTCATCGACAACGAACTGCCCTGGGCGGAAGGAACGCCTGCGCGCACGGTCGCCGCCGCGGCGCTCGCGCTGCCAGCCGCCATTCCGGTGAAGACCGCCCTCTTGGCGCAACTGCGGGCCGCGCATTCCACCGTTGTCGCGCTCAATGCGGCGTTCGGCACACGGTTTCAATCGTGGGACGAAGCCGGCGGGCCCTGGAAGCTAGAGGCGGCTCAATTGAAAGTGGCGGAGGCGGCCCTTGCGCCGCTGGACGCCGCGATCGCGGAGCAATACTTTCGCACCTGTCGCGAGGCATTGAACCGGCACCTGCCGGGCGCGCTGTATCTTGGCTGCCGTTTCCACGTGAACAATCGCGAGGCGATCCGCGCCGCCGGCAAGTACTGCGATGTCGTCGCGTTTAATATCTACGCGTATCACCCCTCGGAACGGCTGGCGGATGAATTCGCCCGCGAGATGGATTTTCCGGTGATCATCGGCGAGTTTCACTTCGGAGCCACGGACCGCGGCATGTTTCATCCGGGCCTGCGCAAAACCGAAAACCAGGCCGATCGCGCGGCGAAATACGTGACACACCTGACCGAAGCCGCGACGGCACCGTGGTGCGTCGGAGCGCACTGGTTCCAGTACCTCGATCAGGCGCTCACCGGCCGGAACGATGGTGAAAACTACAACATCGGTTTCATCAACGCGACCGACGACTCGTATCCGGAACTCTCCGACGCGGCGCGCACGTTCCACGAATCACTCTATCGCGTCCGGCTGAATTTAACCGCGAATGGACGCGAATAAACGCGAATGGGTAAGACTCCAGGCTGAGCGAATCCGCGCGATCACGTAGGTCCGGGAGCGACGGCCCCCAGCCCGGCCACGATCAGAGTCACAGGCAAAACAGCAGCCTGAACGATGGCAGTGCTGAGCGTCGTTGCCTTGAATTCGCGTTTATTCGCGTCCATTCGCGGTTAACTCTGGGTTTGTCGAGAGGGCCCTCGCCCTTACTGAAGACGCGGACAAGGCGCTCGCAGCCACTCAGCGCATCGTCAGCCACTCGCCGAACGGTCCCTGGTAGAAGCCCAGCGCGATCGAGGCGAGCGCCAGCGCACCGAGCGTCACGCCGGCAAAAAAGCCAACGGCCGGCCGCGCCGGTTGCACCGCGGCCGCGTTTTCAGTGGGCGGCACCCACGTCTCGAAAAACGCCGCCTTGATCCAGCCGAAATAATAATAGATCGAAATCACGACGCCGATGGCCGCAATCGCGAGCAGCCAGCGGGCACCGGATTGATAGGCGGCGATGAAAACGAACAGCTTGCCCATGAACCCCGCCAGCGGGGGGATTCCCGCGAGTGAGCCCAGCCCGACGGCGAGCACCGTCGCGAGGAACGGACTCTGTTTCGCCAGCCCCGCATAATGTTCGAGTTCCTGGTCCGCGTCATCGTCACCCGCGAGATGTGTCATGACTCCGAATACCGCAAACGAAGCGAGCAGGTAGGCGAAGAGGTAGAAATAAACCGCCCCCATTGCCATCGGCGAACTGCGCGTGGCGATCACGCCGAGCAGCAGAAAGCCGGCGTGCGACACGCCGGATAGTCCAATCAAGCGTTTCACATTGTGCTGAGTGAGCGCGGCAATGTTGCCGAAGAGGATGGTCGCGGCCGCCATTGCGGTGAGGATCGGCATGACGAGCCAGTCATAGCTCGCAAACGGGCCGTTCGGACCGCACAGGCCGAGCAGCAAAGCGAAACCCGCGGCCTTGGACGCCACCGCGAGAAACGCGGTCACCGGCGTGGGCGCACCCTGGTACACGTCGGGCACCCAGATCTGAAATGGAAACGCGGCGATCTTGAAGGCCACGCCGGCGAGAACGAGCACGATGCCGAGGCTCGCGAGGAAGCTGCTCTGGTTCGCCTCGAGGAATTGCGCGAGTTCCGCGTAGTGCATCGAGTTCGAACTGTGGGCGGGCAGCGTCGGGTTGCCGGCGACGCCGTAAAGCAACACGATGCCGAACAGGAGCAATCCGGAGCTCAGCGCGCCCATCACCAGGTACTTGAGGCCGGCTTCGAGTGAGGCAGTGCTGGTCCGATAATAACTCACGAGGATGTACAAACCGATCGTGAGCGTTTCCAGCGCGACGAACAGCATCAGCAGGTGGTTCGACTGCGCGAGCAGCATCATCGCCCCGGTGACGACGAGGAGCACGTGATAGAACTCGACGCGGGGAAACAAACGCCGCGCCAGACTCACCCGGGCAAGCACACAGGTGAGCAACGCCGCGAGGAGGAAAAAGGCGCGCATGACCTGTCCAGCCACGCTGTGTTGCAGCAGCCCGTTGAATGTCTCCGCTCCCAACGCGCCGGAGTTCCAGTTCCAGAACAGTCCGATGAGCGTGCCGAGCAAGCCGGCGGCAGCGACGTCGGCAATGACGCCGTGGTGTTTTTTGGGCAGCACCATTTCGAGCACGAGCAGGAGCAGCGCGAGGCAGCCGAGCATCAGCTCCGGTGCGATCGCGCTCCAAAGATTATCCGCGGCGGCGAGTTTGACGGCCTCGAGGTTCATCACTCTTGGGGATTGTGCGCGGCAACGCGGCTGGTTCCTGCCGGCTGGTCGAGCGGCGCCGCGTCGCGGTTCAGCACCTGCGCAATCACCGGCTTGCTGGTCAACGCGCCACTAATCGCGTCCGAAAGCGATTTTGGCCACAAGCCGACTGCAAACAACGCGGCGAGCAGAATCAGGGCGGGGACTTTTTCCGCCCAACGCAGGTCCACCGGCGGATGCTTCGCGGCGATTTCAGCAAAGCGTTCCGAGGCCGGCCCGAAGAAGACGCGGGACGCCGAGCGCAATCCGTAAATCGCCGAGATCACCACGCCGCCGACCGCGAGAGCGGTGATGAGCGGCGACAGCTTCCAGAGTGCGACGAAGATCGTGAGTTCGCCCCAGAAATTCGCGAAGCCGGGCAGACCGATGCTGGCAAATGTGCCGGCGACAAACAGTGCCCCGAGGACCGGCGCCTGTTGCGCCAGTCCGCCCATTTCATCCATGGCGAAGGTATGCGTTCGATGATGGACGCTCGTGGCCAGCAGGAACATCAAGGAAACGGACAGGCCGTGCGCCACCATCATCAACACCACGCCGCCGATGCCGAGGGTCGAGCCGGCCGCCAGTCCGAGGAAGGCGTAGCCCATATGCATGACCGAGCTGTATCCAATCATCTGTTTCAGATCGCGCTGGGCGATCGTGATGAGCCCGACCACGAGCACGTTGCCAATGACGGCCAGCCAGGCGAGCGGCAGCGCCCAATGCGCCGCGCCGGCCGGCAGCAGCGGCAACCCGACCTGGATCAGGCCGTACAGTCCAAACTTTTTCAATACGCCGGCATGAAGCATGGCGTTGGAGCTCGGCGCCGCACCGTAACCCAGGGGAGCCCACGTGTGCAGCGGCCAGAGCGAGACGAGGATGCCGAAGCCGAACATCAGCAGGCCAAAAATATTCTTCTGCAGCGTGTCCGAAAGCGGGTTGGCGGCGAGGTGCCGCTTCAGTGCAATCAGATCGAAACTGTTCGCCCCGCTCTGCACGTAGAGCGCGATCAATCCGACGAGCGAAATCATCGCGCCGAGCGTCAGATAGATTGTCATCTTCATCGCCGCATAACTGCGGTCGCGCCCGCCCCAGACGCCGACCATGATGAACGTGGGAATCAGAGCCAGTTCGTGGAAAAAGTAGAAAAAGAAAACGTCCACGCTGGCGAACACGCCCATCAAGCCGCCCTGCATGATCAGCAGGAGCATAAGATAGATTTTCAGCCGCTCCGCCTGCGACTGGAGAGCGAAGAGCCCCGCGGCCAGGCCGACGATCCCGGCCATCAGGAAGAGCGGCATCGAAATGCCGTTGAGTCCGAGCTTCAGTCCGATCCCGAGCGCATCGAGTCCCGTCGAATAACGCGTGAGAAACACATAACCATCGGTCTGCGGTGCGCCGGCGAAATGCCACCACGTGTGCGCCGCCATGAGGAGCGGTACGGCAAACGCCACGTAGGCAAACCGCACCGACCACCGTTTCGGCAGTCCCAAGGCGATGAGCAGCGCCAGCGCGAGCGGGGCCGCAATCGCAATGAGCAGAGGATCGAAGGTCATGGTCAGAAGGTCAGCACGCCGCTGGCGAAGGCCCACAGTCCCACGATTCCGAGCAGGAACCAGTAGGCATAGGCGTTGAGGTTGCCGACATGCAGCGCGCGCGCGCCGAGTCCGAACAAACCGACGATCCCGGCGAACCCGCGCACGATCAGGCCGGCGAGAAAGATTTGTTCGATGAAATTCAGCACCATGGCGAACCGTTGCTGCACCTTGGCGACGTAATAATCGTACGCGCGATCGAACGACGCCCACAGCGCGCGCAGCCCGCCGAACACGAGAGGCGACTTCGTCGCGAGCGCATCCTGCGGAGCGGGCTTGTACACCAGAAACGCCACCAGTGCACCGAGCACGAGGACGCCGATGCTCGTGGCGAGCACCACCGTGCCGGCGGAGCCCGTGGCGTGGGGTACGAGATCGAGCACGTCACCAAAGGCGCCCCGGAAGAGACCGCCGTAAAACCAGCCGTATCCGCCGATCAGCGACAACACCGCCAGCACGACCAGCGGCGCGGTCATCGCAATGCCACCCTCGTGGGCGTGATCCGCCTCGTCGCTCCGCGGCGCACCGGTGAACACCAGAATCCACAGCCGCAGCATGTAGAAGGCGGTGAGAATCGCGGTGAACGCCAGCAGCGCGAACACGGGCGCGTTCTTCATGTACGCCAGATACAGGATCGCGTCCTTGGAGAAGAATCCCGCCAGGAAAGGCGTGCCGATGATCGCCAGCACTCCCGTCGTGAACGTGACAAACGTCAGCGGCAGCCGCTTCATCAAGCCACCCAACCGGAATATATCCTGTTCGTGGTGACACGCATGGATGACCGAGCCGGAGCCCAGGAAAAGCAGCCCCTTGAAAAACGCGTGGGTCATCAGATGAAACATCGCCGCGCCCACCCCCGCGCGCACGAGTGCGCTGTGCATCATGCCGCCGCCCATGTCGTGCGACAGGTTGAGCGGGCCGAGCCCGAACGCCGCGACCATGTAGCCGAGCTGCGAGAGCGTAGAGTAAGCGAGCACCTTCTTGATGTCGCTCTGGACAATCGCGCACAGCGCGGCGTACACGGCCGTGACGGTGCCGATCCACATGATGACGGTGAAGGCATCCGGGACCATGAGCGGTTCGATTCGGCACAGCATGTAAATGCCGGCCGCCACCATCGTCGCCGCGTGGATGAGCGCAGAGACTGGCGTCGGGCCTTCCATCGCGTCCGGCAGCCACACGTGCAGCGGCAATTGCGCTGATTTGCCGACGGCACCGCAGAACAACAGCAGCGGAATGGCGGTGGGGATCGCCTGGCCCGTTGGCCCGCCGACCATGGCGGCCAGCTGCGTGAGATTGGTCGTGCCGAACTGCGCGTAACACCAGATGATCCCAAGCAGGAAACCGAAGTCGCCCACGCGATTCACGATGAACGCCTTCTTCGCGGCGTCGGCCGCGGATTGCCGGTTGAGGTAGTGATTGATCAGCAGCCACGAGCTGAATCCCACCAGCTCCCAGTAGATGAACATCATGAAAAGATTATCGGCCAGCACGATGCCGATCATCGAAAACATGAAAATCGAAAGCCCGCCGAAGTAGCGTCCACGCGCGCCATCCGCGTGCATGTACCCGATCGAAAACACGTGCACGCACAGCCCGACGATTGCGACGATCACCAGCATCAGCGCCGCGAGATCGTCAAACTTGATCCCAAGCGACAGCGTGAAGTCACCGAGCTGCAACCAGGGCTGCGACTGCTCGAACCGCTCGCCATGCAGCGCGAGGATGACCGCGACGACGGCAATCACCGCGGCGGTCAGCGTCGACAGTGCGGCCGCGAAACCGCCTGACCGGCGCAGGAAAAGCGCGATGATCGCGGCTGAGGCGAGCGGCAGCACGAGGATCAAGATGGCGTGTTGAAGCATCGTCATCGGTAAAAACCGTGCGGCGCGCACTTCGCGAACGGAGCAGCCGCCGTCGCGGCGGCCGTTTTCGGTCCCCGCCAGACTCGGTGTTCGTCACGTGTATTCATAAGCGCGGTACGGGTTGCTCGCGGTCAATTCTTCAACGAATTCAGCTCATCGACCTGGATGGTGGCCCGGCGGCGGAACAGCGCCACGATGATGGCCAGCCCGACCGCCACCTCGGCTGCCGCCACCGTGAGAATGAAGAAAACGAATACGTTGCCGTCCATCGTGCCGTTGTAGCGCGAGAAGGCGACGAGCGCCAACGTGGCCGCGACCAGCATCAACTCGAGGCACATGAAAACGACGAGCGTGTTGCGCCGGATCAGCACCCCCACGAGCCCGATGGCGAACAGCAGCACGCTGATGACGAGGTACGAATTGAGGTCGGGCGTGATCATTTGATGTCGTCCAGCCCCTCGAGTTTTTTGCTCAGCACGACGACCCCCAGCATCGCCACGAGGAGCAGGAACCCGAGCATTTGCACCGGCAGCAGGTAGGTCGTGAACAGTTGATACGCGTAGACTTTCAGCACACTGCCGATGGCGGGGTCGGCCACCGTGGGCGGCGAGGTCAAATGGCCCTTCGCAATGAAGGACACCACACCCGCCGCCACCAGGATGACAGCCAGGACCCGCGCCGCCACGGGCAGCCCGGCGAGCCGCGGGCGATCGTCACCTTTGGTGTCGAGCAGCATGACGATGAAAAGAAACAACGCCACGATCGCGCCCGCGTACACCAGCAGCAGCAGGAACGCCAGGAGGTAGGCCTCGAGCCCGATGAACAGCCCGGCGACGCCCACGAGCGACAGCAGCAGCGCCATCGCCGCATTCACGGCATTGCGGTTCACCACCACGCCGATCGCGCAGACGACGGTGAAGATGGCAAAGAAGAGGAAGAGGAAGGGCGACATTTCAGTGCCGGTCGTTGCCGTGCTCCTCGGCGGTCTTTTTCCGGTCCCATTTGAAATGCTCGTCGGGCAGCGTGCCGCCGAGTTCGTAGAGCCGCGCCTTGTCGTTGACCATTTCCTCCCGCGTGTAACCGGTCATCGAATACTGCTGTTGGAGGAAGATGGCCTCTTCCGGGCAGACCTCCTGGCACATGCCGCAATAGATGCAGCGCAGCATGTCGATGTCGAAGGCGAGTGGCGCGCGTTCGACATGCCCGTGGGGCGTGCCCGGCGGAATCTCGCCCGGGGTGATCCGGATGGCCTTGGGCGGACAGACAAATTCGCACAGCTGGCAGGAGACGCATTTCTCGCGGCCGTTCGGGTCCTTCACCAGCGTCGGCACGCCGCGGTAGCCGGGCGGAATCACCGGGCGTTGCTCCGGATACTCCATGGTCTGCTTCGGCCGGATGAAGTGCTTAAACGTTGTTTTCAGCCCCGCCACGATTTGGGGGACATAAGTGCGCTCGGCGAAGGTGAGCGGCTTGCGTTCGAGTGGGATGACGGCCATGGCGCTTAGAGGGCGAGACGGGAGGGCGTCCGCACGATGACCAACCCGATGGCCACGGCGATGGCGCCGCCGATGGCGGCGTGCACCCACCAGGGCTGGCCCGTTTGCAGCGCCGCGATCTCCACGGCGTAGAACAGGAGGTTGGCGACGGCGAGGGGCAGGAGCTTCTTCCAGCCGATTTCCATCACTTGATCATAGCGGAAACGCGGGACCGTCCAGCGCACCCACATGAAGAAGAAGATCAGGAAAAGCACCTTCGCGAGGAAGATGGCGATCGAGATAATCCCAACGAGAATCGGATTCGCCACGCCGAGCCAGCCCACGAGGGTCGCCAGCGGAACCCATGGCAGCGGATTCCAGCCGCCAAAGAACAGCAGGGTAAACACGCCGGAGCCAATGATCATGTGCGAGTATTCGGCCACGAAAAACAACCCCCACTTGAACGCGCCGTACTCGGTGTGAAAGCCGCCCACGAGGTCCGCCTCGCTCTCCGGCATATCGAACGGCTGCCGGTTGGTCTCGGCGAAGAGAGACGTGATGAAGATGAAGGCCGACACCGGCATGATAAATACGAACCACACCCCACCCCAGCTGGCGGCCGTGAAGCCCGCCCACGCTCCGCTCTGGAACTCCACCACCCGCGCCAACCCCATGGTGCCCTCCGTGCCGGGCGCGTTCACCCAAAGAAACACCGGGATGACCGAAAGCGTGATCGACAGCTCGTACGAGATGAGCTGCGCCGACGCGCGCACGCCTCCAAGAAATGGATACTTCGAGTTCGACGCCCACCCGGCGAGAATCAGCGAGTAAACGCCGAGGGATGACACGGCGAACACCGCGATCAAACCGATGTCGACGTTGGCCAGTGCAAGCGGAATGACCCGGCCGGCCTCGTCCAGATAAGCGCCAAAAGGCACCGCCGTCACGGTGGTGAGCGCGGGAATCATCGCGAGGATCGGCGCGAGGACGAAGTAGAACTTGTTCACGTGGCCCGGCAGCGCGTCCTCCTTGAAGAGCATTTTTCCCCCGTCCGCCAGGACGTGAAAAAGTCCGAGCCGCTGGAGGAAAGGCCCCAGCACCGGAATCCACGCCGCCCACGGCACGATGGCGCGGTTCGGACCGGGTCGGCCCTGAATCCAGGCCGACACCTTGCGTTCCGCCATCGAGCACACGCCGGCGAGCGGAAAGACCACCAAGATCACCGCCAGGCCCTTGAGCAGGCCTTGCAGCGCCGGATGAAGCTGGGTGTAGAACGCGACCATTTCAGGAAAGCGCGATCAGCAGGATGCCGAGGCCCGCCATGATCCCGGCGGCGATCCGCAGCTTGCGGGCGTCCGAACGGAGCGCCGCTTCCTGCCGCAGCTCGGATTTTTTGACGGGTAACGACGCCGGTTTCGCCTTGCGCCACGACAGCGCAAGAAAGGCGATGCCGACGAGGACGAAGACCATGCCGAGACCGTAGGTGGGAAGTGAACGCATGATTAGGAGGAGCCTGTCGGCCTTGAGCTTTGGAACAGATCGAGCGGGCAGATAAGCCGCCCGCCGTGATTTGATTTATGCGCACTCATGCGGTCGCAGGAGCAATGGTCGTTTTCGCCGCCGGCTTGTAGTGCAGCGTCTCGCCCTCGATGAACGGAAGCGCCGCCCACGGGGTCGCATCAAGCAACAGTCCCGTCTCGGGAATGTTGGCGAAGCTCATCGTTCCCAGCGCCGGCACCTCCGCCGCCATCGTCGACCACAGCACATGCAGTTCGGTGGGCAACGCCGGCCCGTCCGCGGCCACAATCAGCCGGCCCAAAACCACGAGGTCGTCGGCCACCCCCGCTGGGCCGGGCACTGCTTTGAAGAATTTCTGGATCCGGAACTGCTGATTCACGAAGGTCCCACTCTTTTCGAAAACGGTCAGCGTGGGAATGACTACTTTCGCCGCGGCGGTTGTGAGGTTCGCGTGCGTACCCAGGTAAACCACCGCGACTTTTGCCAGCTGCGCGGCGGACAAACCGGCCGCGGCAAGATCCTCGTTGATCGAGACAACCGCCTTGATTCCGCCTGCATCGATCGCGGCCGCAAGCCGCGAGAGCGCCGCTGTCGTCACTTTCCCAGAGACGACCGGTGTCGCCCCCGTGGTTTTCTCCGCCTCGGCGGACGGCAGGCCCGGGTGCCCGGCGAAATCCGAAATCAATCCGACCACCAGCGCGCCCCGCACATTCGGATTTCGATCGGCGGAAACGAGAATGCCGTCACCCGCCGCCACGCGACTGACGATCAGGGCCGGAGCTTTCAGCTTGTCCGCCAGTTTCCTGGTGAGGAACTGCTCCTCCACGGAACTGCGGCCGGAGCCGACCACCGCCACCGCACCGGCGCTGCCATGCAGCAAGTCCGCCGCCGACTTCACCGCCGCTTCGATCGTGCTGTCGATGTTGCCGACTTTGCACGTGGTGAGCCGGTCGACCGCGCGCACCGGCTTGTACAGTTCGCGACCGCTGTCGCTCATCCACGTGTCGTTCACCGCGTCGTTCCGGCGCGGCGTAATGCGATAAATGATACCTTCACGCGACCACAGCACCGTGTTGGCGCCGACACTCGATTCCGGGTCGATGCTGTTCGTCTGCTTCAGGAACCAGACGCGCATCTTGAAACGGAAATCCGTGCTCGTGAGCGCGCCCACGGGGCAGATGTCGACCGTGTTGAGCGAGTAGTTGTTCGTGAGCGTCTTCCCGGGAAAACACGTCAGCGTCGAGTAGCTGCCACGGTCGATGACGCCGAGCACATCGTCCTTCACGATTTCCTTGCAGAAGCGGATGCAGCGCGAGCAGAGGATGCAGCGCTCATCATCCAGCGTCACCCGTGGCCCGAGCTGCGTCCGCTTCGGCTTCACGTTTTTCTGCTCGATGAACCGCGAGTAGCCGCGGCCATAGCCGGTCGCCTGCTCCTGCAGCTTGCACTCGCCGGCCTGGTCACAGATCGGACAGTCGAGCGGGTGATTGATGAGCAGGAACTCCATCACGCCTTCGCGGCAGTCCTTGATCTGCGGTGTCGTCGTGCGGATGTGCAGCCCCGGGGCGGCATTGGTGGCACAACCAATCTGCGGCCGCGGGATCCAGTTGATCTTCTGCTTCCCCGTCGCCGGATCCATGATCGGCGCTTTCGTCGCCGGATCGACGGCTGGCATGCCCATTTCGATCAGACACATCCGGCAATTGCCCACCACGGTCAGCTTCGGGTGATAGCAATAATACGGAATGTCGACCCCGACCAGCCGCGCGGCCTCAATCACGTTCGTGCCCTTCGGCACAGCGATCTGCCGGCCGTCGACATTGACGGTGACGAGATCCGGTTTGGGAGGAGCGATCATCGGGAAGGAGGCGGGAGGAGAGGAGTCAGGAGCCGGGAGGCAGGAGTCGGGAGGCAGGAGGAGAGGAGGCAGGAGCCAGGAGTGGCGATGGCACGCGTATACGCATAGAGCAGACGACTCACTTCTTCGAGTTGCGGCATCAAAGGGCACGTGTCGCCATAGCCGAGATCTCGAGCGAGAATCAGATAATAGCGGCACTCCTCGAGTGAACCCTGCGCGATGTTCATGAAGCGACGCTTGTCAGCGACACCCGTTTTCTTGAATCCTTCGGCAATATTGGCTGGGATCGAGACCGCTGCGCGGTGCAACTGCGCCGTCAGGCCGAAGCGCTCATGCGGAGGAAATTGATCGGAGAAGCGATAGCCGGCCAGCACCCAGGCATGCGCCTTTTGCCACACGATTAGATCTTCAAACGTTCGCGCCGGAGCCCTCCTGGCTCCTGATTCCTGGCTCCTGACTCCTTCTTCAACGCTTCGCGCCGAAGCCCTCCTGACTCCTGACTCCTGGCTCCTGACTCCTTCTTCCGTGGCATTCATACGAGCGGCAGCGCCTCCTTGGGCTTGCTTTGCTTGGACTCGGCGTAGCCTTTGAACTCATCGCCGAATTTCGCGATGAAACTCTGCGTCGGCCACGAGCACGCCTCGCCAAACGCACAGATGGTCCGCCCCGCAATCTGGTCCGCCACGCTCTTGAGCAGCACGCCGTCATCGACCCGCGCGCGCTCGTGCACCATGCGGCCCGTGATTTTTTTCATCCACAGCGAACCTTCGCGGCATGGCGTGCACTGGCCGCAGCTTTCGTGCGCGTAGAATGAGTTCAGGTTCGCGAGCGCCTCCACCATGTTGACGGTGTCGTCCATCACAATCACGCCGCCGGAACCGCCCATCGTGCCGCACGCCGCCATCGTATCGAAATCCATGGGGATGTCCTCGACCGTGAGCGTGCGCGTGGTGCCGTCCTTGTTCTTCAACGTAAACGTCTCGCCGAAGCGCAGCACTTTCGCGGAGGAGCCGCCGGGAATCACCGCCTTGAATTTCCGGCCGGGCAGCGGACCGCCACACACGTCGTAGAGCAGCTGGCCCATCGTGATCTTGCCGACCTCGTATTCGTAATAACCGGGTTTCTGCACGTGGCCGCTCACGCACAGGATGCGCGTGCCGGTATTGTTGGGCGTGCCGGTCAAGGCGAAAGCGTCGCCGCCCATTTCGACGATGTGCTTCACATGGCACAGCGTTTCCACGTTGTTGACGATCGTCGGGCACTGGTAAAGCCCGAGGACCGCCGGAAAATACGGCGGTTTGATTCTTGGATACGCCCGCTTGCCCTCGAGTGACTCGATCAAACCGGTTTCCTCGCCGCAGATGTAGGCGCCGGCGCCGCGGTGAATGTAGATTTCACACCCGTAATTCGTACCCAGAATGTTGGGGCCGCAGAGTTTCGCCGCGCGCGCGTCGGCAATTGCCCGTTCCAGAATCCGCGCGCCCTCCGGAAATTCGCCGCGGATGTAAATGTACGCCAGCTTCACGTTGTTCGCGAAGCAGGTGATCATTGTGCCCTCGATCAGCTGGTGCGGATCCTGGTGGATGATGTAGCGATCCTTGAAGGTCCCCGGCTCCGATTCGTCGGCATTGACGATCAGGTAAATCGGTTTGCCGCTCTTCCGATCAACAAGCCCCCACTTCACTCCACACGGAAACCCCGCCCCGCCGCGTCCGCGCAGCCCCGATTTCTTCACTTCGTCGATGATCGCCTGCGGCGCCATCCTGACCGCCTTCCGCAGCATTTCATAGCCACCGTTGCGCTGGTAACACGCGAGGTCGTTCGTGTACCCAGGCTCGTCGATGTGCTTGAAAATAATCCGGCGTTGTTCGGGAACGGGCATTCGGAAATTCGGATTGGCGATGGGGATGCTGGCTTGCGTTCAGCGCCCCTGCGCGGTCTCGCTCTTGATTTGGGCGCTGAGCTGCTGCGCCTTCGCGACGTCGACCTTCTCATGCAGCGTGTCGTCGATCATCACAACCGGCGCGGTGCCGCAGCTCGCGAGACATTCGACAAACTCGATCGTGACCTCACCGCCCGGCGAGACTTCGCCGCGATGCGTGCTGAATTCCTGCTCGAACGTCTCGCACGCCTTGTAGCCGCCCATCAACGCACAGGACAGTGTACGACAAACCTTGATATGTCGCCGCCCGATCGGCTTCTGCCGGAACATCGGGTAAAACGTCACGACCTCGTACACGTTGATCGGCTCCAACTCGAGTTTCAGCGCCACCCACTCGGTCGCATCCGCCGGAATGTACCCGACGTCCTCCTGAATCAGATGCAGCAGCGGCAGCACCGCACTCCGTTTCAACGGATAATGCAGAATCACCTCGTCAATCTGACGGAGCGTTTCGGGTTTGAGGTTCATTAGAACATTGCTCCGCAATTTTCTCAGCGGTCGCATTCGCCCATCACGAAGTCGAGCGAGCCGAGGATCGCGACGACATCGGAGATTAGGTTGCCCACGCAAAGCTTGGGGAGGATGGAAAGATTGCAGAACGATGGGGCGCGAATCTTGAGCCGCCACGGCACGCCGCCGCCATGGCTCACCACATAAAATCCGAGAATCCCCTTCGGATTCTCCGCCTCGAAGTACACTTCGCCGGCCGGAATTTGCGGGCCTTCCGTGACGAGCATGAAATGCTGAATCAGCTCCTCCATCGAGGTCAGCACCTTGTCCTTCGGCGGATTGAAAATCTTTTTCGCGTCCTCCGCGAACCACGGCCCGCCCGGAAATTTGGCAATCGCCTGCCGGATGATCCGCACCGACTGCCGCATCTCTTCGCCGCGGACGAGATACCGATCGTAGCAATCGCCCTTCGTCCCCACCGGGACGTCGAACTCGTAATTCTCGTATCCAGAATACGGACGGTCCTTCCGCAAATCCAGGCCCACCCCGGAGCCGCGCAGATTCGGACCGGTGATGCCATACGCCAGCGCGTCCTCCTTCGAGATCACGCCAACGCCGACCGTGCGATCCGTGAAGATCTTGTTTCGCGTCAGCAGACTCAGCGTTTCCTCGAGGATCGGCAGGAACTGATCGCAAAAATGGCCGACGTGATCGAGCCAGCCCGGCGGCACGTCGCGCGTCACGCCACCGATGCGGGTGTAACTCGTGGTGAACCGCGCCCCGGTCAGCTCCTCGAACAAGCGATAGAGCTTCTCGCGCTCGTTCAGCGTATAAAGCAAAACCGTCCATGCGCCCACATCCAGGCCGAACGCGCCCAGGCCCATCAGGTGCGACGAAATGCGCGCCAACTCAGCGGTGATGACGCGGATCGCCTGGCAACGCGGCGGCACCTCGAGTTTCGCCAGCCGCTCCACGGCGATCGCGTAAGCCATGTTGTTGGCCAGCGGCGCGAGATAATCCAACCGGTCCGTGTACGGCACGAACTGGTTGTATGTCATGTTCTCCGCGATCTTCTCGTCGCCGCGGTGCAGGTAGCCGATGACCGGATCGGCCTTGGTCAGGATCTCGCCATCGAGTTCCATCTGGAGCCGGAGCACGCCATGCGTGGACGGGTGGGACGGCCCCATCGACAGCGACATCTTTTCGGTCTCGAACTCCTTGCCATCACTCACGCCCGACCGGGCCGCGGCGGCGCGCGTGGCTTCCGCCGATTTGGCCGCACTGTCGGGAAAGGCGTGTTCGTTGGCCATGGGATCAGCAGCAACCGATCAGTGCACGAGCGGAATGAGCGCCCACTGATCCGCAGAAACTCCGCGCTCCGCCGGTGTCTTGGTCCCTTGGTCCTTTGGTCCCCTGTCCTTTGGTCCCTTGTCCTTTGGTGCCTTGTCCTTTGGTGCCTTGGTCTTTCATCGTCATTCCTTCACCTGCTCGAGGCCGCTCTGCCCGGGTTGCGGGCGGCGATCGCTCCAGCTCTCGTCTTTGGCGCGCGGCTCGGCCTCGGTGAGATTGATCTCGCCCGGGCTCGCGACAAACGGCCCACCCGCCATTGGGGCGGAGATGACTTTCGCGCCGGTTTCAATTTGAACGTCGTCCCCGGGCAGCGGCACCTCGATTCCCGCCAGCGGAAAGTCCTTCCGCAGCGGATGGTAAGGATATGCATCCCACATCAGGATACGGCGCAGATCCGGATGGCCCTCGAACCTGATGCCAAACATGTCGAAGCACTCGCGCTCGTGCCAGTTCGCCGCCGGCCATACGCTCACCACCGAGGGAACCGCCGGCTCAGTATCGCTGGCACAGTCCGTCGCCACGCGAAAATAGATGCCGACCCGCGTCGTCGACAGCACGTGGTACACGACCGTGAATCGCGGCGACACGCCTTCGCCGTTGTCGATCGCGGTGAGGTCCATCAGCAGGTCGAACGTGAAGTCATCGCGCAAACACCGCAGCACCGCCGCGATGTCGGCGGCGGCCACGTTGACGGCCGGATGATCACTGGTCGGACGCCGGGCGGCCTTCACGTTTTTGCCGGCCAGATACGCGATCAATTCGTCCGCTCCCAGCGGACTCTTGGTCGCGGCCGTCGCACCGCCTTGTTCGTTGCCGGATGGCATGGTCAGCGCACGGCAGCTACCGCGCCTGCCGCCTCAGGCAGAAGGCGGTCGGAAAGGCGTCCAACCACGCGATTAAAGGGAATGGGCATTTCATCTGGATGTTCGCGATGGCGCCAAATTCCTAGGCGGAAAACAGCCCTTTGGCCGACTGCTCACGTTTCACCTTCGCCTGGAGCTTCATCAATCCATCCAGCAAGGCTTCGGGCCGCGGAGGACACCCGCTCACGTACACGTCGACCGGGATGATGCGGTCCACGCCCTGCATGTGCGCGTAACTGCGGTACATCCCGCCCGAACTCGCACAAGCGCCCATGGCGATGACCCACTTCGGCGACGACATCTGGTCGTAGATGCGGCGAATCTGCGGCGCCATTTTGTAAGTGACGCTCCCCGCCACGATCATGCAATCGGACTGGCGTGGGGAAAATCGCATCACCTCCGCGCCAAATCGCGCGATGTCGAATCGCGCACTGCCCACCGCCATCAATTCGATCGCGCAGCACGCGAGGCCCATCGGCATCGGCCACATCGAATTGGTGCGGATCCAGTTGATCACCGCATCGGCCCGGGAAACCACAAGGCCGCCCTCGACCCTGCTGTTATACCCTAGCTCGGTATTGGCGGTGACCATGATGTGCGGCTCTGGTTAAAGGAAAATGCGTCGCAGAGTTGGGGTCGGAGAATAGTGCTGCAAGTCGGTTTTCGAAAAACTCCGCTGATCGTCTAACCTTAGAAGCGACACCGCAAGCGTGCGGCGACGGACTCTTGATGGGAACTTTGGCTCGGAAAACTCCCGATGTCCCACCGGCTTACGGCTTTGAGTCCTCCCGGGGGTGGGCACCCCCGCCGGAGCGCCGGTATTCGACGGACCACATCGACCGCCTCAACGTGGCGCACGTTCCGAAATCGGCACGAACACGGCATCCACTCCCGGAACGTCCACCGCCGCGCGCGAAAGCGGGCCGACCCCGGGGAGTCCGGACAACGAAACCTGCTGCGTCTCAAAGGCTGGATTCACCACCACGAGTCCGCGCGTGAATCGCCGGATCAGAACATCAGGGGCGCTGTGCGCCGTCAGCCCGTACAAGCGCGCGCGACCCCGCCCTTCGATCGTGAAACTGACATCGACGCTCTGAGGCGGCAGCTGCGGCCGACGCAGGTAAAACGCCATCACTGATCGGCGATGCGTCCCCGCGAAACCATAGAGATCGGTGTAGTAACTGTCGTATCGTCCTTCCCCGTACGAGGGGACTTTCGAAAAACGCGCGTTCACCCTGCGCGGCACGAACGTATCGGCGGAAAATCCTTCCAATGGATCAATCGCCTGCAATTCGACGAATACCGTGAGATCGCCCGGAGGCACCGCGAGGTTCTTCAGCGTCACCACCATTTCGTTCGTGGTGCCCGTTGCGACGATGTCGAGCGCATCGCCGTTCCGAGTCAGCACGCAACCCTCGGCTACGAGCGGGGCAGTCAGTCCGGCCCCGTTGAGCAAATCCGGTGATTGACGCGCCGGCCGGATGACGTCGCCCACCGGCGTGCCGAGCGAGCCGATCGCCGCGAACTCCGCCGGGAGAGTGCCGGCGGGAATCGCCGTGGTTCTTGCGCCCAGGCTGTAGGCCGTGCCCACGGCGAACCGGCGGAGTTGATCGCCCCGCTTCTCGTCGGCCGGATTTTTCAGCTTGAGCACGACATAGCGGAAGTCATGAGCGCGCGTCGTATTTTCAGACCAATACACGTGAGTATTAACGGCCCGGGAAAACCCGCGGAACCCGTCGTTGTGCTGCACCAAACCTTCCGACTCGATGCCATCCAACACCCCAACCGCCTGCTGGTTTGTCGGGTGATGGCCATCCGCAGTGATGAGCCGCTGATCACTCAGCGCACGCCGGAGATCGTTCAGGAATTTCCAATCGCCCAACCGCCAGACATTAATGCCGGAAACCACTCCGCCATCACTGCGGCCGTCGTTGTCGACATCCCAGGTCGCCTCGCGCGCCGACCAATAATTCACATCGAAGGCCACGCCGTTGAAATGCGCCACCGGACCCTTGGGGCCGAACCATCCGGCGATCTCAGCCACAAATGTGTCGGCCGCCGTGTGCCCACTGCGATCCCTGGGGCAGGCGGAGGATAAATTGTAGAAGCACATCGGTGCACCGCCCCAAACGCCGGCCGCAAGCGGCGCCGCATATGTCCGGCGTGCGGTGTGGTCTCGTGGCGTCGAGAAGAGCTGGCCGCGTTTCACCGAGATCGTCTTTCGCTCCTTGTCGACCTTCGTGACCACGACGAATTCCGACTGGTACCAATCCCGGTTTCCGTTTTCGTCCAGCGCCACCAGACAGAGCATCTGCGGGAACCAATGCTTGCCGTCTTCGTTGTCGCCACGATCCAGATACGCATCGACCTGGAAAGGCGACCCGTTCTCCACCGTCAGCTCGGTGCCTTCGCGGCTCGCGTCGCTCGTGAGCACACTGCCCGGTTTATAGACCCAGTGGCCGGGAAAGTAGCGCTGATGAACGGAGGCGTCGGTCGTCACCTGTCGCGCCTCACCGTTGAGGTGGAGGAGCATGAGCTTCTCCGGATGCTCCCGGATGAACCGCTCCGCCCACGCAGGCGATTGCGGGTTAATCTGCGGCAGTTCCTCGGGGATGAATTTCCGAATCACCCCGGTCTGCTCAACGACGGTGGAACTCCAAACGGAGTAATCCCGGTGGATCGGCCGGATCATTTCACCTCGGAAAATCATTCCCTGGGGAAAACCGCGCGTGAACAACTCCTTCGAATCGAGGTTCGCTGGGTCGGACGCCGCGCCCAGACGAAGACCGGCGAGCAGTAGTGCCATGACCGTGCCACCGCGCATGCAACGCCCGCGGCGATCGGGGAGAAAGAACGGAAATACGGACATGGTTGTTACGAAGAGATAAGTTACCCGCAAGTCGAGTGGCCGCCCCACCATGGGCGCGACGGGCTCTGGCGCCGACGATGGATCACTCGGTGGCGACCGGCAGCGTGACATGGCAGGTCGTGCCCCGGCCTGCTTCGCTTTCGATTCTAAACTGTCCGCCGAGCAGCTGCACGAGGCGGCGCACCACGACCAGGCCGACCCCCAAACCCGAATGTTGCTGGCGCTCGCGCGGTTCGCGCCAGAACGCCTGCAGACGATTGACCTCTTCCGCGGTCATGCCCCGACCGTGATCGGTCACGGTGATTTGCAGCACGGAGCCGGCACAGCAGGATCGCACGGTAACCGGGGTGCCGTGGCGGGAATAGTTCAGCGCATTGTCCACCAACTCGTCGACGATCGTCGCTACATCCGACGAACGCGCCTGAAGATCGGCCGCCGCCCCTTCGGTCACAACGTCGCGCTCGCGCCGGTGCCGCAAGCCCGCGGTCCTGGCTCCGCCGCTGATCGCGTCCGTCACGTCCTGCGCGGCCAGCAGCGCGGCCGTCCGCGGCGCCGCATCACGCTCGAGCTCGAACAGAAAAAGATAATTGCGCAACGTGCGATGGAGACGCTGACCCGCGTTGTGAATGTCGTCCAAATCCTGCCGGATTTCCTCAGGTGTAAGTTCCTCCAGTTTCACCTGGAGCGACTGCGCGAGACCCAGAATCGTGGCCAGAGGCTTGAAGAACTCCCGGGGCAGTCCCGACAGCAGGTTTTCGCGCAGTTTGTCCAGGGCGCGGTCGTCGATGCGGCGGCTGAGTTCATCCCGCTTCAACCGGGCGGCGACGCACTGCAACAGCGTGGACAGCGAAAAAGGTTTCGCCAGGAAATCATCGGCGCCCAGATCCATGTTGTCGCGATTTTCCGTGGTGCGCTGGCCGGTCATGAGCACAAACTGGCGGTGGGCGAGTTCCGGATCGCCCCGCATTTCCCTGAGAAGCACGCGGCCGTCCTTTCCGGGCATGTTGATGTCGCACAGGATCAGATCGGGCAGGTGCGCGTGGGCGAGCTTCCAGCCTTCGTCCGCGTTGGCCGCACACAACGTCCGGTAGCCCTGCGCCTCCAGGCCAATGCTGAGCATCTTATTGAGATGAACATCGTCATCGATGATGAGGACGGTCTTGGGAGTGGCATTGGTAGTGGGACCACCGACAATTGATTTCATCGCTGACGAAGAATGGCTGAGTCCTATCATAGGTTGCGCCAGCGATCAGCGCAACCCCTCTGCAAAGAAAGTCGATCCCAGAACCGAGCGCATCCGCAGAAAGCTCAACCCAGCCATGGCAGCTCCGCGCATTTTACGCGAATGCTCGTGGCGTAATTGAACTACGGGTACAACGAGCGGGTGGCGCGCATCGTCAACCTCCCCCGCATCACCGGCGACCATCGTACCACGTGGGGCAGGCGGAGCGGTCGTTCAGGTTCCTGCCCCGGGCGAGAACCGTGCGCAGGAAGAACGTGAGATGCTCGCGCAGCGTGTAGAGATGCACCTTGCGCGCGGAGGTCAACAACGGGTGGCGATGGAGGATGACCACCTGCCGGTGGGTCACGCGGCCCAGCTGCTTGAGCCGCTTGCTGAGTTCGATTTCCTCGCCGGCATAGAGTTCCTGACTGAAGCCGCCAACGCGACGGAAGGCATCGGCTTCACAGCAGATGAACGATCCCGCCAGGAGCGTGAAACAGCGGCTGAGCCAGTTCCAACCGCCAGCGCCAAATCGCGCAACGGGATGGTGTCCGTCGAGTTTCACGGTGCTGCCCACGGCGAGGCAACGGCCGTTGGCGATGCAATCTGCCGCGGCGTCGAACAGCGCCGCATCCGGATACGAGTCAGCGTCGATAAACAAAAGCCAGTCGCCCGTGGCGGCCTCGGCGCCGCGATTCCGCGCGCGGGCAATTTGGTTGATCGGCTCAAACACCACGGTGGCCCCAGCGGCGCGGGCCAGTTCGGCGGTGCGGTCGGTGCTGTTGTTGTCGCACACGATCAGTTCGACGGCCCAGTGGCGTCGCGCGAAAACGGCGGCGGCGGTTTGGATGCGGCGCAGCGTTTCGGCAATCAGCCGTTCCTCGTTGAACGCAGGAACGATGATGGAAACTTTCATTCCGCTTTGTGCATTGGAGCTGAAGTGCACGTCATGCGGGTTCTGCGCGGTTGCAAGCGGCGGCCAATGCGGGCGCAGAGATCGTTGATCGCAAGCGGCCACCGGCGTCGCGCGATCATGGATACCAAAATTGGCGGCGGACGCACGACGACTGAGCAACGCGGTCGATGAACTCGAGAACAACCTTCCAACGGAATCGTACACATGGTGTTCGCCGCTGCTGACGTCGGGCCGGCACCAAGGACTTGCTTTCCAGGATATTTTGAGACATCTCCCGGGGTGTTCAGCCCGCGACGGTTCCCCCGATGCCGTGCGCACCTCTCCCCCGAATTTTCACGCCTGTGTCAACCCAGCGATCCCCGCGCTGACGCTGGCGCTATGCTGGCTGGCATTTGGCGGCGGGACGTCGGCCGCGGCCGACGCAACAGTGCGAACCGAACGGGGCATGCACGTCGTCTCCTACAATTCGCTGCACGGAACGGTGCGCGTGCATCTGCCCGACGACGTCGCGCAGGGTGACACCATTTCCGGGACCATCGCGATCGAACCCGCCGGGCGCACCGAGGCCGAAAAGACGGCGAACACCGGAGTTCTGCGCGGCACGGTCATTGACGCGGGCGGTCAGAAAACCACGGCAGCAAGTCCCGTTTTCACCCTGCGCGTGGCGGAGGCGCTGACGGCAGCACTGCCAATCGCGTTTAGCGCACCGAGCGGCTGGTCGCGTCAGCGCGCGACCGCCAGCGTGCCGCTGGCGTCAACCGAGGCCGTGGAACACGCACTGGGGCAAATCGCGAAAACGCCGGGTGGGTTTCGGTGGCCTCCGACGGTGACGCAGGGTTCGCCTGCGACCATCACGGGCGCCTTCGATGGCGACCTGGCGAACACCCGCGTGACGATCGGCAGTACCGGAGCCGCAGTGCTGGCGGAGTCGCGCCGCAAGTTGGTGGTGCAAATGCCTACGGGTGGCATGCCAGGTCCGAGCACACTGACGTTGCAGGAACGCGACACCCGGGTGAGCGGGCCGGTGCGGACCCTGGGAGTTCAGCTCTCGGCGCCAAAGACCGATCTACAACGCGGCGAAAGCACGGACGTAACGGTGGAAATTGCCGGATTGCAGGGATTGGACCATCCGGTCCCCGTCCAGTTGCGGACGTCGGGAACAGTGACCACCGCGGGCGGCAATCGGCAAGAGTTCGACATTCCGCCGGGCGATCCGGGCGTCGCCGCCAACGGAGTTTTTCGCACGTCCCGCCGGCTCACGGGAGTGGCGGCGGGAGGATTCGAGTTCGTGGCAGAGGTGGTCTGGGCGAACCCGGCTGGACACTGGCTGGTAGGGCGGACGGTCCATGTCGAGGGGGAGCCGGGAGGGAACCCGGGCCGGTGGCGGGTGCCCATCATCCTGGCGGGCTCCAAGACGAAGCGTGGAATATATTTCGGCGGAGAAAAGCCGCCCGATCTGCACTACTGCAACTGGATCGAAGTCAAAGGAGCGGACGGGCGGGACGGAGTCGATTACGTGACTGAATTCGAGCGCACGACCGATCCGAGTAAGCCGCCTCCGATGAAACCACTGCCTCCGGTGCCGCCGGCCGGGACAAAACCGCTTCCGCCGGGTCCCGCGATGACGGGCGGCGGAACGACCACGACGAGCGACCCGCCGCCGTGCAAGGAGGGCGAGACAAAGGTCCTGAGCACGGTGGAAAAGACATTCACACTGCTCGACGGCAAACAGGAGCTTTTCATGCATGTCTACACCGACAAGGACGCCGCGGCCGTGGCAGCGGGCGAATTTGCCGCCTATCTGAAAAAGATCGCGGAGGTCGGCGACAAGGTGACCGAGGTCCTGCCTGAGGGCGACGGGGCAGGCGGCACCGTCGTGGGTTTTCTTCTGAAATACCTCGAAGAAGGCGGCGGAATCATCGACACCGTGCTGAAGAAAAGGGTGAGTCTGGCCGGAGCGTCCACCTTTACGGCGACAATGGACGCCGGGCTGCGCGACATCGTGGCTCAGTGCACGACGCTCGAGACCTGCGTGCGCGGTGTGCGTGTCGTGGAAAAGAAGTTCACGCAGAAGGAAACGAAGCGACGAGAGATGTTCACGAAGAAGGCCGTGCGAGGTGATGACGAATGGGAAAAGATCACTGATTCGACCACGAAGATTGATCCGGAGAAGGCGGCGAAGTGGGCGCAGGACTTCTTTACCGAAACCGCCAATGTGCTGAAGACGAACGGGGAGGAGCTGAAGAAATTCAAGGATGCGTGCAAGTGATGCGAGATCGCCACCGATGACCGGGCTTTGCGGCCAACGACTCGCCGCGATTGCCCGCGTGGCCGCGGTGGTTTTTCCGAGCTTCCCGCCACAAGAACGGAAGCGGATCGCGTCAGGTTTTTAACTTTTATTCTGCTGAAAAACCCGTGGGCGCCTATGTCCCGGAAGAGTGAACGGTGCGCAAGCTCGGCGGACGCGTTTCAGCCGAGATTTACTTTCCTGCCGAGGGCGCGGGGACAATGTTTAGTGGCGGAACGAAAGCGGCGGCGGCGGTTTGGATGCAGCGCAGCGTTTCGGCAATCAGCCGTTCCTCATTGTAGGCCGACCCAATGATGGAAACTTTCATTCCGCTTTGTGCATTGGAGTTGAAGTGCACATCATGCGGGCTTTGCGCGGCTGCAAGCGGCGGCCAATCCGGCCGGGGAGATAAACGCGATTGCCTGCAGGCTCGAGATCCAAGCCTGAGCCCATGGCATCCGGTGTATCCGCCCCCGATGTTCTCAGGTGCCCGAGGGACTGCCGCGCGTCGGAAATATTTACAAACAGGACGTTGGCTGCAAATTGTGACAAAAACGTTAATTTATTAATACCTATCCTTAATGATGTTGTATTGCATTTAAAAAATTGGCACGCTGGCGGCTTACTTGCCTGTCATGACATTTTTCAAAGCAATAACCACCGGTGGGATCACGTTCTTAGCAGGAGTGTTCGCCTCATCAGCGCAGGCGGACTCGATTAAGCTGGACGTCAGCGTCTACTCCAATGGATCGAATGGCGGTTCCTACACGCTCACTCCGCTGAGCGGACCGCTGACGAACTCGAGCTATAGCTCGCTGGCCATTCTCTCGGCAACCTCGTTCGAGACCTTCTGCCTGGAGCCGGGGGAATACTTCTCTGCTGGCGGCACTTACGCCTACACCATCAACAGCGCCGCCATCGTCGGGGGGCTCGAGGCTGCCATACGGAATATCGGATTGGGCGATCAACTGTCGCTGGGCACCGCCTTCCTCTATTCACAATTTGCGACGGGGACTCTCGCGGTCTTCGACTATTCCGCCAGCGGGCGAAAGACATCGAATCTCGCTCTCCAACGGGCCATCTGGTGGTTGGAGGACGAAACGCAGGGCTCGTTGACGTCGGCGTACCAGACGCTGTTGACAACACAATTCGGCGGCACGGAAAATGCGCGGGGCAATGCCCTTCCCGGCGGCTACGATGTGTTCGCCGTCAACTTAACCTCGAATTCGGGCACGACGAACAATCAATCGCAGCTCTACTATCACATTCCCGATTCCGGAGCGACATTCTCGCTGCTGGGGGTGGCCTTGGCCGGAATGGCGGCATTCAGAATGATGATTCGCCGCCGCGCCTGACGCCGACTTGCGGCCCCTTCCTCGGCCCGGCTGAAATCTCCGCGGCGAAAGCAGCGCTGGCCGGGAAATTTCACTCTCTACTCTGCGGCGGAGGCACGGTGTGTTTGGGCACACCATCCGCCTTGATCGCAGTCTCAGACTTCCGGATCGGTGGAATCAGGGCTGGGAGGATGAAGATCAGCCGCAGATCAGTGCGGAGGAGCGGTTGCGGCGCCGCAGTCACCACGGCAACAGACGACGCAAAAATGGGGCGGGGAACGTAAGGGCCAAATTCGGGGGTATTCACCGGCTGGAGTGCGAGGCCGACTCCGCGTTGACGTGCCATCGGGTCGATCATCTTTTCTCCGGCCTTCGGCCACCCGGCTGGATTTCCGATTGCCCGCGCGACATCCGTGCGAAAATCCAGCGATTTCCGCGTTGCGGTCAGTGTGTTCATCCACTCGCCCTTGGGATTCAGGTGGTAATTACTCACGCCTCGGCGGTCGCCGTCCCGTTGCTCGAAATACAATGCCTCCTCGCGTCTCACCGCCGGGGCGTTGGTGGGTGAACCGCTCGCATCCACCGATCCGGTCGAACGATGCGGCGCCGCTGCCAAATCAGACCGCAGGGCTTGTCCCCGAAGGAGAAACGAAGCCGTGACGAAATTCGGCACCGGCAGAGCCGCTGCGGGTCTTCCAGCTACCCCGCCCGTTTTCATTGTCCAATGAGCCTGCACCCACGCCGCTTCGAGCTTCCATGCCGCTGTCCACCAAAACCAAACGCCACTATGCAGAGGTGACTCCGCATACGCTCCACGCGGTGCGGACGGCCGGCACCACGTTGGAATTCTGCCAGGAGTGTGCGATCGACAATAAAACCGCGGTAACTGAAATCATCCACGCTTGGAATGAAGGCGAATCAGTCTCGGCGGTGGCCGCGGTCGCCCCACAGCCAGTCTGCTGGCACCTGTCGGATCGCGAACAGGCCCGCCGCCTCCGCGTGGAACCCGAACTGCGACGCTTCGCCACGCGTTTGCCGCACGGTTTTCGCCTGCCTTTGGAAGTGATCGGCTGCAATGCCACCGACGGTATGCCGGTGGCGCCCGATAATCCCGTGCGTTGGTTGCTCGGCGTCACCCCGGCAAACGCCCTCGCGGCCGCGGCGGCAGAAGCGATCGAACGCGGCATCGTCACGTCGGCCCTGGGCAGCGCCACGCTCGGTCGCATCGCCGCGGCGGCAACCGCCGTGCGGCTCGACGGCGCAGAAAACGTGCTGCTCTGGGACATCGGGCGCGGGCGTTCCCATCTGTTTACACTTTCAGCATTCGGGGTGGAATCCGTCACCGCCTGCGCAATCGGGTTCGACGCGCTGGCGGCCGTGTTGCAACGAGTGCTTGGGGCAAAGACACCCGCCGCGGCCACGCGCCTGTTCTTTAGCGATCCGCCCATCGCGGCGGCAGCGGCGGCGCGCATCATCTCGGAGCTGGCGCCGCGGGTGAAGGCGGCCCTGGCCTCAGTTCCGGTTGCATCGGGACCGATGAGCTTCGCCTGCACCGGGCTCACGCACCAGCAAGACTGGTTCGCGCGCGAAATGGCGCGAGCCGTGGGCCTGCCACTCTGGGCGCCAAACCTGAACCGCTATCTTCAGCATCTGCAGTTGGACGCCGCCCCGGGACTCGAGAGCACACCGTCGGTGCCCATTTTGGGCGCACTGTACCTGGCGGCAGCCCAAGCCCACGGCAGCCCCGCGTGGTCACCCGCCTGGGGGGCGATTTCACGGCACGCCGTCACGCCTGCGATGCCCGCGGACCCGCGCGGTGGCGTGAGTTCCGGGCCCTGGCCACCGGTTATTCCAGTAACCGCGTCCTCTGCCGAAAACGGATCAAACATCGCTCGCGAATCGACCCCGAATCGGGACGCCGCTTCGACCGAACCACTCCCGGCAGTGCGCAATGCTCCTTCGAGCCCCACGATCATCGCCGTTCCGGCGGGGAGGGTGGCCGCGGCGCGCGAAAACGATTCAGACCGGCTGGTGGATCGGCCACTCAAACCATTGCCGGTTTCCGATCCCCGGATAACGGCGCGCAGCGCCGCTCCCGTGACAAATTCTCCGGCCACGCGGGGTGCCGCCGAAATGCGGCCAGCCGCAACGACGATTGTCGCACCCCCTGCGATGTCGCCGTCGTCTTCGCCACTCACCCCGCCGCCTCCGCGAACTGCTGCACCCGCGCCGGCAGCGACTCCGCCGCGCGAGCCAGTTGTCGTCATCGTGCGCAAGCGCGGTTATGGTGCGTACGTCGGCGTGATTCTGGCGCTGGCTGGGGCGGCCGCTGCCGCCAAATTCTACCGGGATGCGGAGGCGGTTAAACTCACGGCGACCGAGGAGAAACGCGCCGCCGCCGAAGCGAAAACCGCTGCCACCCAGGAGCTGGCCGCAGCAGAGGAGCAAGTCCAGGAGGCGGAACAGCGCGCGCGCGCGGTCGCCCTCGCCTCGGCAGCGGAAGCGGAACGAGTCCGCCGCGACGCCGAAGCCGCACGCGAATCCGCCGTCGCAGCAGCGCGACGCGAGGCCGCCGAGCAAACCCGCCGGCAGATGACGGCGGAGTTGGATGCCGCACGGCCGGCAAATTCCCCCGGCATTCTAAGAATTGCCACGTCGCCGGCCGGGGCCGAGGTTGCGGTCGACGGCCGCCCACCCAAACGCGCGCCGGCGGCGATGGAGGGACTCCCGCCCGGCCTGCATCGCGTGAAAATTGCGCTGGCCGGCCACGTACCCGTGGAACTCGACGCCACGATTGAGGGGGCAAAGACCACGGACCTGGGTCTGATCAAACTCGAACGCGCCACCGGCACGGTGTCGGTTTCGAGCACGCCGCCGGGAACCGACTTTAGCATCCACTCCACGAATACACCAGCCGAGGCAGCGCCGTTGCGCCGCGGGCGGACGCCGGCCCAACTGGGCGACCTGCCGGCTGGCGATTACCTCATCCGGTTCAAGCGCCCCGGCTGGCCGGAGCAAACCGAACGCATCACGGTGCGGAGGGGCGCGACGGTGCGCGCCGCCACCACGTTCCAGCCCGCCACCGTCACCATCACGAGCACACCGGCCGGTGCCACCGTCACGCGCGGCGGCGAAGCCATCGGCAATACCCCACTCACCCTGCGTGACCTGCCGCCGCAGGAGGTGACCTACGAACTGCGGGCCGAAGGGTACGAACCGTTGCCACTGAAGGCGACGCCCGTCGCGGGGCGCGAAATCCGGATGGGGGGCGAATTGCTGAGCGAGGATCGACTGGCCAGCCTAGCGGAACTGCGGACACCGCCGCGGCCCTTCCTCACTCCGCCCCCGAAACTCGGGCGTCGCGCCACTGCCGCTCCCGCGCAAGTCACCATGTCATTCGTCGTCACCCGCGACGGCACTCTGCGCGATGTTTCAGTAGTCGGGTCAGTGGAGCGCGACATCGCGCGGCGCTGTGTGGAAGCAGTCAAGCAATGGAAGTTTTATCCCGGGATTAGCCAGGCCGGAAACCCCGTCAATGTGCGGGTGAGTCTGCCGATCGATATCTCCGGTTAGGCCCGCGCGTTTGGCCCAGCACGTCGGCATCCCGCCGAAGCGCGTTTGGACGACCGGTCTCGGGCTACGGGAAAGTCGCCCTTCCGGTCAAGCCACACCCCAGGTCGCGACGCCGCCCGCAGGCGTGCTCAAGGCGCCGCCGGTCGCAGCGTGATGGCGCGGAGGCGCATGAGCTCGGATTTCGCAATCTTCTCGGGCTTGATCGACACGGTCAGCGTACCGGCTTGGGTGACGTTGATCGTGCCAACTTTCACCGGGCGGTAATCAGCACCAGCCGTTGAAAGGGTCTTCCCGGAGAGCCGCTCTGAACCGATGATGAGCGCGTACGTGCTGCCGGCTTCGGCCGCGGGCACGGCCGCGGTGAGCAGCACATCGTAGGCGCCGGGCCGCGCGAATTTCACCTGCCACGACGCGTAGTCCTCGAGGCCGCGCCACGCACCAAGATTAAGATTGGTGTTGCCCTCGATTCGCACGTGTTTGCCGAAGAGATCCGCCGCGTCGCACGGAAGTTGCACGGCACCGTCGGCGTCGGGCGAGATCGGCGGCGGGGGCAGCGCAACGACTTTGCCGACACCCTCGAGCACGAGCGTGGTCGAGATCGCGTCGGGCGCCGCGGCGGGCACGGTCAGGCGCAGGCCCGTGGGCGAGGCGGCGAAGGTGAGCGGCTTGCGCGGCTCGCGGAGAAGGTACGCTTTTTTCGCACCGCTGCTCATGGGAACAACGAGCGTGCCATCGGCGGGCCAGTTGAAGACGTGCAGATAAAGCCGGCCGGGCTTCTGGGTGGCGCGGCCCCAGCCGAGGCGGAGAAACGGGCTCGCCGTCGTCGCGTAGATCGCCTCGCCGTTCTGCCGCATCCAGGCGCCCACCGCCTTGAGCCGCTCGACGCTCGGGGCGGGAATCTCACCCTCGGCGGTGGGGCCGACGTTGAGGAGGTAGTTGCCGCCCTTGCTCGTGATGTCGACGAGGTTGCGGATCAGGGTTTGCGCGGACTTCCAGTTCTGGTCGTAGGACTTGAAACCCCACGTATCATTCATCGTCATACACGCCTCCCAGTCGCGCGGGTAACCCGTCGCCGGGATCCGGTTCTCGGGCGTCTCGGTGTCGCCCAGATAGCCGCCGCCCAGCCGGTTGTTGAGAATGATGCCCGGTTGGAGCTTGACGAGCGGCGCGAGCAGGTCGGCGCGCTCGCGATTCATGTCGGTCGGGGTGTCCCACCAGAGGATGGCGATCGGACCGTATTGGGTGAGGATTTCGCGCACCTGCGGTACGGCGATGGTGCGCAGGTACTCATCCATGTCGCCATCCTGCGCGGCGCGATCCCAGTGGCCACCACTGGCAGCGCCTCCGCGGTGATGCCAGTCCTGAGCCTGCGAATAATAGAATCCAAGCTTCAGGCCGTGTTTCTGACAGGCCGCCGCGAGCTCCTTCAGGGCATCGCGTTTGAACGGCGTGGCATCGACGAGATTGTACGAACTCGCAGTGGACTTGAAGAGCGCGAAGCCATCGTGGTGCTTCGAGGTGATCACGATGTACTTCATCCCGGCCTCCTTCGCGAGGCGCACCCAGGCGTCGGCGTTGTACTTCACCGGATTGAACTGTTCCGCGAACTTCGCGTAGTCCGCCACGGGGATCTTGCCGCGATTCATGATCCACTCGCCGATCCCGGGGATTTGTTTGCCCTGCCAGGTTCCGGCCGGAACGGCATAGAGTCCCCAGTGGATGAAGAGACCAAAGCGGGCCTCACGCCACCACTTCAGCCGCGCATCACGCTGGGCGGGCGTTTCGCCCGGATAGAACGAAGGCGCATCGGCCGCCGGGGTGGCAGCGGCGGAAGCGGCTTGGGCGGCAAGAGGGCCGAAGGCGAGGTGGACCGAGACCAGGAGGAGGCAGCGGATGAGCAGGCGGTGTTTCATAGGAGCGGAATAATCCGGGCGTCTCGACCGGTGACGGCCACGCGCCAAGGCGCCGCAGGTTTGGCGCGAGAGTTGCAATCCGGGACACCGGTGGCGATCCGAATTCTCGCGGTGCGCCAAAGCAGCTGCATCTGTTCTATATAGAAGAAGTCCGGCTCGACACGACGGGCTGACGACCCCAAGCCGCCGCGATTTTTCCCGCTGGCTTGCCGTCGCACCCTCGGGCGCGTTGCCTGATCGGCGTCACTCCGCCCACCAGCACTCCTCCGCTCTGCCATGAACCGCACACTGCCCCTGCCCGCTTGCGCGCTGGCGCTCGCCGCCACCCTCGTTCCGTTTCATGCCGCCGAAGTCGTGGACGAGATCGCATTCGGCTCATGTATCAAGCAAGTGGATCATCCGATGCTCGAGCGCGCGCTGACGCTGCCGATGGACCTGTTTCTCTTTCTCGGCGACAATATCTACGCGGACACCGAGGACATGTCCGTCATGCGGGCGAAATATGATGCGCTCAAAACGAGCCGCTTCTTCCGCGAACTGCGCCGCCGCGTCCCGGTGCTCGCCACGTGGGATGATCACGACATGGGCGCGAATGATGCCGGGGCGGAGTACCCGAAACGGCGCGAGGCCAAGGAAGAGTTTCTTCGCTGGCTCGATGAACCGGCGGATTCGCCGCGGCGACAGCGCGAAGGCGTGTACGAAGCCTGGATCTTCGGCCCGGCGGGCAAGCGCGTCCAAGTCATTCTCCTCGACACGCGCACCTTTCGGGGACCGCTGAAGCGGCTGCCGAAAGCCGGGCAAAAGCTGCCGGGCGGGCCGTATATTCCGAATACGGATACGTCAGCCACGATGCTCGGCCCGGCACAGTGGAGCTGGCTCGGGGAGCAACTGCGGCAGCCGGCCGAGTTGCGGCTCATCGCCAGCAGCATCCAGTTCGTGGCGGAGTTTTCCGGAGCGGAGGCGTGGGCGAACCTGCCCCACGAAAAGCAGCGCCTGCTCGACCTGCTGCGGGAAACGAAGGCCGGCGGAGTGCTTTTTCTCAGCGGAGACCGGCACTGGTGCGAGCTGTCACGGATGGATGGCCCGCTCGGTTATCCGCTCTTCGATCTCACCTCCAGCGCTCTGACCGAAAAACACCCGCGCGGCACGCCGACCGACAACCGGTACCGCGCGTATCCGAAGACCTATCACGACGTGAACGTCGGCCACCTGCAGATCGATTGGGCCGCCGCCGATCCACTGATCACGTGGAAAATCGTCGACTTCGCCGGCAACGCTCCGATCGAGCACCGAATCCGGCTGGGCGAGTTGCAGCCCCGCCGTTGAGCTGGATTAATGGAACGGCCGGCCTGCTGCTCACCGGGTCGGTTTTGCCGGTGGCTGAAGCGCGGCGAGCAACTCCTGGTATTGGGTCCTCACGTTTGGCTCCGTCGCAAATTCGGCGCTGACGCCCAGCAATTGCCAGGCTTCCGCGCGCCGGCCCTCGCGGACCTGCACCAGTGCCACGCGAATCGCCACTCCGGGAATTCGACGAAACAGCGGCGTGGCGGCAAGCAGCGCGGGAAGATCAGACGACGGCACGCGTTCCCGGCAGCGGAGCCAGGCATCGGCCATGAGCATGTACACCTCGGGCAGGGCGGGCGATTGCGCTGCGGCCACGCGCAAGGGCTCCAGGATGGGCTGAAGCTCCGCCACCGTGAAACCGGCGGTCTCCGGCCCACCCCGGCCGAGTTCCAACCACCGCAGCCGCGCGAGCTCAAAGTAGACCCGCGGGCGGATCACCCGATCCGCGGCGGCCTGCTCGAGATACGGCCGCGCCGCCCGGGCATCACCCGCGTCGAGTTCGCACAGACCCAGTGCGGCAAACAGCCGCGGGTCACGCTCCCCGCGGCCAACCGCACGACGGAGCGTTGTTCGCGCCTGCTCAATATAGTGGGCCAGATATTCGGGATGCTGACGACGCACCAAAGGAATTTCCAGCCGCTCCCACTCGCCCCGCAGCCGCGCGATCTGCGCGGACGTCGCGGGTTTGAGTTCGAAGCGCGGCAGCGGCGGGAGCTTTCCGGGAACAATCCGGGCCGGCTGCTTCACCGCCACGGGAAGGTAATCACTCAGCCGTACCTGGAGATCGGCGTATCCAAACCCAAAGCACTCGGTGAAACTCGACTCGGTGATCGGTGCCTGGCTAATCCGCCGCGCCAGCTTCCAGAGCGATTCAGCGGCCGGCGCGTGCGCCGGATCCAGCGCCCAACGGACGAAGAGCGCGGCCTGCAACTGCCAGGCGGCCACCCGCGTGGGGTGCTGGTTCTCCGGCGTCACCAATGCGCCCGGCGCGAAAAGCTCGTTGACCGGAATCATCACGCGCCGGCTCTCGGGATCGCGCAGCAGCCCGGCGGTGTCGTCCGGCGAGAGCCATTGCACCGGCCGCATCGTGATCGGATCGACCCGAAAGCTCGCCTGCGGATACAGCCGGGAAATTCCCTCGATCAGCCACGCGGGCAGCGTCGGCGTGCGCCCGGCCAGCCGCGCATAAACGTAGTCGGGCGCGGCAATCAGATTCTCGCGACGGAATTCGCGCTCGTTGAGAAAAGTGAAAACGGCGAGCATATCGCGATCGTCGAGCCGGAGATTCGGCAGGAAGCGAAACCCGCCCGGCGACGGCCGCTTCCGCTGGCGGGGATTCTCGTTCTTCACCTCGCGGACAGTCTTCTGCTCCATCCGCAGCATCTCGCGGCTGACGGCATCGCCGCTGGCGCGTCCCGTCTCGAGCGGGACCAGGATGGAAACCGAGGGCACGGCGCTCGTGGCGAACAAATCCGCCGGGACAAATACCCGCAACATCCGGCGAATTTCCAGTTGCGCGGTGACGAAGGCGCTCGTCGTCGAGGCCGAGCACCGCGAAAGGTATTCCGTGTCTCCGACTGCCACATACAGCCAGGGCGGCGCTTTGGATGACTCGGCGATAATCATCGGAGGCAACTCGACCGGCGCTTCCAGTTCGGCCGCGCTCTTCGGTCTCACGGGCGCGGTGATGGGTGCCGGCTGCACGGTGAGGGGCGCGGCTTCGGTACTCGGCACCGTGGGCAAGGTGAGCGTCGGCGGCGGCAAGGTGATCGGCGGTGCATCCACGGCAAAGCTGGTTGCGGCCAGGAGCGACGCGAAGCCGGCGGAAAAGAAGAGGCGCGACGCGTTCATTTTACTTCCGTGGTTGGGCCGACCTTCACCTTGTAGTCATAGAGGTTGAAGTTGAAGAATTCCTCGATCTGGCGGAACAGCTTCGCCCTCGCGCCAGGTATGTTTTCGGCGTAACCGCTGCCCACTTCGACGTACTCGGCCGGCCGGCCGAGCCGCTTCAATTTCGAGCGCAAGTCGGAGTTTTGCGCGGCAATCGTCAGATCCCGCGGAGGATCGACAACCAGCATGACAGGCTTGGTCAGCTGCTCGGCCGTGCGCACGACCGAGCGTTCGACGCGCAGTTGCTGACCCTGCGCGAGAAAGGTTCGCTGCGCTTCCTGGAGAAAATTGATGGGCGGCGGCGGCCTAAACCGCCGCCCGCCGCCCGTGAAGCCGGCGTCGTTGAGGCCGGCATCCGCGAGGCTGGCGTCGGGCGGGCTCTCGTCCACGGTGGGCCCGTAATCCTCGAGCGGAGGCTGGAGCCACGCGCGTGGATCGAGCGGCGCCTCGATCGCCACGCCGCAGCGAAACGAATCTGCCTCCAACTGCAGCGCGCGCATGGCCAGATATCCGCCCAGCCCGCGACCAAAGGTCGCGATCCGCCGCCGGTCGACGGCGTGGTGCCGCGCGATCCAGTCAATCGCGGCAAGCGCATCGTCCACCGGCACGCGATCGATGCCGGCGTGAATCGCACTGCGATGCTTCACGCCAAATCCATTGCCGCCGCGATGATTGATCCGGGCCACAACGAAACCCATTTCCGCGAGCGCCTGCGCGTCCGGATCAAAGCCGGCCAGCGGCCGCCCCATCAGCCCCTCCGAGAAGTCGATCAGGAGCGGCGGCGGATTAAGTCGCGACTTGCGCGGAAACGTGAGGTGACCCGTCAGATGGATCCCGCCGGCGGTCTCGAACTCATATGAAGTGCTGGCATGCAGGTCGCTGTTGCGCAGCCAGGGCGCGCGGCGCAACACCTCCACGAGCACGTTCTCACTTCGCTGATACACATGATATCGGCCGGGCTCGACGCCGCCGGTGACGCGCAGCAGGAACCGCTGGCGGTTGTCGTCCCACTGCAGGATTTCCACCGTGCGCTGGGGAAACTTGCGATCGACGCCGGCCTGGATGCGTGCCAGCTCGGGGTCGACCCAGCGCGTGAACGGCGCCAGGCCGATCGCGCGCACGCCGGCGAGATGACCGCGCGCTTCGTCGAACACGAGTCCCGCGCTCCCATCGTCGGGCTCGGGTGACACCAAATCGACGTGGGGATCCTCGAGTGCGAGCGCCGCCGGCTGTTTCGCCGCGAGATCGATTGCGTAGACGCCGTAGGTGTCGCGGCCGAGGTTGGACGCGTAGTATAAGATATTTGGATTCGCATCGAACCCGAGGGGAAACGCCCGTTCGCCATAGTAATTTGCCACCGTGACGGGAAACGCTTTCGCGACCGGGCCGGCCCAAGCCTCGCTGGCGTTGAGCCAGCGGCCCCACGCCCCGCCGGTGCTGTAGCGAAACGTTCGCGTATGCGACAGCCGTGGATGCGTGTAGATCAGCCGGGCGTTTCCCTTCTGATCGTAGAAGTAGCGGCCGTCTTCGTTCTCCTCGCCCAAAGCGGTGATTTTGCCGGTGGAAACGTTGATGGAGAACAACGAAGTTGGAATAGGATCCTCCGGAGGAAACGTGGGCCGGCCGCGCGCCTCGACGAGCAGTGCATCGCGGTTGCCGGCCATGAAGCCCAGGATGGACGTGCGTCGCGTGAGCACAGAGGGCGGACCTTCGGTTTCGCTGCCGAGCAGTTCGAAGTCGGCCGCCTCGGCCAGGTTCTTCGCGTCGGTCCCGTCGCGATTCACAGCGTAGATCGGCGCGATCATGCGGGCGCCGTTGTTATATTCAGTCGGCGCGAAGACGAGTCGCTGCGGCGTCGCCCAGCGCAGGAACCGAAGCCGCGGAGGGGCCTTTGCGCGACTGAAGGCGACCGCGCGATCGGCCTCGACGACGATTTTGAACTTACGCTCCGTGCGGCCAACCGCCATGACGAGAATCGCGAGTTCGCCGCGGTCGTTGTGAGTGTACGCTATGTGCTCACCATCGGGCGACAGGGCGACCTGCTCGGCTTGCAGCGGACGGAACAACGCGGTGATGCGCTCCTCGAACGTCGACGCCGCGCGCCCGGGAACCGCCGCGCAAAGGGCGAGCGTGGCGAGAACGGCGATGCGGCGAAGCGGGAACATGCGGCAACGAGGAAGACGGGGGCGAATTGAAAGCGGTGACAGCTCATTTCCGAATGACGTGAAATCATCATGGATATCATTTCACTACCTAGGTTCATAAATTGAGAACATACTCTAATTAAGTTGAATATGCTGCTATCATTGTGTCCGGTACTTTTCACTACGATGCCACGTCCCTCGCGGAATTTCGCGCCCAAACCGCCGCTGGCGCATGTGTCCGAGGTGTGGAGCGACGCCGCATTGGCCGCGGTCCAGTTCTGGGAGCGGGTCGCCGACGATAAGTGTGTGTCGGAGGCGTTCCGGCTGATCGCAGGGGCGAACCGTGAAGTTGTGCGCAGGCTGGCGGCGCGACTGGGGTGAATTTAGTCGAAGCCGCTCACCGTGATTTCTGCGGACCAATTACAAGGTCGTCACTGGTTTCATGCAGTTCAACCGGCACATAACCCGGCATGGCGCGCAGCGGCGAGGTCCGGTCGTTGCCGAAAAACGACGCCAGCCAGCGGCCGGATTTGTCGCGGAAGAGCGCACCGTGGCCGGCGTGCGGCACGGCGACACGCCGCGGCTTCCACGGACCGGTGAGGCTCCTCGCGCAGGAATACATCATGTCGTACGTGCCATCGACGTGGTTGCCGCCGCCATTCCACTCGGCGCAGGTGAGGACATACCAGGCGCCAATCTTCACGAGGGTGGCGCCCTCATAGCCGACGCGCTGGCCATCGGCCGGAAGGATTTTCCGCTGCTCGCCGTCGAAGCCGCTGAGCGTGCGGTTCAGTTTGCGGATCAGTCCGTCCTGCCAGACGTAATACACGGCACCGTCGGTGTCCTGAAAAAGCGACGAATCGATGTGCTGGTCCACGCCGCGATTTTCGGGGAAGGCAGGTTCATACGGCCCCTCGGGGCGGCCGCTCGTGCTCTTCAGGATGCCGTTCTTGCCGAGATTGCCGGCGCTGATGCAGTGCGCGATCCAGTAGGTGCCGTTGATATAGTGCAGCTCGGGCGCCCAGTGAAGCCGGGTGCGGACGCTGTTGTACCACGCCTTGGGATCGGCCGAGGCGGTCCAGATTTGTTTAACGAACTCGAAATGCTTCAGATCGGAGGAGCGCCAGAGATTGACGCCGTCCATGTTGCCCGACGTACCGGTGAGATAATAAACCCCGTCGTGTCCGAGCATGATGAACGTGTCGCGGATCCACGGCACTGCCGCGCGTTGGCCGGGCACTTTGTCGAGTGGCACCGTGCGGGCCGCACCCATGCCGCCTTCGTAGATGAAGGCCGTGTCCGGACGCAGCATCACGCCAAACGGGAAGCGGTCGCCCTTTTCCGAACCGGCGAATCCAACTGTCCAATACGCTTCCGTGGCGGGCACGAACTCGACTTTGAAGGCGGCGGGTTTCCCGCTCAGGATCGAGCGTGGGCCGTGGCCCGAGTACGTCGCCCATAGTTGATCCGCGCCCGAATGAAAGACCGTGGTTTGTCCGGCATTCGGAAACGCGAGGTAGAATGGCGAGAAGTCGGCGTCCGGCTTTTCCGAGGCCGCCGCGAACACATCGTCCACGCCCTCTGGCAGTCCGGTGCGACCGAGGTCTTGGCGAAAGATCCGGCCGGTGACGAACAGGTGATATTTGCCCCGGATCTTCGTGAGGAAGGCGCCGCGCAGATGCGTGACGCTCTGGTCCTTTTGCTGGGCCGCGGGGCCGGCGATGGAAACGGGAATAATTTTTGCGGGTCCAGCGAGGCCGTCGAGCGGGTTCGGCTTCATGCGCGCGATCGAGCCCGCCCCGGTGACCCAGAAAAACGTGCCGTCGTCGTCGCGGAACAGCGACGGATCCTCGCCCTGCTCGGTGATGCGCGCCTGCGTGAAGCGGCTCTTCTCGAGGTCGGTGGTCTCAAAGCGGAGCAGATCGGTGCCGCCGCCTTGACGGCCCAGCGCGAGCCAGAAACGTCCGTCGAGAAAATGCAGCTCGGGCGAGCGGGCCTTCATTCCCGTCAGGTTCACGGTGCGCCATGGTATCCACTGTTTGAGGTCAGCGGAGCGCCAGATGGAAATCTGCGCAGCGCCGACGGCGGTCTCGCCGGATACAGCCGAACCGGTGAGATAATATGCGCGGTCGGGGCCGACGGTAATACTGGTGTCGGTGAGCGGCGCGTCGAACAGCGGCGGCAGGGGCACCGCGTCGGCCGCGGGTGCGAGCGCGGCATATTCGCGAATGACGCCGTGCTGGGCGTGCGCGGCGGAAAGGAGCAGGGCGCTGCCGAGGCAGAGTGCCTGCAGCGGCTGGCGTGCGCGGGTGAAGTGCATCGTCCCCGAGTCCGTGAGCTTGTCCACCTCGTGGCGAATTTTTTCGCGGGGCGGGACAGAGTGTAGTGGCTGCGAGCGCCAGCGTGTGGATTGGATGTGGCCCGGGCGTCCCGTCCGTGAAGTCGCGACATCCGTGCTTAATGCGGGCGGCACGCCCGCTACTGTGGTACCGAAAAGAAGAACATGGGCGGGACGCCCATGCCACGTCGGACCGTGGCTGCGAGAAGCGCCAGCGAGTGGATGACGCACGAATCTCAGACTCGAATCCACTCGCCCGTTCGACAAGCTCAGGGCCCCGAGCCGGGGTCGAGGGGCTGGTGCTCGCAGCCACGGAGTCGCGACTCGTTCAGCTTCGGGTTCTTCTCATTCGTGTCCATTCGCGTCCATTCGCGGTTAGAAATCAGCTTGGCTCTTCTCACTCGGTTGCGGCTGCGCCGCGTTGTCGCGAAAATACGGGAATGAGCGAAAGCACGCCCGTCCCGAGCTGCCGCACGTATACGACCGAGATGCGAACGGCGCTGACTTTACGAAACGCGATGGGGAGATTGTTGCGCGTGGGATTGTTCAGATAGTCGCCGAGCGTAACGGGCGAATTGGCGCCGGTCTCTTGATCGATCTTCGAGACGCTGGCGACCGTCTTGAGCATGCTGTCGCGGCCGATCCGTCCTTGAGCATGTTGTTCTCTTGCGAGCGTCCTCGTCCGGCGAGGGTTCCTACCTACAAACCAGAGTTGAACCGCGAATGGACGCTAATTAACGCGAATGCGAGGCAGCGACTCGGATCCGCGGTGCGCCTTCCGAGCGCCTCCGCGTCTTTCGCCCGCAGTGGCGCTCCGGTTCCGTCGAAAAAAGCACGCGAAAAAAATCCCCGTCGTCATCAAGACGACGGGGATTTTGGCTGACGAACCGTTGCGAGTTATTCGCGACCGTGCCTCAGCAGAGGCGGCGGCGCATCGCTTCGATCGCCAGCAGAGAACCGGCCAGCAGCATGACCGTCGTCCCACCATCCGGCACTCCCGTCGGACCGGTGAGCGGGAAACTGTTCGCCCGGTGCGATTTCAGCAAGAAGTGACCCGTCCGAACCGTTGATGGAAGCGACCGGCTCACGCGCTTCAATCATTCGCAGCCGTTCCCGTAGTTTTGAATCGAGCTGAAACAATCGCAGCGCGGATGGACGGGGCTGACGTGCATGGGAGAGGATCGTGGCCACGATGCCCCAGGGCTACCATTCTCGCGCTGATTTGCTCGCATCGACCAAACTACAGGATGCCACGTCGCTCCTGCCAGTAATCCGGATCGCGTCGCAGATGCTTCACCGCCCAAATGAGAACGCAGTCGTCCTCGACCGTGTAGTAGACGCCGTAAGGAAATCGTTCGATTAGGAAGCGCCGCACGTCATTTTCGACAACACGCCAAATGAACGGGGTGGCGCGGATTTTTCGAATCGCGTCCTCAATGTCATCCGCAAAGGCATCACCGAGTCCCGGCACCTTCCGGTTGTAATATTCGCCCGCGGCAATGTATTCGGCGAGCGCCTCGTCGGCGAACCGATACCTCATTTGCGCAACGCAGCGCGCGCGCGACGCAAGGCGTCGTCGCCATCGATCAACTCACTCTTGCCGGCTTGCACGGCTGCACGACGACGACGCACCTCCGCCAGATGAGCACGTTCGACTGTCGAATCGACCTCGCCGGACAGGCTGCCCAAGAGCTTTTCGACGAGGAAAGCGCGCCCATCGCTCGAAAGATTTAACGCATCAGCGGCAACTTGTTCGACGGTGGATGCCATGCCAGAAGGATGCGCGTCACGAAGGGAAAATCAAGGGGCTTCAGAGACGCTCGTTCCTTGTAACTGCCGGTGAGGAACCAACACTGGTGGGACAATGCCAGCCCCATTTCCGGCTCGGCCGGCATAAGAAAGCGAGGGTCCGTCGTTCTTCCCGAAGAAAACATCCAATCGCGAGCGCTGGGTGTAACCGAATTGAAGCGAGCGCTGAAACGCCCGCCAGAGGCAACAAAAAGCGGGGCGCCCGAGAAGCAGGCCGAGGCGAACAGCGTGTCGGTGCGCTCCCGCGCCCGCGGCGACGAAGGCGTGATGACCGCCGACGCGTACGTTGCGAAGCTGAAGACCGAAGTCGCCACCGGCGCCCTGCCGCAGAAGGCGGCCACGGCCGTGTCGAACGGGGCGAAGCCGACGGGCTGAGGCGGAAAGGCGGGCGGCGTGAGGCCGTAGGTGGGAGGTCTAAAGCGGGAGCGGGTTTATCCCGCGACGGGTTGGGGCATTAAGCCCTCCCACTTTCAGTTACCCACCCCTCCCTGTCCGGCCCGCATACTCGTCGGAGCGCGGCCGGAGAATTCGCCGGCAAGGTACTCGACGAGCGACTCGATCTGCACGGGCGTGAGCGGGCCGCCATACGCCTGTGCGAAGGCAGGCATCAGCGTGCCGGGCTTGCCCTCGGTGACAATCGTGCGCCAGTAGGCCTTGTCGGTCGGCTGCTGCAGGGCATGCAGGTCGGGCACCATCGTCGCACGCTGCTCGGCGTCATGGCAGATCGAGCACGCGGTGACGTAGACGCCCACGCCGTGCTGCCCGACGGTCGGCGCGACGTGGCATTTGGCGCAGTCGCCCTGGAAGACCGCCTGGCGGTTGGCGGCCGCGAGTTGCTGGTTGCGGGCGCGCAAATCCGCCTGCATCGCCCGCGTGTCGGCCGTAATCGTCACGCGAAAGGTGAGCTGCTTGAAACCCGTCGGCAGGTCGATCGTCGCGGTCTTGCTCATCGTGCCCGATTTGCCGCGCAGGTCGACATTCAGCATGATGTCGCCGCGCTCGCCCGGCTTCAGGCGCCACGGCTGGCTCGGAAGCGTCGCGACCGTGCAACCGCACGAGGTCCGCACCTCGTTGATCACGAGGTCGGCCTTGGAAATGTTTTGTACCGCAAAGGTGAATACACACGACTCCTCGCCCGGCTTCGCGGTGTGTTCCTTCAGCGTCGCGTCGACCTCCAGGCCCATCTCCTCAGCCGGTGGAACCACCACCGCGGCGGCGGGCGCGGCGGGCGCGGCAGACGCGGGCGCCCCCGCCGTTCCGGCTGGGTCGGATTGGGCGAGAAGCGCGGTGGCGAACACGACGGCGAAGACGGAAACGAGGCGTTTCATTCCGGTGAGAAGGGGGACCATCAAGCCCGAGCTGCACCGCCTACGCCAGCGACGGTTTTGGCGTGGAAATGACGAAGCCGGCCGGAGCCCGGCCCGCCTCGTGCATTTCTCCAGCCGGCGATCAGTACAGGTCGCCTTCGTTGCCACCGTTGTCGTAGTTCTCGTTGATCAGCGTCAGCGTATCGACGAGCTTCGAGAGCGTAAGGTCCGAGGACAGAGAGCCGCCGGCGATGACCGAGTTGCCGATGGCGATGACCTCCGCAACGGTCTTGCCATTGAGCGGGCCGGTGCCGACGTGCTTCGTGGCCAGGCCCGTCATGGTCCGACCCTTGTTCGAGAAGTCGACGTTCAGGGTGGCGGCGAGCAGCTGGCCGGCGAGGACGCCCGCGGAGCAGGAGGTGGGATTGACGGCGCTGGCGGTGAGGACGCCGGCGGTGCCGCCCTGCGGAAGGAATTTGATTACGGCGTCAGCGCTGGTGAAGGCCAGGTAACGCGAACTCGTGCCGATGGCGACATAGCCGCCCGGATACACCGCGCTGAAGTTCTTCGTCAGGAACGCGCCGGGATTGTTGCCGCTCGGCTTCGAGCCCCAGCCGCCCTGGGTATAGGTCGTGAAGCACTTCTCTTCGATCGCCTGCAGGAAGCCGAAGTCGATCGTCAAGTCGACGCTGCTGTTGGTCGAGAGCGTGACGGTCGCCGGGCTGCCGTTGCTGTCGATCGCGCGATTAGTGCCGACCACGCTCGGGGACTTTACATAGCCGCTCGGCGTGCTGACGACCACCGTGTAGGTGCCGGCGTAGAGTCCCTCGAAGAGATAGACGCCGTTGATGTCGGTCGTGTCGGTGGCGATCACGGTGCCGGCGCTGTTCTTGAGGTAGACGGTGATGCCCGAGATGCCCGGCTCGCCGGCGTCCTGGATGCCGTCACCGTCCTTGTCCTTCCAGACCAGGCTGCCGATCTGGCCGGTTGGGCTGGTGGTCGAGGGCGCGATCGTGATGCCGCAGGACTGGCTGGCAGTGTGCGTGCCGGTCGAGTCCACCACCTTGGCGGTGAAGTTGAACGTGCCCTTCGTGGTCGGCGTGCCGGTAATGGCGCCGGTCGAGGTCTTGAGCGTCAGGCCAGGCGGGAGCGAACCCGAGACGATCGAGAACGTGTAGCCGGGCGTGCCGCCCTCGGCGCGGAGCGACGAGGCATAGTAGACGCCGACCTTGCCGGTGTCGGCCGAGACGCAGCCCAAGGTGACCGGGTTGGTGGTCGTGGGCTGGCAGATGTCGAGCGCCGCGACCTTGAAGTTATCGTCGGGAGTGTCGTCTTCGAGGCTCGCGGCGATCACGAGGATGTTGCCGGAGATGCCGGAGCCGTTGAGCTTGGCCCAGCGCGTGTTGCTGCTGTCGGTCGTGTTCTCTTCGGAGGTAAGGCCGTTGAGGACAGTGTCGGAGAGCGTGACGTGGGTGCTGTAGGCGCCCGGGATGTTGCCGACCCAGGCCGTGAGGTCGCTGTCGCCCACGACGTAGCCGAGGAAGGCGCGGTTGATCACGATCGGCTGCGAGAATTCGAAGAGCACGAAGTTATCGCGGCCTACGTTGTCCACGGTGTGGCCGGGGGACGAGCCGTTCTCGCTCGTGTCGGTGACGCCGAGGCCGCCCGAGTAGGCGCCGAGGTAGGCCGCCGCCCACGAGCCGGTGCTGCTGCGGCTGAAGCCGCTCACTTTGACAGTGATGCCGTTGACGGTGAAGACGCGGATGTTGCCCGAAGAACCCGTGGTCGAGGTGCTGCCGCTGAACGAGAACGTCGTCGGCACGCACACTGGCGCCGCGGCGATCGTGATGCTGCAGTTGCCGGTGGCGGCCTGGGCGGTGCCGGAGGTGGAGTCGACGACGCGTGCGGTGAAGCTGAACGTGCCGGCGGCGGACGGAGAGCCCGAGATCGTGCCGGTCAGGCCGTTGAGCGTCAGGCCGGTTGGCAGCGAGCCGCTGGTGATCGAATAGGTGTACGGCGACTTGCCGCCGGAGGCGACCAGCGCCGAGGAGTACGGCGTGCCCACCGTACCCGTGGAGTTCGAGACACACGCAAGCGACAGCACGGCTGGCGCGGCGCAGATGTCGAGCGCGCCGACCTTGAAGTAGTCATCAGGCGTCGTGTCGGTGACATCGGCCGCGATGACGAGGATGTTGCCTGAGAGCCCGCCGCTGTTGAGTGTCGCCCAGCGGGTGCTGCTGCTGGTGGTGGTGTTCACGTCGCGTACGAAGCTGTTCAGGAACGGATCGGACAGCGTCTGGTGATTGTTGTACGCATTGGCGACGTTGCCAAACCAGGCCGTGAGGTCGCTGTCGGTGTAAACGTAGCCGAGGTAGGCGCGGTTGATCACGACCGGCTGCGAGAACTCGAACAGGATGTAGTTGTCGCGGCCGACATTGTTCACCGTGTGGGTGTTGCCGCTGCCGCTCTCGCTGGCGTCGGTCACACCGAGGCCGCCCGAGTACGCCCCGAGGTAGGCGGTGGACCAGGTGCCGCTGGTGCCCTTGGTTCGGCTGAAGGCGCTCGCCTTGACCGAGATGCCGTTGACCGTGAAGGTGCGGATGTTGCCGGCGGTGCCGAGGGCCGAGCTGCTGCCGCTGAACGGCAGGGTGGTCGGCACGCAGGGCACCGGCGCGAGCACGAGGCCGGCATCGACGGTGTCGTTGTAGGCGCCGCCAACCACGGTCGCGTTACCCTCGGACTTGCCCGTCGACGGATTGGCATCGCTGTCCAACGCATCGCTGGCGCCGAAGTTCTGCAGGGTCAGGACGTACCCGGCCGGCAGTGTCGTTTGGTCGAAGATGACATAGTACTCACCGGGCATCAGGTTCTCGAACTTGTAGAAGCCGCCACCCGCGGTGGTGGTGAAGCCCATGTTCGCCCCGGCTGCGCTGTAGAGAGTCACCTTCACGCCGTCGACACCCGGTTCGCCTGAATCCTGAATCCCGTTGGAATTGAGATCGCCCCAGACTCGGTTCCCCAGGCTGCCGGTGAGGAGCTCGCCGAAGTTGTTATTCACGCCGTTGAAGCCAGCAGAGAGAACGATGACCGAGAAGACATCGTTACCGGTCGTGCCACCGATCGGTGTGCCAATCGTGTCCTTCCCGTCGAGATAACCGGACGGCTGCGTTTCGTTGATCACATACGTGCCAGGACGCAGGCCCGTGAAGGAGTATGCACCGCTCGCTACGGTCGTCGTGGTCGCGTTGACGGAGTTGCCCGAGTAATCAGTGCCCGTGAGCGTCACGGTCGCGCCGCTGATGGCCGTTTCGCCCGAGTCGAATACGCCATCGTTGTCGGCGTCGTAATAGACATACCCGGAGAGGCTGGCCGGCAGGAGCTCGCCGAAGTTGTTATTCACGCCGTTGAAGCCAGCAGGCAGAATGATGTTGGTGAACGAGTCGTTTCCGGCCACTCCCGTGCCCGGGCTGCCCTGCGTGTCCTTGCCGTCGAGGTAGCCGGCGGGCTGGGTCTCGACGATTGTGTAGGTACCTGGGCGCAGGTTGGTGAAGTTGTAGGCACCTATTCCATCAGTCGTGGTTGTGAGGGTGACACTCGCGCCAAGATCGTTGGTGCCGGACAGGGTGACAGTCGCTCCGGAAATTGCGGCCTCACCGAGTTCCTTGATCCCATTGTTGTTGGCGTCGTAGTAGATGAAACCGCCAATGCTCGAAACGAGAACCTCGCCGAAGTTGTTGTTCACCCCGCTAACGCCGGCGCCGAGGACGATATTCGAGAAGGCATCGTTGCCGGTCGTGCCACCGGGAGTACCGATCGTGTCCTTTCCATCGAGGTAACCGGCCGGTTGCGTTTCCGTGATCGCGTACGTGCCGGGTCGCAGTCCCGTGAAGGAGTATGCACCGCTCGCTACGGTCGTCGTGGTCGCGTTGACCGGGGTGCCCAGATCATCGGTGCCCGTGAGCGTCACGGTCGCGCCGCTGATGGCCGTTTCGCCCGAATCAAATACGCCATTGTTGTTGGCGTCGTAGTAGACGTGCCCGGCGAGGCTGGCGGGCTGGAGCTCGCCGAAATTGTTGTTCGTGCCGTGGACATTGGAGCCGAGCGCAATCGCGGTGAACGCGTCATTGCTGGTCGTGCCCCCGCCAGGCGTACCCTGCGTATCCTTGCCGTCGAGCCAACTGCCCGGCTGGGTCTCGGTAATCGTGTACGTCCCCGGCCGCAGTTGATCGAAGCTGTAGGCGCCGATGCTGTCCGTAGGCGTGGTCTTGCTAACCGCGAAGCCCAGATCATCCGTGCCCGTGAGCGTTACCGTCACGCCGCTAATCGGCGTTTCCCCCGACTCGTAGAGGCCATTGTTGTTGGCGTCGTAATACACAAACCCGGAGAGACTCGACTCCTTGACCTCGCCGAAGTTGTTGTTTTGCCCATTGTATGCCGCCGGAAGGGCGATCGCGCTGAACTTGTCGTTCGTCGTGCTGCCGCCAGGTGTACCGATCGTGTCCTTGCCGTCGAGATAGGTGGCAGGTTGGGTCTCGGTGATCTCGTAGGTGCCAGGCCACAAGTTCGGGAAGCTGTAGGAACCGCCCGCGGCCGTGGACGTGGACAGATTCACCAACGTTCCTCGGTTGTCGGTGCCTGTCAGCGTGACGGTGACTCCGTCAATTCCGATGTCCGACCCCTGGAAGGTACCGTCGTTATTCTTATCGTGGTAAACGTTCCCCGCGAGGCTGGAAAGCTGGACCAACCCGGCGTCCCAGGAGAGATCGGTTTCGCCAGCCGTCAGCGTGGTGCAAGCCATGACGCCGGAGGCGTTGGCGTCGCTGTCATTGTCCGCGGTCGTGCCGGACGCATTCTGGGCCGTGAAGAGATAATTCGCCGGCGCAATCACCTTCACGTAGTAACTGCCAGGCATTTGGCCGCTAAAGTAATAGTTGCCGTTCGCGTCGGTCACCGTCGTGCCCATGAGCACGTTGTCCCCACAGCGGTACAACTCCACCGTGACGCCGGAGATCCCCGGCTCACCGGTATCCTGCTTGCCATTGCCGTCCTGGTCGTTCCAGACGCGGTCGCCAAGCTTGGTGCACGGCATCGGGACCTCGAGGAAGATGAGTTGTACGTCGGTTCTGTTCTCATCCCAGTTAACGTCGATGTTGTAGATGACCGCCACAACGTCACCGCATTGGGGAACCCAGGTCTCGGCATTGGCATTGGCGGCGTTGACGAGGCAATCGATTACCGACGTACGGATGTTTGGATAGGCATAACCGGTGGGCGCAACCGGCAATGGCTGACCCATCAAGCGGTAGATGGCACATTGCACCTCGTACATGGTCGGCACGTTTCCGCCGCACGCTTGTCGGCGATGGTTCAATAGATAGTTGATCCGCTTCCACGTCGCCGCGTCCTTCTTAACATCGGGATGATTAGGGAGCGAATCATTAAACCCGGGGTTCAGCGGGTCGGGCGTGACTTCAGAGTTTGAACCAACTTGAAAGGCACCGGGATTCCCGCAGGTGGAATACATCAGGCCGCCAAATAGAGTCACATGGTCGGGATCGATGTCCGTTGAGACGTCGAAGCACCACCCGGCATAACGGCCGGCCGGAATCGGAGGAGTCGGTGCCTGCTGAATATCAACCCAGAAAGCGCTGTTCTCGGGAGCTACACCGAGACCTTGGAGAGGCGGGGTGCCCCATGTAACAGTGATCTTAGCGTCCGCATCGTTATTTGGGTAAGGCGGAAGCTGCAAACAGCTCGCCGGGGTGGCAGTAGCCGATGCCGCATGGTTCGCCAGAGCGAAGGTCAGGAGCCAGAAAGACGGCCTGAAACAAGGAGACGATACATTCATAAAGTTGAGGCAGGGGTGTGGTAGAAATTGCTGCGTGGGTTACCGGATTAACCTGAACCGAGCGGGAGAAGTTTACCTAAGGAGCATTCCCTATTCCATCCGACCGCTCTCATTTATAAGTATTACCAACATACCATTAATAAACAGTTTATAACTTTTTTCCAGTGGAGGACCAGTTGGTATACCGCGCGAGCGGCGAATCGAGTGTAAGTCCTCTCGACACAACCCTTGCTCGAAGACGTGGGAGCGGGAAGACGGGGAGAAGTGCAAGACGCCGGAAACGCGGAAAAACGGAATACCCGGGAGATGCGGAAGATGAAGGGAACATGCTTTACCGCGCGAGTGCTCAAGAGGTGAACCTCCCACTCGTTGCAGTCAGTTCGGCCTCACGTCGGCGGCATGGGGACAAGCCGCTCCCCCAACTAGCGAAAATTGGGAATAACCAAGCGCCATTCGCGTCTGGCCGCCGTGTGTTCAGCGCCAACTAGAACGTGAGGTCAGCGCCAATTAGCCACTTCTCTAAGTGCGCCTCAACAAAGAGCAGAATGATTTTCCCAAGAAGCCCAATTACAGCGAATTGCTGTGGGTTTCTTGGGAAAGTCATTCTGCGAGGTTACGTAAGTGACTAATTGGCGCTGACACTGGTTTCTAATTGGCGTTCTACAGCCGTGACCTTCCCGCTGGCCTTCGTGATGACTTTTCCCAATCCCTGCGCGTGGTGTGGGCTTGGAAAATGAAAAACCGACTTTCGCACTCGAGCGAAGCCGGTTTGAGCGAAGTCAAGACCTACGGACGGCCACCAACGGTCACTTCGAAAGGAAGCGACGTAGGGCGATGATACCGAGTGCGCCCACAAGAACGAGTCCACCACTGGACGTTGCGTCAGGCACAGGAATTGGAGGGGGAAGTGCCATCAATGCGCCAGGCGCGGCGATGACGGCAAGGAGGATTAACTTGGAATTCTTGAGCATTTTTCGGTGTGGGTTGAAGTTACAGATGGACCTTCAGCAAATTACGTTCCATCTGCCTCCGTCTCACGTATGTATTTTCCTACTAGCTTTTCCACAATGTTTTACATCACGCAACAAATTACTGCCACCGGGGAGTCACTCACAAAAGCCGGCCGAACGTAAACTGTTCCGACGTCAGACCCTCTGAAAATGCTGCGGAAGCGACCGCCCTTGAGGGTACCAGAACAGTTGACGAAATGATCCGGTTTAACAAAACTTCTAGAGCTCCATATTATACTACGTGCTGATAACAAAATCTTTATACTGTTATTACGCGCGATGCGATGAGCGCTTCCTCCACGAGGCATTCCAGTTCGGCAAAATTCCGTAAAGAATTCCGACACGCTCTGATTCGCATCCAGCTGACTCGTCGATCGCAGCCCCCTCCGAAGCCACCAGACCACCTCCGCGGCGGAATACGTCTCCCCCATTCCGGCATGAGCCGCGCCAACTCCAAAATTTCGTTGCCGGCCGTCAAAATCGGCAGCTCCGTCGCGCACCAGCCCCGCTCCCACGGTGGCGGCCAAACCGGTTACAAAGGCACTTCCGCCCGACCGTATCGCGCGGCGGTCCTACGGGGCCAGGCCGCAATTTGTTTTAGGCCTATGCACTTGACACATGTTGCAGATTTTCCGGCGAAATCAGCGTGTGGCAATCAAGCACTTGTGTGAGCGATCGTCGGCAACAGGAGTCAAGTGCATACCCAGCATTTGTTTTGGCTTCGACCGGCGTCAGCTACGTCGCGCCGACCGCATGCCAGGCAAGTCCATGGTGTGGTTGCCCATTTCGCCGACCTAGCCCTGCGCTTGCCCCACAATTCTTGCCAAGCACGTCGGCATTCGCACCGGAGCGGCG
>JBBRCR010000003.1:0-62234 GCA_038204695.1 Opitutales bacterium | reverse complement strand
GCAGCAGCAGGCGCGCGGCGGGCGTTTCGCAGCCGCCGCCGCGGTGGGTCGACCCTTCTGGCGCTTCTTTCGCGCCTATATCCTTCGGCGCGGATTCCTCGACGGATTTCCCGGTTTCTACATCGCGTGCGCCACAGCGTTTGGCGCCTTGGTCCGGTACAGCCGGCTTTACGAGGAAGAAAACAAGCGCCCGCCCATGATTGACGCGTCTGCTCGCTAATCGAGAATCGTTGCTTTTGTTACCCGATTGCCGGAGCCATGGCAGAAAACAACGAACCACATACGTTCAGCCAACTCGCCGAAAACCTCGTCGGCGACCTGCGCGGCGTTGGGCCGGAAGATCCGGTTCGCTCGCGCAAACGCGCGACAAAACCGCTGGCTGGCGTGCTCGAGGAGCTGCTGCAAAAGTACCAGATCGGCCGCTCGTCACCCGAGCAGACGATCCGCGACCACTGGGTCGAACTGGTGGGTCCCGCGAACGCGTCTTATTCGCATCCCGCCCGAATCGAGCGCAACCAACTGCTGGTCCTCGCGGGACACTCAGTCGTTCGGAATGAACTTTTCCACCATCGCGCCGGAATTGTAGAACGGATACAGCAACTGCCGGGCTGCGCTCATGTGAAGTCGCTCAACCTGCGTGCAGGTTGAGCTGGGATCTCACTCGGCCCATGGGTCCGCGCGGCCGGCGCCTGCACTCCCCGATGGACGAGAGCAGTCTCTCGCGGCGAACACGAGTAGGGTTTTCCCCAAACGATTGGACTTGAAACGAGCCGCGTATTTCTCATCTGAATTCGCGTTCCCCCTCACCCCGATTCAAAAAGAAACGAATCTATCTTCACTGGGAAATTCGCTCAGAATTTTCGCTTGCGCGCCGCACCGCGGTTCAGGAGTCTGCCAGCTTGCGTTAGTGGAACCCCGTCGGTTGCGGGGTCCCACCATGACTGGTCCGACATTCCGCCGGATTATAACGGTGACGCCGGCCTCCCCCGATAACCAGTCGGGCTGGCGGGCGGCACGGTGCCTGCAAGGGTGCCCTACAGTCGTGAAGTAAATTACAAAACCATGCCCACCACTGTTGTTAAACCCGAAATCATCAACGAATACAAAATCCACGAGAAGGATACCGGCTCGTCGGAAGTCCAGGTCGCGCTGCTGACTGCTCGCATCAATCACTTGACCGAGCACCTGCGCACGCACCGCAAGGATTTCCACTCGCGCCGGGGGCTCCTGCAGATGGCTTCCCGCCGTCGTAAGCTCCTCGATTATCTCAAACGGCACAACCTGCCCAAGTATAACGAGCTGCTGCAGAAGCTAAACCTTCGCCGCTAACGCTTTTCTCCGCACGGGCGACCCATCCGAGGGTCGCCCGTTGTCGTTTCGACACTCGACATCAGGCCGGGACATTTCCGTTTGTTGCTTTGAGGCAGTTCACCTGCCTTTGCAGACCCGGGGCGCGTGCAACGCACTCCCTCCGCCCCCCAAGGCGCCAAACGGGAATCTCTCGCGTCTGAGCGAGCTGGAAAAAGCGGGCCCGTAGACCCACCCCGCACGCGGCGCAATCCCAGCGCCGCCGCTTCCGTTTTCCGGAAGCCAAACAAGCCGGAACCAGCCGCGTGTCGCTGGTCGGCCTGTCCTATCCGCAGACACGCAGCCGTCCGAATGAAAGTTAAATGAAGCAGAAACATAACGTCACCGTGCCCGGTTTGGGAATTACCTTCTCCACCGGCACTTTTGCCAGCCTGGCTAATGGCGCCGTCAACGTCGAAGTCGGCGAGACCAACGTCTTTGTCACCGCGTGTATCGCGCAGACCACAAAACCCGGTCAGGACTGGTTCCCGCTGACCGTCGACTACCGCGAGAAATACGCCGCCGCCGGCCGTTTCCCCGGTGGTTATTTCAAGCGCGAAGGCCGCCCGTCCGAAAAGGAAATCCTCACCTCGCGGCTGTGCGATCGGCCCTGCCGTCCGCTGTTCCCCGAAGGTCTGCTCAATGAAGTCCAGATCATCGGCCAGTTGCTGTCCGCCGATCAACTCAACGAGTCCGACATCCCGATGGTGAACGGCGCCAGCGCCGCGCTCGCCATCTCCGATATTCCATGGAACGGCCCGATCGCAGCTGTGCGCGTCGCTCTCATCGAGGGCCAGTTCGTCGCCAATCCCACGATTGAGCAGATGTTCTCCTCGACGCTCGACCTGATCTACGTCGGCACCAAGGCGAACATGCTCATGATCGAGGGCAGCGCCGATCAGCTGCCCGAAGAGGAATTCATCAAGGCCCTCGAGTTCGGCCACAATGCCATCCAGCCCATTATCGCCGCCATCGAAGAGTTGGTGAAGCTGGCCGGGAAACCGAAGGGCACATTCCCGCTCGTCGGGGCAACGCCCGAGGCCCGCGCGATCATCGAGCGCGTGGTGCCCACGCAGCGCATCGTTGACGCAATCTTCGGCAAGGAAAAGGCCCAGCGCGCCGCCGGCGTGAAGCTCCTTAAGGAAGAAGCCAAAGCCGCCCTCACCGCCGAACTCGGGGAAGGCAAGTTCTCCGACGTCGACCTCGCGGTCGTGTTCGAGGACCTGCAATACAAAGCCTACCGTCACACGGTTCTCGAACGCGGCGTCCGCGCCGACGGCCGCGACGCCAAAACGGTTCGCCCGCTCCATGCCGAAGTCGGCATTCTGCCCCGCGTGCATGGCAGTGCGACTTTCCAGCGTGGCGACACGCAGAACATCGCGCTCACGACGCTCGGGCCGACCAAGGAAGCGCAGGACATGGACGGACTCACCGGCGGCGCCACGTCGAAGAGCTTCATCCTCCACTACAACTTCCCGCCATTCTCCGTCGGTGAAACGGGCCGGACCACCGGTCCCGGTCGCCGCGAAATTGGTCACGGTGCACTGGCCGAGCGCTCGCTCGTCCCAGTCCTTCCGCCGGAGGATGTATTCCCCTACTCCATCCGCGTGACTTCGGAAATCATGGCTTCGAACGGCTCCACGTCGATGGCCTCGATTTGCGGTGGCTGCCTCGCTTTGATGGATGCCGGTGTGCCGATTATCGCACCTGTCGCGGGCATCTCCTGCGGCCTCATGACTGAAAACGCGGCCGACGGCTCGATCGCGAAGTGGGTTACCATCACCGATATTCTCGGCGAGGAAGATCACTTCGGCGACATGGACTTCAAGCTGGCCGGCACCACCAAGGGCATCACCGGCTTCCAGCTCGACCTGAAGATCAACGGGCTGCCGTTCGACATCGCCAAAACCGCCATCATGCAGGCGCGTGATGCCCGCATCGAAATCCTGAAGGTCATGCTCGCGGCGCTGCCCGCGCCCCGCGCCGACCTGAGCAAGTTCGCTCCGCGCATTCAGACGATTCAGATCGATCCCGAAAAGATCGGCCTGCTCATCGGACCGGGCGGCAAGACGATCCGCCGCATCACGGAAACGACCGGCGCACAGATCGACATCGCGGAAGACGATTCCGGCAAGGTGTTCGTGTATTCAAACAACTCGGACGCGATGAACCGCGCGCTCCAGGAAATCGACTCGCTTTGCGGGGGCGGCGGCAGTGGCGGCTCCGCCATCGAAGTCGGCAAGCTCTACCACGGGCGCGTCACCGGCATCAAAGACTTCGGCTGCTTCGTCGAGTGCACGCCGGGCAAGGAAGGCCTTTGCCACATCAGCGAACTCGCCGACTTCCGCGTCCGTCGGACCGAGGATGTCGTGAAAATGGGCGAGATGATCTGGGTGAAGTGCGTCGGCATCGACGAAAAGAGCGGCAAGGTCCGCCTCTCGCGCAAAGCCGCGATGAAGGAAATGGAAGGACAGAAACAGCAGCAAGGCGCGGTCCCCGCCGCCGCCGAGGCTCCTGCAGCGCAATAAGCAATCGGCCTCCCAACCTTCGCTTTGAGTTCAAAGCCGCGACTGCGTCGCGGCTTTTTTGCGGCTGCGATGCGACGATCGTACCCGGTGGCGCGTGTTGGCCTCAACGCGCTGTTTTGAAGGGAGCGGAACGCGTCAGCGTTTCGCCGGCAAAAGCGGCTTCCGGCACAAGGCGAGTAAGGGCCTCCTCTCGCACCGGGTCACCGATCCGCCCGTTCACTCGGCCTTCGCGCCGAACCAACCCGGAATATTTTCCCACCGCCACGGCGCCGGCGAGGATGTCTGCGCGTAGCGCCGGCCAGCTCGGCGTCGAGATTCGCGCGAAACGCGATGACCTCGGCGCGATGGCCCTTGCCGCGCGCGGCGCGTAGAAACGCTTTGCGGAGATTTTCCGTCTCCGCGATTTCCTCGAGGCGGACTGTGCTGCTTTTCACGCCTGCACGCTCCTCAGAGCAACGCCCGAAATTCGTCCGGTGTCATTCCCGCCACGCGGGCGATATGGCCCATCGTGTAGGCGTTGATGGCGGTGTGCCGCGGCCCCTGCACCATCGTCGTGCCGCTGGACAGCGTGATGTGCTTGCCCTGCCGCACCACGCGGAAGCCGCGCTTTTCCAGCACCCGCACCGCGTCTTTCTGCCCGATGCCGGGGATCCGCGGCATGGCTTAGACGAACACTTCCTCGTGCTGCACGGATCGCACCTGCGCGTCGCCCCGAATCTCAGCCGCCTTCGCCGCGACGTATTCGGCAATCGCTTCGCGGATGTTCGCCACCGCCTCGGCCTTCGTCTCCCCCTGCGAGCAGCAGCCTGTCAGTTGGTCGCACCACACGGCCCAGCCTTCGTCGGATTCCACGAGGGTGACGGTGTATTTCATGCGGCCAGCGTAGGCGCGGGAGCGCGAGCGTCAAGGAGCCGGTCGTGTGGTTAATGTAGCGGCTTGAAACTTGTAGGTCGGGGTTTATTCCCGACACGTCGGGTGCAAAGCCCGACCTACCGACGCGGCCAACAAACTGACCCACCAGCGTCGCATGGCGCCGGATTCACGGGCCATTCCGCACCGAGGGCGGCACGGCTCCGCCACGGCCGCGAACAGAAGCTGCAGGCGCTGGAGGAGCTGACCATCGACCTGCATCGGAACGAAGCTCTCATGGTGTCACCCGCGTGGCATGCCGACATCCTGCGCGAACTGGTGCTCATGGGAGACAAGGTAGGCGGCGGACTTTGAGTGGCGAATGCGTCTTCGGGGAAGAGAACCGAACGCAAGTCGGTTTCACCACGGATCGCACAGATGCCAGGGATCAATCCATCCGTGTAATCCGTGGTCAAAAATGGATTGGTTAAACCCCGCCCGGCCCAGCCTCCGAAATCCGGCTTCCTGTCAGTAGTCAGGTTTCATCTCACCTCGCGGAGCCGGCCGATCTGGTGCGCCGGAATCGCGGTGAGATCGCCGGAGGCCGTGCCCAGGAGAACCCGGCCCTCGCGATCGATCCCGCGAAATTTTCCGCGCCATCCGGCCACCGGCACTCCGCCCGCGGGCTCAATCACAACTTCACGCGACCGGCCCCAACACTGATTCAAGCGGGGCACGAGCCCCGCCAGTCGATCCCCGCGAAAGGTGTCATACGCGATCCGGATTGCCCGCAACACCCGCTGCGCCAGCCGTCCCGGCTCCGGCAGGGCGCCACTGGCGACGGCGTCGACGGCGTCGACGAGCCGCCCGGCGATATTTTTTAGAGCGGGATCCAAGGTCCACGCACGGTTGGTCACATTGAGTCCCACGCCGACCAGCAACGTATCCGGTCCACCTTGTTCAACCAAAATGCCGCCGACCTTGCGCTCACCGATCATCAGGTCATTCGGCCAGCGCAGGCGCAACCGCCGCACGCCGGCTGCACGCAGCGTCGCGCGCAACGCCCACCCGACGGCCAGCGCAAATCCGCGGGTCTCGAGTGCATCACCCGCATAAGGCAGCACCGCCGTCAGGTAGAGTCCACCTGGGGCCGAGGCAAACGTCCGCGTCGCCTGCCCGCGACCCGCCGTCTGCTCCCTGGCCACGACGGCCGACCACACCGGTCGACCACGCGCAATCGTCTGGGTCGAATCAACGCACTCATGATGCTCGATCGTCCACCCGCCATCCGGGTGGTCACGCGACTCGGACACGGGTTTCGATGCTGTCAGCGCGCGTCCGATCAGGCTGAACCGCTCGAGCACCGAAAGCATGGTGGCCACGTCAGCGGGTCTGGTGGGACGCAAAGATCTGCCGGCGGCCCTCCAATGACCAAACCTGCTTCAATTCCCCGCCATCCGTGATCGCCACAACACGGGCGGATCTGCCCAACGCCACGTGACACGCCGCTGAGATGATTACCATCAGTTCCGGTGACAGAAAGTCTCCGGCCGGCGGCTCGGCTGCCGTCACCGGCACGGGCGGAGTGCGTAGCGTGCTGGCCGGGCGGGCGAGCGCATCGAGCCGCCGCACCACTTGGTTGAGGATGAAGGCCACTACGACGAGCGCGGCCAAAATCAGCCCCAGCAGCGCGTTGGTAGGGTTAATCCATGCTTCACCCGAGGTGGAAGGGTTCGCCATGGCCAGAAGAAGATCCGAATTGGAATTCATGCGAAAAATCATGTCACGATAGAGGCTGGGTCGGGCGTCAGTGTCCGAGTGTGGAAAGAAAATACCCCGCGGCCACGGCCGTGCCGATTACGCCCGCCACGTTCGGCCCCATCGCGTGCATCAGCAGGTAGTTGTTCGAATCGTATTTCTGTCCCTCGATGTGCGATACACGTGCCGCCATGGGCACCGCGGAAACACCGGCGGACCCAATCAGCGGATTAACCGGGTTGTGCGGGCTGAGCACATTCATGACCTTGGCCGCCAGCACGCCTCCCGCCGTGGAGAATCCAAAGGCGATGACACCCAGGATGATGATCTTGAGAGTCTCGGGCGCGAGGAAGCTCTCGCCGCGCATGGTGATGCCGACGCTGGTGCCGAGGAAGATCGTCAGCACGTTGATGATCTCGTTCTGCGCTGACTTCACCAAGCGTTCGGTCACGCCGCATTCACGGATGAAATTGCCGAGCATGAGCATGGCGATCAACGCCGCGGCGTCGGGCACGAGCAGGATGCAGATAATCATCACCACGATTGCGAAGAGCAGTTTTTCGATCTTCGAGACTTTGCGCAACGACTGCATGCGGATCCGCCGCTCCTTGTCGGTGGTAAGCAGGCGCATGATCGGCGGCTGGATCAGTGGCACGAGCGACATGTAGCTGTACGCGGCCACGGCCACCGCGCCCAGCAGCTCAGGAGCCAGTTTGTTGGTGAGAAAAATGGCCGTTGGTCCGTCGGCGCCGCCGATGATACCGATGGAAGCCGCCTGCTTCGAGGTGAAGCCGAGCAGGGACGCACCCATGAACGTGATGAACAGCCCTACCTGCGAGGCGGCGCCAAGGAACAGGGTGCGCGGCATCGCGATCAGCGGTCCGAAATCCGTCAGCGCCCCGACGCCGAGGAAAATCAGCGGGGGAAACAGCTCCAATTTGATGCCTTGGGAGATGAAATCGAAGAGACCTCCCTCAATCCGTTCGACCTTGAGCACCTGGGTGTTGGCTGCGAGGGGCGCACCCGCATGACCTTGGGACAATACCTGGCCCTCAATCTTGAACGTGGCGGTTTCATACACGCCATTCGGCCCCATCTCGGCGGTGATCACGCCCCGGGTAGGCAGGTTGGCGATCAATGCGCCGAAGGCGATCGGTACCAGCAAAAGCGGTTCGAAACCCTTGGCGATCGCGAGCCAGAGCAGGACCGAAGCGACTACCCACATCACCAGCATCTTCCAGGTGATGAGCGCGAATCCCGTGGTGGAGAGAAAATCGGTTAGGCCTTGGAGCATGGGGGACAGGGGCTCAGCGAATTTGATGCGACGCGAAGATCTGGCGGCGTCCCTCGTGCGCCCAATCGAGATCGGGAGACAGAGGCACGATCGCGTGAATCCGGTGCCGCGAGTCGATCACCACGCAGACAGCAGCAGAAATCGCCGCGACCGTTTTGAGGGAGAGTCCGGCCGGGATTCCGGTCGGGACCGGCGCGGGCGCGGCGACTGGCGCGGGAATGGCCTTTGGCCGGGAGGCCGCGCGCCGGAAATAAATGCCGGTCAATTCCAGCACCCCCCAGATCGAGGCGAGCGCCAGAAACACGACAATGAGGCCATTGAGTTGAAACACGATGCTCTCCCCGAGTCCGGGACGGGGCGGCAGAGCCGCGGCCATTGCAGGTGAGAATTGGGCCAGTATGAAATGCATGTCGGGTGAATTCCAGAGTTGGGGCAGACGAGTTTGAACGGGACGCCGGCCGCGCAATCAGACGATGGTCAGGAGCGCGGCGCCTTCTTCCACCGCGTCGCCGGGGTTGACATGGACGGCGACAACAGTGCCGGCATTCGGTGCATAGATGAACGTGTTCATTTTCATCGCCTCGAGAGTCACGACTTGCACCCCCTCCGCCACCGCCATGCCCGGCTTCACATCCACTGCCACGACCTTGCCGGCCAGCGGGCTGAGGATCGCGCCGCGGGCGGATAAAGCCGCAGAACTGGCTGGAGTCGCGGAAACGGACGAGGCCGCTGAGGGCGTGGCGGCGACCGCGGCGGGCATGTTCGGAGGAGGACTCGGCGGTGGCTGGGTGTGAGAAACCCAGGCGGCGGAGTAGCTCGGTGGCCGCGACTGCGGTTCGTCGAGCATCTCCACCGTGACTTCAAAAGCGGTACCGTCGACGGTCACACGGAGTTTTTGCATGAGGTTTTTGGGGGCCGAAAAAGGGAGCGGATGAAAGCAGAATCGAAGGTGGGACGGGCGGTGTGAGCCCGGGGTTCAGCCAGGCGGGGCCGCGCGCACGCGGCGGCTGATTCCCCAGGCGATCACGCCAATACCGCCGAACGCCAGCAACTCGCCGGTGGTCTTGCCAAGCGTGCGCCACTCGGGAGCCAGGGCCGGCACGCCGAGGCGCACCAACAGCACCCCTGCGATCGCGAGCAACACGCCGGCGGGCCAATGGGGGGAGGCAAAGAGTGCGAACCGGCTCATTTGAGCAGCGGGATGAGCGTGACGTAGATGCCGGTGAGAATGGCCGAGGTAATAACGCCGGAGATGTTCGCGCCGAGCGCCTCCGGGAGAATGAGCGCCTCAGGATTCACGTTGGAAACCTCCTTCTGCGCCACCTTCGCGGTGCTTGGCACGCAACTGACACCGGCAATGCCGACGACCGGGTTGATCTTCCGCCCGCTGAAGTAGTACGCGAGATAGCCACCCATGATCCCACCGACGCCGGAAAGCAGCAGCGCAATGATGCCGAGCAGCAGCAGCACCAGCACCTTGGGATTGAGGATGGTCGACGCTTCGCACAGCACGCCCAGCGTGAGCCCGAGGAAGAGCGTCGCGCCGTAGAGGATCGGTCCGTCGATCACGGCCACGAAATACTTCAGGCCGGACTCGCGCACCGCCACGCCGACGAAGAGCGAGAGGAACAGCGGCGCGGCCGAGGGAAAGAGCAGGCACAGCACCGTGCAGCCCACGACCGCGAAGGCCAGTTTCTCGTCCGACGTGATTCTGAGCGCCGGCCGATCCGGCATCGGCAGGCCGCGGAGCTTGGCGGGAATCAGCAGGCGGATGAGGTAGGGATAGCCGCCGTAGGTGAGTCCGAGATACAGGTAGGCCACCACGGTGATCGGTACAAACAGCTCCTTCGCCAGCGTGAGCGAGGTGAAGAGCACCATCGGCCCGTCCGCCCCGCCCACCATCGCGATCGAGGCGGCCTCGCCGTAGTTGAGCCCCATCGCCACCGCGATTGGAAACGTGGCCACCGTGCCGAACTCCGCACAGAGTGCGAGGAACATGCTGAGGAAGGGCCGCGCCAGCACGAAGCCGACGTCGAGCAACACGCCGATGCCCATGAACACCAGGCACGCGATCAGTCCGTTGCTGAACGCGAAGGTGTAGATCGGCTGCAGAAAATCGATCTGCAGCATGTACATGAGGTTGTCGGTCTTCTGCACGAGCGGCGCCATGAACAGCGTGCCCGGCACGGCCGGGCCGCCGGCCGCGGCCGTCTCAGTGACGGCGGATGCCGTGGCAGGATCGAGAAAGAGCACGCCTGCATTGACCGCGGCCATGCCCATCCCCATCGGAATCATCAGCAGCGGTTCAAGCACCCCTTTCTTGCCGAGGTAGACGAGCACCATGCCGAGCAGCATGAGCCCCAGACGCGTGGCCAGAACGGCAGGCTGCGACGCGATGAGCGTCGTGATGCCCTGGAAGAGATCTAGAACGTTGGGAAAATTCATCGCAATGAGGGTCGGGTGGGCGGTGGCCTCACGGGCCCGAGAAACGGCGGACGAGGAGGAAAAGCCCCTTGATGAGCAGCGCGACCAGCATGGAGATCGCAAAGGCGATTCCATAGATGGTCAGCGCCAGGGTGATGGCAGTTTTCATCGCAAAAGGAAGATGTCGGAGGGCCTCGAAGGCTCAGGCCAGCCGCATCAACTCAGCGCCCTCCTCAACCCCGTCGCCCGCGTTCACAAGCACGGCGTCGACCCGGCCAGACTTTGGCGCATAAATATAGGTGTTCATCTTCATGGCCTCGATGGTGGCAACCTGCGCGCCGCCTTCGACGTTCTGGCCGACCTTGACGTCGATCGAGACGATCTTGCCCGCAAGGGGGCTCACCACGGCGCCGGAGCCGGGCGCGGCGGTGGACGCTTTCGGGGCGGAAGCCATGGGCGGCGGAACGGAAACGGAGGCCGTCGACGGCGCGGGGGCGGCGGCGGCGGTAGCCGAAGCCGGAGCGGAATTCTGGTCGAGGATCTCGACCATGACTTCGTAGGCTTTGCCGTCGATGGTGACACGTAGTTTTTTCATGGCGCGAAGGAAGGAGACTTAAAGTTAACGAACTTTGTGAGAGGTGTAGATTTGCCGGCGGCCTTCGAGACTCCACTGGAGCATGAGGGCCTCGACTGAAGGCGCGTGAGCGGTGCTGAGCGAAACCGCGGTGATCTGGGTGCGGGAGCCGAGCGTGACGTTCACCGCGCAGGCGATGATCGCCAGAATCTCCGGGCTCAGCCTGGAGTCCGGCGGCGTGGGCGGCGCCATTACGGGCACCGGGTCCGGATGAGTCGCAGCCAGCCAGCGGCCCACGAGCGCAACCGCGACCAGCAAAAACGCGATCGCAGCGGCCACAACCAGCGACGCGAGCCACATGCTGCCGAACAGAGGCCGGCCGGTTTCAGCGAGAAAAATGATATGCATGGGATGGGCGATGCGGCCGGCAACGCGCGCGAGCCCGACCCGGCTGGGCTCGCGTGGTCACAGCCAAAGGTGAATCACATCGGAATGTTGCCGTGTTTCTTCGGTGGCCGCGTCTCGCGCTTCGAGAGCGTGTTGCGCAGCGCCATGGCCAGGTTGGCCCGCGTCTGCGATGGCTCGATGATATCGGTGATCATGCCCTTGCGTGCCGCCTGGTAGGGCGACGCGAACTTTTCGCGGTATTCGGCGACCAATTCGGCCTCCCTGGCTTTTGGATCCTTGGCCGCGGCAATTTCCTTTTTGTAGAGTACCTTGACCGCGCCCTCCGCACCCATCACCGCGATCTCGGCTGTCGGCCAGGCATAGACCACGTCCGCACCCATGTCGGAGCTGCACATCGCGAGGTACGCGCCGCCGTATGCCTTGCGCATGATGACCGTGAGCTTTGGAACGGTGCACGACGCGTAGGCGAACAGCATCTTCGCGCCGTGCCGAATAATGCCGCCGCGCTCCTGCGCCATGCCGGGCATGAAGCCGGGGATGTCGACCAAGGTGACGACGGGAATGTTGAACACATTGCAGAACCGGATAAACCGGGCGCCCTTGTCGGATGAGTCGATGTCGAGCGTGCCCGCCTTGACCATCGGCTGGTTGGCAATCATGCCGCAGACAATGCCCTGAATGCGGCCGAAACCGACGACGAGGTTCTTCGCCCAATCCTTCTGCACTTCGAGAAAGTCGGCGCCGTCGACGAGACGATCGATCACCGCGTGGATGTCGAACGGAGACTTGGCGTCGGCCGGGATCAGCTCGTTCAACGCGAGATCGGGCGACAGGTCGAGCGACGGCGTCGGCCGGTGCGGCGGATCCATTATGTTGTTCGCCGGGAGAAACGAGAGCAGCCGGCGCGCGATTTCGAGCGCGTGCTTGTCGTCTTCGGCGACGAAGTGAATGTTGCCGCTCACCGAGGCGTGCGCCATCGCACTGCCAATCTGGTCCATCGTCACCGTCTCTCCCGTGGCCGCCTTGATGACATCTGGTCCGCAGATGAACATGCTGGCGTTCTTCTTCGTCATGATGATGAAGTCCGTCAGCGCCGGGCTGTAGGCAGCGCCGCCCGCGCACGGGCCGGCTATGATCGAGACCTGCGGGATGACGCCGGACGCGAGCACGTTGCGGAAAAACACCTGGCCGTAGCCAGAAAGCGAGTCGTCGCCTTCCTGGATGCGCGCTCCGCCCGAGTCATTGATACCGAGCACCGGCATACCGGCCTTCATCGCGTAATCCATCAAGTCGCAGATTTTCTTCGAATGGATGCGGCCGAGGGCGCCGCCGCCCACGGTGAAATCATGACTGAAGGCCGCGACAGGTCGTCCGTCCACGTAGCCGATGCCCGTCACGACGCCGTCACCGGGGAACGATTTGTTCTCGAGGCCAAAGTCGTGGCAGTCGTGGTCGGCGTGCATGCCCCACTCCATGAAAGTATTCGGCTGGAAGAGCGCGAGCAGCCGCTCGCGGGCGTTCATCAGCCCCTTGTCCTGGCGGGCCTTCAACTTATCCTCGCCGCCCGCGATGAGAGCGGTGCGGCGCCGGGCGGCGAGTTGTTCAACGAAATTCGGTGCGATGGCCATGGTGAATTTCCTTTCGATCAGTGGGTGCTCGTGGCGCCCGGCTTGACGGCGCAGAATTCGGTGAGAACGCCGCGGGTTGACTTCGGATGAAGGAAAGCAACGAGCTTGCCCGCCGCGCCTTCAAAGGGTTGCGCGTGAATCAGGCGCACGCCGGCTTCGGCCGCCTGCGCAAGTTGCGCGCCGATGTCATCGGTGCGAAACGCCACGTGATGAATGCCTTCGCCCCGCTCCGCGATGAACTTGGCGATCGGGCTCTCCGGCGAGGTCGGCTCCAGCAATTCCAAGTGCACGCCACCCGCGTCGAAAAATGCGGTGCGCACGCGCTGCGAAGCGACTTCTTCGCGGCCGAGGCACGGCAAGCCGAGCGCTTTTTCGTAGAGTGGCACCGCGTCCTCGAGTGAGCGGACAGCGATACCCAGATGGTCAATGGATGTAATCATGGCGAAAATTCTCCAACGTCGCCCATTGTACGGACAAACGGGAGGCCGGACTCCGCGGATCTTGTCGTCCGCGTGCGCGGCGATGGAACGCGCCTCACGGGACGAATCCCGCCGCAGCTAGTAAACGTCTCGCGGCCACGGGTGCGGGCAGAAGCCCGCTCCCCACTTGCGATGCCAATTGTGCGCGCAATGCCGCCACTCCCCGCCGTGCGGCATACGCTTCCTGCAGCCCCTCGTTCACCAGCGCCTCGAGCCAGGCCAGCGCCTGTTCCTTGCGGCGCTCCGTGAGCGTGCCGCGCTCCCGCGCTTGGGCAAAAAAACTTTCCACGGCGGACCACAACTCCGTCAGCCCTTCGCCCGACAACGCCGAGCAAGCCAGCACCTGCGGCTGCCACGTGCCCGCCGGCACGGAAAGATAATGGAGTGCACGACTGAACTCGCGCCGCGCGGTCTCCGCCCGCGCGCGATTATCCCCATCGGCTTTGTTCACCGCGAGCAGGTCGGCGAGTTCGATGATCCCTTTCTTGATGCCCTGCAATTCGTCGCCCGCACCGGCGATCAACAGCACAAGAAAACAATCGACCATGCCGCGCACGAGCACCTCGCTCTGCCCCACGCCCACCGTCTCCACGAGCACGACGTCAAAACCCGCCGCCTCGCACAGCGCGATCGACTCGCGCGTGCGCCGCGCCACGCCGCCCAATTCCCCGCCGCTGGGCGACGGGCGGATGAAGGCGTTCGCGTGCCGCGACAGATTCTCCATGCGCGTCTTGTCACCGAGGATGCTGCCTTTCGACACCGGACTGCTCGGGTCCACCGACAACACGGCGACACGATGGCCGGCGGTGCAGAGTTGCACGCCCAAGGTGTCGATGAACGTGCTCTTGCCCGCGCCCGGCGCGCCGGTGACACCGATGCGCATCGCTCCGCCGGCCTGCCGCAGCACCGCGCTCAGCAGCGCATCGCCAGCAGCACGATGGCCCGCCGCGCGGCTCTCGATCAACGTGATCGCGCGCGCGAGCGCACCGCGATCCCCCGCGCGCACCGCTGCGGCCAGCGTATCCGGATTCTCTGGACCGCGGCGTTTCACGATTCGCCGATCGGGCGCGCGGACCGGCGTGCCGGGCACCACCCGCGTCGCGAACTCCGCCCCGGCGCCAACCGGCACCCAGTCTGGGCGGGGAAGAGAATCGCGCGCGGCGGGCATTTTGTCGCGTAATCAGACGGCCACGGCGCTGGGCGCCACGCCGAGTTTTTCCAGCAGGATTGCGGCTGACCGCGTAATGGGGGTGCCCGGGCCGAATACGGCCGCCGCTCCGTGCTCGTACAGAAACGCGTAATCATGCGCCGGGATGACGCCACCCACGACCACGAGGATGTCCTCGCGCGACCGCCGCTTCAGCTCCTCGACCAGTGTGGGCAGCAGCGTCTTGTGGCCGCCGGCGAGCGAACTCATCGCGACGATGTGCACGTCATTCTCCACGGCGTCGCGCGCCGTCTCTTCCGGCGTTTGGAAAAGTGGCCCGATATCGACATCAAATCCCATGTCGGCCATCGCCGTCGCCACGACCTTTGCACCTCGGTCGTGTCCATCCTGCCCGAGCTTCGCGATCAGAATGCGCGGCCGGCGGCCTTCGTTTTCAGCAAACGCGTCCGCCATCGTGCGGACCCGCGCGACATCTTCCATGCCGGCAAACGCGCGATGATACACACCGGAGATCGAGCGGATCTGCGCCTGGTAGCGTCCATAGACCAGTTCGAGCGCATCCGAGATTTCGCCGAGGGTGGCGCGGGCTTTCGCGGCCTCGATGCTGAGCGCGAGCAGGTTGCCGTCGCCAGTGCGAGCACACGCCGTGAGCGCGGCGAGGCAGCGTTGGACCGCCGCGCTGTCGCGTTCGGCCTTCAGTTTATGCAGCTGTTTGATCTGCGCCTCGCGCACAGCCGTGTTGTCCACCTCGAGGATTTCCATCGGCGCCTCCTGCTCGAGCCGGTGTTTGTTCACCCCGACGATCGTCTCCTGACCGGAATCGATCATCCCCTGCCGGCGCGCGGCCGCCTCTTCGATCCGCAATTTTGGCAGTCCCGTCTCGATCGCCTTGGTCATGCCGCCGAGTTTCTCCACCTCCTCGATGTGCGCCCAGGCTTTGCGCGCGAGTTCCTGCGTAAGCCGCTCGACGTAGTAGCTGCCGCCCCATGGATCGACCACGTTGCAGATCCCGGTCTCCGCCTGGAGGAAGAGCTGCGTATTGCGCGCGATTCGCGCGGAGAAATCAGTCGGCAAAGCGATGGCCTCGTCGAGGGAGTTCGTGTGCAGCGACTGCGTGTGCCCCATCGTCGCGGCCATCGCCTCGATGCACGTGCGGGCGACGTTGTTGAACGGATCCTGCTCGGTGAGCGACCAGCCCGACGTTTGCGAATGGGTGCGCAACGCCATCGATTTTGGATTCTGCGGGTTGAACTGCTTCACGAGCTTCGCCCAGAGCAGACGGCCGGCGCGCATCTTGGCGACTTCCATGAACAGGTTCTTCCCTTGCGCCCAGAAGAACGAGAGCCGCGGCGCAAACGCGTCGATCTCAATGCCCGCCTTGACCCCGGCGCGCAGATACTCGAGTCCGTCGGCGAGCGTGTAAGCGAGTTCGAGGTCAGCGGTCGCGCCGGCTTCCTGCATGTGGTAGCCGGAAATCGAGATCGAGTTGAACTTCGGCATCTGCTTCGAGGTGAACTCGAAGATGTCAGCAACGATCCGCATCGAGGGCGCGGGCGGATAGATGTAGGTGTTCCGCACCATGTACTCCTTCAGGATGTCGTTCTGAATCGTGCCCGAAAGGTGCTCCATCTTCACGCCCTGCTCGAGCGCGGCCACGATGTAGAATGCCAGCACGGGCAGCACCGCGCCGTTCATCGTCATTGATACGCTGATACGATCGAGCGGGATGCCCGCGAACAGCGCCTGCATGTCGAGCACCGAGTCGACGGCCACGCCCGCTTTCCCCACATCACCGACGACGCGCGGGTGATCGCTGTCGTAGCCCCGATGTGTCGCGAGATCGAACGCCACCGAAAGGCCCATCTGACCCGCCGCGAGGTTTCGTTTGTAAAACGCGTTCGACTCGGTGGCGGTGGAGAAGCCCGCGTACTGGCGAACCGTCCACGGTTTCAGCACGTACATCGTCGCGTAGGGCCCGCGCAAATACGGCGGGATTCCGGCGGTGAAGCCGAGGTGCTCGACTTCTCGCAAATCGGCAGGGCCGTAAACGGGCTTGACCGGAAGCTGCTCCATCGTGTCCCAGTCGCCAAGGGCGTCAGGACCGCCGCCGGTCGCGCGGGCCGCCGCGAGCCAGTCAGGTTCGGTGCCGCCGGCCACCACCGTGGCATCAAAGGGAATTTTCGTATAATCGGGAAAGTTCATGGGAGGCAGTGGTCAGAGGCCGAGTTTGTCCTGAAGCGCCGACAGGAGCGTCACGGAGTTGGCGCGCAGGTGGATGAACTCATCCACGCCGGCGGACTTGAATTGCTGCTGCAACTCGGGGGTGGCCGGCAGACCGGCCACGACGACGAGCGGTGGTTTGTCGGCTGCCTTCAATGCCGCGGCCAGCGGAGGCACGAGCGCGGGATAGGTTTCGTCAGTGGAACAGATGACAACGATCGGCGCACCGGATTCCAGCGCCGCGCGTGCGGCCGACTCCGACGTTTCCAGCCCTTTGGCGACCACTGGCTCGAATCCACCGGCGGCGAAAAATGCGCTCGAGAAATCAACGCGCGCCGCGTGCTGCTTGCGCGGCCCAAGACCCGCGAGGAACACCTTCGGTCTCGCGCCCGTGCGAGCCAGCCACGCTTCGCTTCGGCGCCGCAAAGCCTCGAAGGGCGCAGCGCGACGTCGCGGCACGAGCCGCTTCACCTCTGGCGCGGCGTCGGGGCCAGACCGCACCGTCGTATATGGCGTCGCGAAATCTGCCTCGGGGGACATTTTCTCACGCAGATTCGGCTGCAGGTTCGTGCCAATGACAGCGTCGCGTCGCAACTCGACCGCACCAATCCGCTCGGCGGCGGTTTTCTCGACCAGCGCCTGCGGATATCCCTCGCGAATGGCCGCCGCCATCCCGCCGCGGCGTTCGATGTCCTGAAACAGGCTCCAGGCCTTTTCCGCGAGCTGCCGCGTGACGGTCTCAACATACCATGAGCCCCCGGCGGGATCGATGACGCGCCCAAGCTGACACTCCTCCGCCAGGATGATCTGAACGTTGCGCGCAAGCCGGCGCGAAAACTCGTCCGGAGCGCGCTCACATGCATCGAATGCGCCGACCTGCAATCCCGCGCAGCCGCCGACGACGCCCGCGAAGGCCTCGCTGGTGGTGCGCAGAAGATTCACGTGCGGGTCCAGCACGGTTTTGTTCCAGGCGGTGGTGCGCCCATGGCACACCAGACGCTGCGCTTCGGCTCCGCCGCCCGTCGCCGCGATCGCCCGCGCCCAGAGCAGCCGCGCCGCGCGCAGTTTGGCGATCTCCATGAAGAGATTCGAACCCAGCGCGTAGGTGAAAAGCACCCGCGGCGCCGCCAACTCGATCCCGATTCCGCGCGCGTCCAAGGCGCGCAAATACGCCACACCGGTCGCGAGGCCGAACGCGAGTTCCTGCACCGCGTGGGCGCCCGCGTCGGCCCAGGCCCCCGCATCCACGCCAATCGTTCGGAGCCGGAGTCCGTCGCGCTGGACCCATGACGTGAGCGTCGCAAGATCATCGAACGTGGTCTCGAGACTCACGGGAAGGCGGCCGTAACTCAGCCACCCGGAAAACGGATCGCCCACCACCGCGCCATGCAAGTTCGACGGGGGTTGACTCTGCCCGACGAGCCAGTTGGTCAGCAGCATTGTAACGGGCAATGCCGCAACGCCCGCCGATGCGAAAAGCGGCACCGAGGCCAACTCCACCCCGCGCAGCGCATGATCAACATCCTCGGTCGTCCGCATCGGAAGACCTTTCTCACGCTCGGACGCGGCGCCCGTCGCGCGTTCCTCGGAGGGGAGCCCGAGTTTCGTCGCCGCGTCGAGCGGAAGGCTGATCGCGTTCAGTCCTCGAATGAGATCGTGGCGAAGAACCGCGTTGAAATCATGGGCAGGAACGCCCGCCAGATTCTGGCAGATGAACCAGCCGTTGGCACGGCTTCCCAGCGGATCAGCGCCGCGAACATACGGCGGCAACCCGGGCCACTCGTCGGCGAGGCGCAGTTTTTCACCGTCGGCGCGCGAATAGATCGGCTGCAAGTCGATGCCTTCGGGCGTTCGGGTGACCAGTTTCTTTTCAATGGGTGCTCCGTTGAGCGATTCCTCGGCCGCCTGGCGCCAGTCGGCGTCCGAAGCCGCGGGAAAATCTGCAAAGAGCGATCCGGTAATATTGGAGCTCATGGTCAATTCAGCTCCTCGATGAGCGCTTCGTACCGCGTATGGTTGAGCGTGAACGCCACTCTTGATACGCGTCCATTGAGCGGGGCGGCCACGCCCGGTGGATTCAGCGACACCGCCGTCTGCGGTGTTCCAGCCGTAGAAACTGATACCCGGGCCGGGGCCGGGGCCGGTGCGACCGGAGCGGGGGCCAGCGATTTGTGCAGGGCCTCCAGCTCCCGCGGGAACATCGCGTGAAGTACCGCGTTCTCATCCGACACCGGCATGCCTTTCGCGGCGAGTTCCTCGCGTATTCTTGGCATCCGCGGGCTCAGCAGATCTGCCGGCCGCCCCTCCACCGCCTCCTGGCCGGATTGCTTGCGGATTAACGCGAGCAACTCGCCATTGATCGGACCCGGCGTCCGGCCGTAACGGCCGAGCGCGATATCGACCGACGCCTGCGCGAGGTTTTTCCAGCGGCCGAACTTCACGTTGAGCACCGCCTGTGTGCCGACAATCTGCGACGTTGGCGTGACGAGAGGAATCCAACCGAGCGCCTCCCGCACCACCGGCACCTCGGCCATCACGTCGTTGAAACGTGCCTCCATCTTCATCTCGGCCAGCTGTGTCCTGAAATTGCTCAGCATGCCGCCGGGCACTTGATAACTCAGCGTATCGCTGTCCACGCGATCGTTGGCCGGGTTCATGAACTTCTTCAGTTCGTCCGCCACTCCTTCGAAGTATTTGCGCAATTCGAGCAACACCTGCCGGTCATACTGGGGCGCCCGCGGATGCCCGGTCAGCGCAGCCAGCATCCGCACCGTATCCGGCTGGCCGGTACCGTTGGCAAAAGGCGTGATCGAGGTGTCGATCGCATCCGCTCCGGCATCGATCGCGGCCAGATACGCAGCGAGCGCCAAACCAGCGGTGTCGTGACTATGGACAACCAACGGCACGGAGTGCCGCCGTTTGATCGACTTCACCAAATCGTAGGCCACGCGCGGCGTCAGCAACCCGGCCATATCCTTGATGCAAATCGAGTCCGAGCCGAGCTCCACGAGTTCATCGGCGAGCGCGGCCAGCTTGGCGGAGGTATGAACCGGGCTCGTCGTATAACAAATCACGCCTTGGGCGTGCTTGCCTTCGGCCTTAACCGTGCGAATGGCCGTGCTCAGATTGCGCGCATCGTTGAGCGCGTCGAAAACCCGGAAGATATCCATCCCGTGTCGCGCGGCACAGCGGACGAACGACTCCACCACATCGTCCGGAAAGCTCGTGTACTGCACGATATTCTGGCCGCGCAGCAGCATCATCTGCGGCGTGCGTGGCGCGGCGGCCTTCAACTGATCGAGACGGTCGAACGGATTTTCGCGCAAAAAGCGCAGCGTGGCGTCGATCGTCGCCCCGCCCCATGTTTCGAGGGCACCGAACCCGAGTCCGTCGAGGCGCGCGGTGGCAGGCAGCATTTGGGCGGTCGTCATCCGCGTCGCGGCCAGTGATTGATGACCATCGCGCAGGACGGTGTTGTTGAAAACAATGGTTTTCATGCTTTGGAACGTTGCGCGCACGTGGAACCGGATCCCCCGGACTCCACGAGTAGTGGGTCATCGGCTGTCTGACGGTTGTCGCACCTGAACGCATACACCGATCATCATAGACCGCGCGTGCCGCTCAGCCTCGGCCTATATTGGCGAGCGCTATGCAGCAGTTGTTGCCCGTCGCTCCGCAGCGAACACCCTCGACGCCGCCCACGCTGATGCTAGGGAATCTTATCCTTCTCCAACTTCCGCATGAGATTCCTGGTCACCAATGATGATGGCATCCACAGCGTCTTTCTCCACGAACTTGTGCACGCGTTGCGTGGCGCCGGCCACGACCTGTTCGTCGTCGCGCCCAAGCGGGAGCAGAGCTGGATTGGCGCCGCGAAATCACGCAACCGTCCGGTTCACGCCACGGCGGCCGATCGCGGGCTCGGCTGCCCAACCTGGATTGTCGACGGCACACCGAGCGACGGCATCAACATCGCTGTCGGCCACCTGCTGCCGCTGGATGCAAGTATCGACGCCGTCATCAGCGGGATCAACGTCGGCTTGAACGCGTCGCTCGGCTTCATCATTGCCAGCGGCACGATTGCGGGAGCGTGGGAAGGCGCATTGCACGGGCTGCCCGCGATCGCGTTCTCCCAGGATCTCACGAGCGAAATGTACGATCAGCTGAAGGCGGCGGGTGACATCCCGGGCCCTGAACTGCACGCGATCGTGAAAGTCTCGGCGCAACATGCCGCGCGACTTGCGCCCCAGTTAGCGGAAGCGACGCTTCCCCGCAGCTTCATCGTGCACAACGTAAACTTCCCTCTGCCATGCCGGCCCGACACCGAGGTACGCCGGACGGTGCCCGCGCGCGTTGTCGTGCCCGGCCTGTTCACGCCGGCCGGAGACGATGGCACGCACCGGCTGATTTTCCGCTTGGGTGATGATCTTTCGCCGCCGGAATTGCTGACGGATCGCACCGCGCTGGCGAACGGCTTCATCAGCCACACCGTACTCGATTACAAGAAACTGGGATTTTGATCGGAGCCGGCAGATTGGAGCAACAGCGGAACAGCGGCCTACGGTTCTCGGCGGCTGCAAGCGCCAGCGAGTGGATTTTGATCTTCTGCGTCTTCCGCGTCTTCCGAGTCTTCTGCTCTTCCCTGCTACGGCTTGTCAGCGCGGTGAACCACCCCACCACGAAACACAACTTCGCGGATCTCCGGCGGCGTCGGCGGAGTCACAATGGGGCCGCCCATTCCGCCCATTCCTCCGGAACCGATTACGCCGCCGCCCATGCCGACACCGACTCCCGTGCCGATACTCGTCCCCACTCCGCGACCGGAACCAATACTGATGCTGCCAACGGGCGCGCCGAGCGTGCCCGCGTTGGTGCCGCCCATCGTCCCCATCGTCCCTCCGGGATACATAACCGAACCATCGCTGCCGCCCCGCTTGTAAACCCAGATCTCGTCGCCCGATCGTGACTGGCTGACGACCTCCGACGGTTCTCCCCACGCGACCCGCACCATGTCTGGCGTCATGCCAGCCTCGAGGCGGCCTTCAAGGACCGCCTGGCGCGTGTCGATGGGCCACGTCTCGTACAAATCCCGATTCCGGTCAATGCGCGACATTTGCGACGACCCACACCCTGCTCCCAGCGCCATGGCGGCGAGTGCCACCAGTGAAACGAGAACGTTAGGCTTCATGGCAATCGGGACCATACACTGAATTCGCATTCCGTAAAGCGGGGTTGTGTCGGAACACATTCCGGCCGTCTCCCGACCGGACGAGGTGATGCTTTTCGGAGTGAAAAACGGGCCACAGAAGCAGCCTCGACAATTCCAACCCGGATACGATTACTAACGCCTCCCCATGAAATTCGGCGTCAGCACCTGGCTTTGGACATCTCCTTTCACGACGGAAACCGTCGCGCTTTTTCCCAAGATCAAAGGGATGGGTTTCGATTTCGTCGAAGTACCCATCGAGGACCCGACTCTCATCAACGGCCCAACCGTCCGCCGCGCGCTCGACGATCACGGGCTGACCTGCGTCGGCTGTGGGGCCTTTGGGCCGACGCGCGACCTGACGCACGAGGACCCAAAGGTGCACGCCGTTTGCTTCGAGTACATCACGCGCAGCCTCGACCTTTGCGCCGAGCTGGGCACGGACGTTTTTGCCGGACCGATGTATTCCGCAGTGGGCAAACGCCGGCTGCTGCCGGCCGAGCAGCGCCGCACCGAATGGGAGCGCGCGGTGGGCAACTTGCGCAAGGCCTGCGAGCTCGCCGCGGCGCGCGGCGTGCGGCTTGCGATCGAACCGCTCAACCGTTTTGAGACCGATCTCGTCAATACCGCAGAGGATGTTGCGCGCATGGTCGACGACATCGGACACCCGGCAGCGGGCGTGATGGCCGACAGCTACCACATGAATTTGGAAGAACGCGACAACGAGAAGGCGTTGCGTACGATCGGGCACCGGCTCGTTCACGTGCAGGTTTCGGACAACTATCGCGGCTGTCCCGGCAAGGGCCAGGTGCGCTGGGATACGTTCAAGCGCGGGATTGTGGCGGCACAGGCCGCGGGCTATCGGGGCGGAATCGCGATCGAAAGCTTCACGCCGGAGATCAAGGAACTCGCCGGCGCGGTCTGCTTCTGGCGGCCGATGGAGCCGAGCCAGGACGGGTTTGCGTCCGACGGGCTCGCGTTTCTCAAGCAGTTGTTTGCCTGAACGAGCAACGGAACCTCTTTCACCATGCCCCCGAAAATCAACCTCGCGATCGTCGGGCTCGGCTTCGGCGCCGAGTTCATCCCCATCTACCAGGCGCATCCCGACGCGAACCTCGTGGCGGTTTGTCAGCGCGATCCGAAAAAACTGAAAACGATCCAGGATGCGTTTGGGATCGGGAAAGGGTACACCGATTATGACGAACTGCTGCGCGACCCGGACATTGATGCGGTGCACATCAACACGCCGATTCCCGATCATGCAGCGCAAGCGATCAAGGCGTTGAAGGCGGGAAAACATGTCGCGTGCACGGTGCCCATGGCGACATCGATCGAGGACTGCCGCAAAATCGTGGAGCTCACGAAAAAGACCGGGCTGAAGTACATGATGATGGAGACGGTCGTCTACGCGCGCGAATATCTCTACATCAAGGAACTCTACGACCAGGGCGAGCTGGGGAAAATCCAGTTTCTCCAGGCGAGCCACCAGCAGGACATGGACGGCTGGCCGAACTACTGGCCGGGCCTGCCGCCGATGTGGTATGCGACGCACTGCGTGGGCCCGATGATGGCGCTCACCAACGGCGTCGCAGAATATGTTTCGTGCTTTGGCTCGGGGACAATTCGCCCGGAGCTGGTGAAGCAGTACGGCTCGCCGTTCGCCGTCGAGACAGCGCACATCAAACTGAAGGATTCCGATCTCACGGCGCGGATCATCCGGTCGCTGTTCGATGTCGCGCGGCAGTACCGCGAGAGCATCGATGTCTACGGCTCGAAGAAATCGTTCGAGTGGACGCTGGTCGAGCACGAGCCACACGTGTTGCACACCGCGAAGCGGCCCGAGGCGAAAATCCCGAAGAAGATCACGGTGCCGGACTTTGCGAAACGACTGCCGGCTGGTATCCGGAAGTTCACGACGAAGGGGGTGTACGACCTGGGCAAGAAGACGCATCTCAGCTTCACCCAGGGCGCCGGGCACGGTGGCTCGCACCCGCACCTCGCGCACGAATTTCTCACGGCGTTGATCGAAGACCGCGCGCCTTTTCCAAACGCCGTGCAGTCGGCCAACTGGACGTGCGTGGGTCTGTGCACGCACGAGTCGGCGCTGGCCGGCGGCAAGATCGTCAAGCTGCCGGCGTTCACGCAGCAGTAGGTTTTTGCCCGGCAAAAACCGCATGATCGAGGTCGAGCAGCTCACGCGGATTTTCCGCACGTACAAGAAGCAACCGGGCTTCTGGGGCGGCGTGAAGGGGCTGTTCCGGCGCACGTACGAGGAAACCGCGGCGGCGAAGGATGTTTCTTTCACCATCGCGGAAGGTGAGTTCGTCGGGTTTCTGGGACCGAATGGGGCGGGCAAAACCACCACGTTGAAGATGCTCTCCGGGCTCATCTACCCGACGAGCGGCACCGCGCGCGTCGCGGGATTCGATCCGACGAAGCGCGAGAACGCCTACCGTCGGATTTTCGCGCTGGTGCTGGGACAAAAGAACCAGCTGTGGTGGGACCTCCCCGCGATCGAATCCTTCAACTTGCTGCGGGCAATTTACGCCATCCCCGCCGGGGAATATAAGAAGACGCTCGATGAACTCGTCACGCTCCTCGATGTGGGTCGCAAGTTGAACGTGATGGTGCGCGAGCTTTCGCTGGGAGAGCGGATGAAGATGGAGTTGATCGCCGCGCTGCTGCACCGGCCGCGCGTGCTATTCCTCGACGAACCCACCATTGGGCTCGACGTCGTTTCGCAGCGGGCGGTGCGGCATTTTCTGCGCGACTACAACCGCCGGTATCGCGTGACCATCCTGCTGACGAGCCACTACATGGCCGACATCAAGGAACTCTGCGAACGCGTGATCGTGATTCACAAGGGCCGCAAGATTTACGACGGTGCGCTCGATCGGCTGGAAACTTCGGGCGGCGCGCGCCGCAAGATCATCGCTTTTGTTCCTGCGATCGACACCGCCGGCAACGCGGCCTTTCCGGACACGTGGCAGTCGAACTACGGTGCGACCACCCGCACCGACGACGGCAAGTTCCGGCTCACCGTTGCAGGGGAAAATGTGGTTGCCGTTTCGCAGGAAATCCTGAGCGCCGGCCCGGTTGCCGACATCACGATCGAAGACGTGCCGCTCGAGGATGTGATCGCGGAGCTGTTTAGCGCTCACGCGTGACCAGACCTTCTCGCCTCGGAGAATTCGAGTGAAAGTACGTTCGAAGTGGCGCCAGTCTCCGACTGGCGTTGGCTGGTCGACGACCGCCGTGATAGTGGCGCACCTGCTATCTTCCGATTGCCCGCGGCGCCGCCACCGCGAGCTTTTCCGCCCACGGCGCCAGAGCGGGAAGAATGCTCGGGTATACGTCGACGCCTCGCGCCAACTGCTCGGCTCGTCGACGCAAACCTGCCTCACCCGGCAAACGGACGCGCTCGATTCCCGGTCGCGGCAAAGACTCGTGGCACAACTCGGCGACCCTCGCTGTTTGTTTTCGAAAAGCGGCCAGACCGCCGAAGGCGGCCGGGTCGTAAACCTGCACGAACACGGTCGCGCCCCAGCCTTCCTTGGGATCGGCGCGACCATGCCCCGCCAGCCCGCCGGTCAGCGCTTCGACCAACAGGGCGAGCGCGTAGCCTTTGTGTCCGTGGTCCATGCCGCCGATCGGCAGCAAGGTGCCGGCCGGGTCCGCATAAAGGGCCGCCGGATCATCTGTCGGCACTCCCTGCGCATCGAGCGCCCACTGGCCCGGAAACGTGCGGCCTTCCGAGTGCAGGCGTTTCGTGAGCGCGTTCGTGGTGATCGACATCGACACGTCGATGAGTACGGGATCGCCTCCGGTTGGCCAGGCCGCCGCGAGCGGATTGGGCGTGAACACTTCGGTTCGCCCGCCGAACGGCGCCACGCTGCAGACCGTCGGATCGGAACACGTCAAGACCACCATCATGCCACGATCGGTCACGCGCTGGAGATAAGCGGCGAGGCACGCGATGTGATGGCTGCGACGGATGGAAACCGCGGCCGTGCCATTTTGCTGGGCGCGGGTGATGGCCGTTTCGAGCGCCTGCACGACAACCCACGGGCCCGGCAGGCGATTCGCATCCCATGTCACGGCCGCCGGAAAATCGGAGAGCACGCGAGGCTGACCGGTTTTCGTCATGCTGCCTCTTTCGATCTCTGCGAGGTAAGCCGGCAACAGCGCGAGTCCGTGGGTCGTGTGGCCGAGCAAATCAGCTTCGACGAGGATCTCGGCGACGATGCCGGCTTTCTCCGGCTCGAGGCCCGCTCCGAGCAGCAACACACGGCCAAACGTTATGAGTTCATCGGCGGAATAGCGCGCAGACATGGCGGGAAGCTGGGACTTTTTCGTGCAGGTGCCGAGCCTTCCGTCACGCCCGGCCCGTCGCTCATCCAGGCGCGAGCGGTGCCGCGCTCAGACGCGCGCCGTCTCGTCCGGTGCCGGCTCCACGACGACGTTCGGACTCACCCGCAGCAGGAGCACGGCGAACATGAGCAGGGCTGCACACAGGGCGACGAACCATTCGCCGTACTCGGTGTAGAACGTGGTTTGCCCAACCCAGCGGCGGTCGCGGGTGACGTTCACTGTACGGGTGCCGCGAAAGTAAATCCGATTCTCATCGTTCGTCACAATGGAACGGATACCGCCAAATTCGTCGATCCAGCCGCTCCAGCCGCCATTGCCGCACCGCAGGACGGGCCGGCGGTTCTCGACTGCCCGCAGGACGGAGTGCGCGGCATGTTGATACGCGGCGCCGCCCTCGCCAAACCAGCCGTTGTTCGTCAGCACGAGGAGAACGGCCGAGTCCGCCTGCGTGCTCCGCCGCGCCAGTGACGGGAAGATGTCCTCATAACAAATCAGCGGCCCAAAAATGGTGGGTTCACCCCGCAGCGGCACGATCAACGGCGACGAATCTGGACCCGGCGTGAAATCCTCGCCGATCGGCACGAATTTGCGCAACCAGCCCAGCAGCGGGCGCAGCGGCACGAACTCACCGAATGGCACGAGCTGCCGCTTGGCATAATAATCGGCGTGCAGCCCGCGGTCCGGAGTAGCCACAAACGCGCCGTTCAACCACGCAGCGTCAGGCGTGCCGCCCTTCTCGATCGCGATCGAGCCAAGCACCATCGGCGTGTTCGCCCGTTTGGCGAGCGACTCGACGAACGCCTTCATGTTATCATCTCCGCGAACCGCCCACGGCGTGGCGGCTTCGGGCCAGAGAATCAGGTCGGGCTTGGTCGCCGCCGCGGCGAGCGTCTGCTTGATCAGCACAGCACGAATCTCCGGCTCCTGCGCCGAATCCCATTTGAGATTTTGCGGGATATACGGCTGGACAAAGGCGATCCGACCCAACGGCACGCCGTAGTGCACGCGGTTGAAGGTCTGCTGCACATGAACGCTGAAGCAGGTGAGCACCAGGAAGAGCGCGAGAAAAAACTCCTGGCTGCGTTTGTTGAGCCCGGTGACGTTTTCGCGCAACAGCCGGTGCGCGTACGCGGCAAATCCCAGATTCACCGCCACCACGACGAACGAGACGCCGGTCGCGCCGGTATAGGAGGCGATTTGCAGCATGCTCACCATCGTCCACTGGCTCGCGGCCAGCGGCAGCCAGGGGAAACCACCGAGCAGCCAGGTGCGTGTCCATTCTATCAATACCCAAGCCGCGGCGAGCCCGAGCATCGCCAGCAGCCGGGTCGGGGTCGGCTGGCCGAGCATCCGCGGCAGGATCCACCACGCGACGAGATACCAGCTGCCCACCCAGGCGCCGATGAAGGGGCCAAGCAAAAACAAACCGGCCCAGGTGACGTTATGCAGCCAGCCGAGCAGGATGGTCCAGAGCACTGCCTGCGCGACGAGCAGGGTGCCGGCGAACAACTTCAAGCGCGGCCGGCGATACGCCCAGAATACGCCGGGCGTGAGCATCACGTACGCGAATTCCGGCGTGTGGTAAGGCGGGAAGGAAACCACGCCGAGCACAACGGTGAGGACAAACACCGCCGTGGCCGCGACCGCATCTGCATTTCGCTGCAGAAAAGTCGGCCGGGGCTCGTAGGGATCGAACGGTTGCGGGGTGACGTCAGCCATTGGATGCGGGCGTTGGCGTCCGCCCGCGGGTCGGGCCGTCAAGCCGGCCGGACGGACGCGTCATGCGCCGTGGCAATGTTTGAATTTCTTCCCGCTGCCACAGGGGCACGGATCATTGCGGCCGACTTTCGGCAGCTCGCGGCGGATCGTCACCTTCGGCAACTGGATTTCCTGCTCGGGAGCCGTCGCCACGGCCGGTCCGCTGCTCGTCACCGTGGTGTTGATTTGCAGACCGCCGCCACCGGGGGGGCCGCCCGCCGCCGGTGCGTCGGCCGGACCCACCGCGTGCGCGGTGCGGCTCAGCAGCGCCAGCATGTTTTCAAACGACTCCAGATTGGACGCGCTGCGGAACAGGCCGGTGCAGATTTGCAGCCGCACATTGTTCATCAGCTCCTCGAAATACTTGTAGGCCTCGCCCTTGTATTCAACCAGTGGATCCTTCTGGCCGTAGCTGCGCAGCCCGATCGAGCGGCGCAGATCCTCCATCTCCGTGAGGTGCTCCTGCCAGTGGTGATCGATCGCGTTGATCACCACGTACCGCTCGAGCGAGCCCAATGCTTCCGGGATCTCGACCGATTCCTTCACCGCGTACGCCTTCTTGATCCGTTCGAGCAGCATGGCGACCAGCGCGTCCGGTTCCCCGGCGAGTTCCTCCACTTTCACGCTGATGGGAAAATGCGAATTCAGCCAGCCGACGAGGCTTTCGATGGCGGTCTTGGTCGCGCCGGTTTTCTCACCGAAACCGGCCACCTCGAGCCGCGTGTGCAGCTCCTCCTCGATCTGCTCGAAGATAATCTCCTTGGGCCGCTCCGCGTTGATCGCGCCGTTGCGGATCCCATACACGACCTCGCGCTGCTGGTTGAGCACGTCGTCGTATTGCAGCAGCCGCTTGCGGATGGAGTAATTCTGCTGCTCGACCTTCTTCTGTGCGCTTTCGATCGAGCGGTTGAGCCACGGATGCTCGAGTTCCTCACCCTCCTGCATCGAGCCCTCCATCAACTTCGAGGCGAGATTGCCCTGGAGGAACAACCGCATCAGATCGTCCTCGAGCGAGAGATAAAACTTCGTCAGACCCGGATCACCCTGGCGCGAGCAGCGGCCGCGCAACTGGCGATCGATGCGCCGCGACTCGTGTCGCTCGGTGCCGATGACGTAGAGGCCGCCGAGTTCCCGGACGCCTTCCCCCAGTTTGATGTCGGTGCCGCGGCCCGCCATGTTGGTGGCGATCGTGACGGCGCTCCGCTGCCCCGCGCGCGTCACGATGTCGGCCTCCTGCGCATGGAACTTGGCATTGAGCACCGTATGAATGATGCCGGTACGCCGGAGCATGCGGGAGAGGACTTCGGACGATTCGACACTTGTCGTGCCGACGAGCACCGGCTGGCCCCGTTTGTTGGCGTCTTCGATCTCCTTCACCACGGCCGTGTACTTGTCGCGCCGCGTCTTGAAAATGGAGTCATTCCGGTCCGTCCGGATGCAGGGCTTGTTCGTCGGGATGACCTGCACGGCCAGCCGGTAGATGTCGCTGAACTCGGTCGCCTCGGTCTCGGCCGTGCCCGTCATGCCGGCGAGCTTTTCGTACATCCGGAAGTAATTCTGGATCGTAATCGTGGCATAGGTCCGCGTCTCGCGTTCGATGCTGACGTTTTCCTTCGCCTCGACGGCCTGGTGCAGGCCATCAGACCAACGGCGGCCCGGCATCACGCGACCGGTGTTCTCGTCGACGATCAGGACCTTGGCATCGGGGGTGACGACGTATTCGACGTCGCGTTCATAAAGTGAATACGCGCGCAGCAGCTGGGAGATGGCATGGATTTCCTCCGAGACTTCAGCGAAGTGTTGCTGGGAGGCGAGCTTCCGCGCCTCGCGCTGTTCCGGGGTGAAGGCGGGGTCCTTGTCGAGGTCGCTGAACTCGGTCGCGAGGTCGGGCAGCATGAACGCATCCGGATTGTCAGGCCGCAGCTTGTTACGGCCGATTTCGGTGAGGTCGGCCTGGTGCTGGCGCTCGTCGATGACGTACAGCAGCTCCTCCTTCAGCTTGTAGAGCTCCTCCTTGTTTAGGTCGGAGTTCAGCTCGGTCTCGGTCTTGTCGAGGAGCTTCCGCCAGTCGCCGTTTTCCATCAGCCGGAGAAGCTGCTTGTTCTTAGGGTTGCCCATTTTTACCTGGAGCATCTTCTGCGCGGCCGTGAGCCGCTCGTCGGACGTGACGTTGGGTTTCTCGAGAATCTCCTTCGCTTCGGACACGATCCGGTTGCAGAGCCGGAGCTGGTCGTTCACGAGCTTTTCGACCGGCGGCTTGAGCCGCGTGAAAGGCTGCTCCCGCTCGATGGGCGCCGGGCCGGAGATGATCAGAGGGGTGCGCGCCTCATCGACGAGGATCGAATCCACTTCGTCGACGATGCAGTACCAATAATCGCGCTGCACCTGGTCTTCCATCCGCGTCGCCATGCCGTTGTCGCGCAGGTAATCGAAACCGTATTCACTGGCGGTGCCGTAGGTGATGTCCCGGCCGTACATCTCGCGGCGGAGATCCGGCGCCATCTGCTGCTGAATGCAGCCGACGGTGATCCCCAGGAAATTGTAGAGGTGGCCCATCCACTCGGAGTCGCGGCGGGCGAGATAGTCGTTGACGGTGACGAGTTGGGTATTCCGGCCGCCGAGCGAATTGAGGTAAAGGGGAAGCGTGGCGACGAGCGTCTTACCTTCACCGGTGGCCATCTCGGCAATCTTGCCCTCGTGGAGCGCGATGCCGCCGATGAGTTGGACATCGAAATGAATCATGTCCCAGGTGAGCTCGTGTTCGTTGACGATGACCTTGCGTCCGAACATCCGCCGGGCGGCGTTCTTCACGGTGGCGAACGCTTCCGGGAGAATGGCATCGAGGGCGGCCTTTTTATCGGTCTCTGCGGCAATGCGGGCGCGAAATTCGTCGGTCTTGGCCCGGAGCTGCTCGTCGGTCAGGGCCTGATACTCCTGCTCCAATTGGTTGATGCGCACGACGGTCGGACGCACCTTTTCGAGGAATTTCTTGTAGTGCCGGCCGGAAAACCGTTTGAGGAGAAACGAGAGCATGAAGAGGGTCGAACGTTAGGAGGCGCCCCCGGCTTGGCAAATGACAAATGGGTAGGCGTTCCGGGGCGGCGCGAATACGGCTGGATCAGCAGGTAAGGCTTGATTTGCGCGACCGGGACAACAGCCTCTGGCCGCAGTTGCCGGGCTACCCCCGCCTGCCGACTGCGCCCCACCATGAGAGCTCTCGTCGACTCGACAGCCCCCGTCGGTCTCACTGCGGCCAAATTACCCGTTCGTAGCCGGCTGGAGTCCGTCGATCTCCTGCGTGGCGTTGTGATGGTACTGATGGCGTTGGATCACACGCGCGATTACCTGCACTGGAGTCAGGTGCACGGTTTCGGCCCAACGGATTTTTCCACGACGTCGCCGCCGATCTTTTTCACGCGGTGGATCACGCATTTCTGCGCACCGGTTTTCATCTTTCTGGCGGGAACCGGGGCATTTTTGTCGGGGAGCCGCGGCAAATCGAAGCGCGCGCTGTCGTGGTTTCTTGTCACGCGGGGCGCCTGGCTGATCTTGCTCGAACTGACGGTGATTCACTGGGCGGGTTGGGCCTTCACCCTGGATATTCACACCTACCTCGGCATCGTGATCTGGGCCATCGGCTGGTCGATGATCGTGCTCGCGGCGCTAATTCACCTCCCGATTTGGGCGATCGCGACTTTCGGCATTCTGCTGATCGTCGGCCACAATGCATGGGACGGAATACAGCCGCGGGCCTTCGGGGGTGCGGCGTGGATTTGGCAGGTCCTGCACGCCGGCGGCGCGATCAAGTTTGCTCCGGGTTTCCAGCTGCGAATCGGGTACCCGCTGGTGCCGTGGATAGGGGTGATGGCGGCGGGGTATGCTTTCGGCCAGATTCTCACCCGGGGGTGGGCGGAACGGCGTGGGCTCGTCCTGCGGCTCGGAATTGCGCTGACGATCGGGTTTATCCTGTTGCGATTTTCGAACGTATACGGCGACGCAAGACCGTGGATAGTGCAGGCGCGCCCTGGCTTCACAGTAGCGTCATTCCTCGACTGCACGAAATATCCGCCCTCGCTTTGTTATCTGCTGATGACGCTTGGGCCGGCGCTGATCGTGCTGGCGTGGGCTGATCGCGACACCCCTCGGACCCTGAAGCCGCTCCTCGTGTTTGGTCGCGTCCCGATGTTTTATTATCTGCTCCACCTTCCGCTGATCCACGGGTTGGCGCTGATGATCGAAACATTTCGATTCGGTTCGGCGCCATGGCTGATTGGTTTGCCTTTCGTCCCCCACATTCCGCCCCCACCCGCTGACGCCGGGCTGCCGCTGTGGGGTGTCTACATCGCCTGGGCTGTGGCGATCGCGTTGCTCTATCCGGCGTGCGCCTGGTTCGCGGCGCTCAAGCGGCGTCGCCGCGACGCGTGGCTGAGCTACCTGTAAAGGCCGCGGGGCTGAGTCTACCATACCGCCCGGCCCTGTCATCAGTAAGTAGCCGGCCCCAAATTGCGGTCGAGGTGCCTGTCCCTAATCAATGACATAGTGCCTGTCCCTTCGGCGGCACCTCCTAAATCGGCGCCAAAGTGCCTGTCCCTATCGGCGATGGCATACGCTGTCCCTGTCGGCGGTGACGGCCGCCGGCGTGTCGGTAAATCGCGAGCGGTCGGGACGAGTGCGGTGCCTGTCCCTAAGCAATCAGTGCATAGCCGATTGCTGAACTGCGGGGAGGTGCCTGTCCCTATTTCAACCCGCCTTGCCGGCCACCCGGGGCCTGTCGCTAATCAGGGTCGCGGTGCGACCAGCGGGGTGACTTGCCTACAGGCAGTCGCGGAAATAGGCGATGGTGCGTTTCAACCCTTCCTCGAGTGGGACCACAGGCTCCCACTTCAGGACGCGTTTCGCCAGGGTGATGTCAGGTTGCCGCTGCTGGGGGTCGTCGGCGGGGAGCGGATCGTGGACGATCTTTGACTTGCCGCCGACGAGCTTGAGGGTGAGTTCCGCGAGCTCGAGCATGGTGAATTCGCCGGGGTTGCCGAGGTTCAATGGACCCACGGTCTCAGTCTGGCTCATGAAGCGCAGGAAGCCCTCGATGAGATCGTCGACGTAGCAGAAAGAACGGGTCTGCAGTCCGTCGCCGTACACGGTGAGATTCTCGCCGCGGATGGCCTGCACGATGAAGTTGGATACGACGCGACCGTCGTGCGGATGCATGCGCGGGCCGTAGGTGTTGAAGATGCGGACGACGCGGATATCGACGTTGTTTTCGCGGTGATAGTCGAAGAAGAGCGTCTCGGCGCAGCGCTTGCCCTCGTCGTAGCAGGAGCGGCTCCCGATGGGGTTCACATGTCCCCAGTAACTCTCGGGCTGCGGGTGCACGGCCGGGTCGCCGTAGACTTCGCTCGTGCTCGCCTGAAAGACGCGGGCTTTCACGCGCTTGGCGAGTCCGAGGCAGTTGATGGCGCCCATGACGGAAGTCTTGACCGTCTTGATGGGGTTGAACTGGTAGTGCACCGGCGACGCGGGGCACGCGAGATTGTAGATCTGGTCGACCTCGAACTTGAAGGGATCGACGATGTCGTGCCGGACAAATTCGAACCGAGCGTTCGTCGGGAGCAGGTGGGCGATATTGGTCTTTTGGCCGGTGAAGAGATTATCGACGCAGATTACCTCGTGGCCGTCCGCGATTAATCGGTCGCACAGGTGGGATCCCAGAAAACCGGCGCCGCCGGTGACGAGAATGTGCATGCGGTCGGAAAGTGGGAGAAGGGTGCCGCCATTTCCATCCCAAATCTCTCAGGGACAGGTTAATTCCGACCTCGGCCAAAGGGACAGGTCAATATACTCAAAATTGAGTATTCGGAGTGCTGGATGCGCAGGAAACGCCCAGCAGTGTGAGCTCCCGTGAGACAAGCACGCATCAAGCTCCCTCCGACGGAAAGCGAAGCAGTTTATCACTGCGTCACCCGCACGGTGAACGGCGAAATGCTGTTTGACGACGTGGCGAAGGAAGTCCTGCGCCGGCAGCTCTGGCAAGTGGCGGACTATTGTGGCGTCCACGTTCTCACCTACACTCTCATGTCCAATCACTTTCATGTTCTGGTCGACGTGCCGCAACAGGAGGAAGTGGGTGACGTCGAATTGCTCCGCCGTTACGAGGTTCTCTATCCGACTCCCACGCCCTACCAGATGGCACGCCTCGAGGTTATCCGGACTGATCTCGCCGTGAACGGGCCGCTAGCCACACCGTGGCGACAGCGCCAGCTGGCATTGATGGGCGACGTCTCCCAGTATATGAAGCTGCTCAAGCAGCGGTTTTCAATCTGGTATAACGAGTCCCATGATCGCTTCGGCACGCTCTGGGCCGAGCGATTCAAGAGCACCTTGGTTGAAGCAAAGGAAGGGGTGCTGCAAACGATGGCTGCCTACATCGATCTGAATTGCGTTCGCGCAGGCTTGGTCATCGATCCCAAGGAGTACCGCTTCTGCGGATACTCCGAAGCCGTCGCGGGGAATGAAGCCGCTCAAAAGGGCATCCGGCGGGTCGCAGGCGGCAAAGATTGGAGCGAAGCACAGTCGCAGTATCGAGTCTCGCTGTTCGGCACCGGCGCGGGTCCCCGCGAGGCGGCGGCAAGCATTCCGCTGACTGAATTTCAACGCGTTCTTGACGAAGGAGGAAAACTGCCGCTGGCCACTCTTCTGCGCTCTCGCATCCGGTATTTCACCGACGGCGCCGTACTGGGGACCAAAGCTTTCGTGCAACGGCAATTGGCTGCATACCACCAAAAGACCGGTCGGCGTGAACACGCGTTGCCGCATGCGCTGCCTGCTTGGACCGACTGGGGAGATTTGGCGACGCTACGCGGATTGCGACAGTCCACGATCGGGAGAGGCACCTAAAGCGACCAGCGCGCATGATCTCATTGGTCGGTCGCCTGCATGAATAGTCGAGGAGACTGAGACGCTCGCTGCGGGGCAATCCCCTAGCCGGTGGGGCGAGGGTCCGCCCGTGAACTCAGGAGACTCGTCGAGGCTGGCGACGGCTTGCTAATTTGTAAGGCTGCCAACTGCGTTCGGCCAAAATTGTCCAAGCGCGTCAAAGCGGCACAGCGCAACATTAACTGTTTCCTGTTCCTTCATGTGAGCGCCGACCGGTTGCGAGCATCATCCTGGCGAGAACCCGATGTAGGAAGCGATAGAATCGCACGATCGAGACCGCGCCTTTGGCGGAGTTTCTTGAAGCGCGGCCAAAGTTGGTGCTCCGTTCTCGGCATGAAAGCTTTTCTGCCCACCGGTATCGTTCTTCTTGGACTGGCACTCGCGCTGTCGGTCGCCCCGGCGGCGACCGCTCCGGCCAACGCTGACGGCATTAAGGGCAAAGTCGTTGAGACCATGAACGCAGGTGGGTATACCTATGTTCTGATTGATTCCGGCGCCTCTAAGGCCTGGGCGGCGGCACCGCAGTTTGCCGTGAAAATTGGCGATAGCGTAGTCGTCACGGAAGCCATGCCGATGAAAGGCTATCATAGCAAAACACTGAATCGCACGTTTGAGGTCGTATACTTTAGCGGCAATGTCGCCGTGAACGGCAGGCGAACCGGTGACGTGAGCGCAACGACAGCGCTGCCCCAAGGCCATCCGCCCACCGGAGTGACGCCCGCCGCAGCGGGGCCCGACCTATCCGGCATCAATCGGGCGGCTGAGGGTCAAACCGTGGCGGAGATATACGCTGGCAAGGCGAAGTTGGCGGGTAAACGGATCGCTGTTCGCGGCCGCGTGGTGAAGTTCAATGGCGGAATTCTGGGGAAGAATTGGCTGCACATACGGGATGGCTCCGGCGCAGAGGGAACCAACGACCTGACTTTGACAACCGCGGCAACGGCGAAAATTGGGGACCTTGTGTTGGTCACCGGCGTGTTAGCGACCGACCGCGATTTCGGAGGCGGCTACAAATACGGCCTCATCGTTGAGGAAGCCACCGTCGTTGTGGAATAATCCCCAGCCCAATAGGGACAGGTTAATTGTTCGCGCCCATCGATAGGGACAGGCTAATCACTGGCAGACTACAGTAAGGGACAGGTTGATTGTTGGCGTGCCAGCGCCGCAGGCACCACCTACCATTGGCCTGCCACCCCGACAACACCGCGCAGGCATTCCGCTTCGGCACCGTACTGAAGAATGCCAGCCTTGCCGTAAAGGTCTTCGGTGCAAACGACATCGACCACAACAAGATCAACGCGGCCCTCGGTCTCGACGATGATCCAAGCACGAGGGAGCTTTTCGCATTCGTGCGCGACGCGCTCAAACATTGAGTGCCAGGCAGTGTTCGCCACGCCCGCAAACGACCGCCAACCCCTTGCCGACCTTGGCAGTCTCAAGACTCTGATCGGCGGACTCATTACCACCGCCGCTCGCAGCCGCATTATGATCAATCGACCGACGCTCCAAGGTGTACTCCGGAGCGGCTCTCCATCATCAACTCAACCCGCGTCGGACTCACCCACCTCACTCGCCCTCTATTCAGGCGCGCAGACCCGTCAACGCTCTGCCGTCGCTCCGCCTCGCTCACACCGCCAGCCGGGCCGCCGCGCCCGCCTCATAACGCTCGATCCACCCACGGTGCCACGTCGCAAAGTCCCCACTCTCAATGTGCGCACGCGCCTGCGCCATCAAATCGAGAAAGAAGTGGAGATTGTGAATCGTTAGCAGCGTCCCGCTCAGCATTTCGCCGGACATCGTGAGGTGCCTCAGGTAACCCCGCGAAAAGGTGCGACACGTGTAATTATCCTGTCCTTCCACAATCGGTCGCGGGTCGGCCCGGAATTTTTCGTTTCGCAGATTCATGGGCCCGTCCGGCGTGAACACCAATCCATTGCGCGCGACCCGCGTCGGCAGCACGCAATCGAACATATCCACCCCGAGCGCGATCATCTTCAACAGCTGCGGCGGCGTGCCGAGGCCCATCGTGTAACGTGGCTTGTCCGCCGGCATGAACGGTGTCGTCGCGCCCACCTGCTTCAGCATCTCCGGTTCAGGTTCGCCCACACTGACGCCACCCACCGCATAGCCAGGAAAGTCCAAGGTGCCGAGCGACTCCGCCGCCGAGCGCCGGAGATCGTCGAAAGTGGACCCTTGCACGATGGCGAACACAAGGTGGCCGGCGGCGAAGAACCCGCTGTCGGCAGCGATTTGTCTGCACTGTTGTGCCCAACGAAAGCTCCGTGCCACCGCCTTCTCCACATCCGCACGCTCGCAGGGCCAGGGCGGACACTCATCCAAAACCATCGCAATATCGCTCCCGAGGTTTTGTTGCACCCGCATCACTTCGCGGGGGCCAAGGAAATGTCGCGCCCCGTCGATGTGCGATTGGAATGACACGCCCTCATCGCGGATATCCCGCAACTTCGCCAGCGAGAATACCTGGAATCCTCCGCTGTCGGTGAGGATCGGCCCATCCCAGCCCATGAAGCGATGCAACCCGCCCAATTCCCGCACGATCTCGCTGCCCGGGCGGAGGTTCAAATGATACGTATTGCCCAGAATGATTTGTGCGCCGATTTCGCGCAACTGCACCGGTGTCACCGCTTTCACCGTACCCTGGGTTCCGACGGGCATGAAAACGGGCGTTTCAATGACGCCATGCCGGGTGCGCAGTCGTCCGCGGCGGGCGGCGGTTGCAGAGTCGGTTTTCAGCAGGTCGAAATGGTGAGGCATACCAATGGGCCGGAATTGCGCCCGACAGCCTCACGCCGAGATCGTCCGCCGTAAAGCCCCACGTTAGACGTCACGACCGACGACCACAGCAGCCCAATAGGCTGAATAACCTGTCCCTTGCGCAAAAACCCACCCGTCACCAAGCCAGTTAACCTGTCCCTTGCGCTGATCGTCACCGAGCCGATTAACCTGTCCCTTGCGCTTGACCCCGCAGCCGCAGAACCTACCCCCGCGCGCTTGACCCACGTGTGATTCCGGCGGTTGATTCAAAGGTCGTGCTCCTCGTCATCGACAACTTCGATTCGTTCACGTTCAACCTCGTCCAATATTTTGGCCAGTTGGGCGTGGAGCAGCGCGTCTTCCGCAATAACGAAATTTCCCCGGCGGAAGCGCTCGCGCTCAAACCCGATCGCGTGCTGCTGTCACCGGGCCCTTGCTCACCCCACGAAGCCGGGGTCACGTTGGACATCATCCGCGCGTTTGCGGGTCGCGCGCCCATCCTCGGCGTGTGTCTCGGTCACCAATCGATCGGCCAGTACTTCGGCGGACAGGTGGTTCGAGCCGGCCGGTTGATGCACGGGAAAACGTCGCCCATCCTTCATCACAACACGGACGTCTTCAGCGGCATGCCCCAGGGGTTCTTGGCCACCCGCTACCACTCGCTGCTCGTTGAACGCGCGACGTTTCCGGCTGACTTGGAAATCACGGCGGAGACCGCCGAGGGCGAAGTCATGGGGCTGCGCCATCGCACGCTACCCATCTGGGGCGTGCAGTTTCACCCCGAGTCGATTGCGACCGAGGGCGGCGTGCGTATCCTCGAAAACTTCCTGCACCTGTCTTGATTACTCAACGCGACCTCGAAGCGGCCGCCACGGATCTGCTCCGGCGACCGGGCAACTTCCGGCCGGCCAAAACGTCACTCTGTCTCCATGCGCTGTCCGAAATGCACCTCGATTGAGGACAAGGTAATCGACTCGAGGATCAGCAAGGAGGGGTCGACCATTCGCCGCCGGCGTGAATGCCTCGAATGCGGCTACCGCTACACGACCACCGAAACGCTCGTGCGTGATGGCATCGTGGTCCTGAAGCGTGACGGCCGCCGCGAGGACTTCGATCGGGACAAACTCGTCCGCTCCGTGCGCGCTGCGTGCCATAAGCGTCCGGTCGATGCCGAACAGATTGCCATGTTGATCGAAGATTTGCTCGATGCGTTGGAAGCGCAGTTCGAAAAGGAGATTCCCACCCGCGCCATTGGCGAAGGCGTGATGCAGCGGCTGCGCACGGTGGACCAGGTTGCCTACGTCCGGTTCGCCAGCGTGTACAAGGAGTTTCGTGACGTCGCCGAATTCGTGGACGAAATCAGCACGCTCAAACGCAAACCCCAGTCATAATTTCCGCCCGGCCTCGCGCCCATCAGCCGTTCCCGATGCCTGCTCCCCCACCCAAGGGCGAAGACTTGCGACGACTGCACTTCATCAACGCGCTCTTCGCTCATGCCACCGGCCATGACCTCTACCTGGCAGAGCAGATCAAGTCGGCAATTACCTTCAGCCTGGCGGAACTCAAGGCCCAAACCGCGGCCAGTCCCGAACTCGCCGGCATCTACGATGCCGCGTTCAACGCCGCCGCGACCGCGCTCCTGGTCAAAGTTTTCAGCCGGGATCCCCGCCATGGCTTTTTCCATTGGGACGCTTCGCTGACGGTCGAATCCGCCACGCCGCTCTTCACCCGCGCCGAGATCATGACCGGATTGAGGCAACTGGCCCCCTTTCGCGAGGCGACGCTGCTCGTGACCAATTTGCGGCCCGCACTGCTGCCCGCGAACCAGCGGGCGACGCCCCGCCGAAAACAGGAGTATCAGGAGGCGCTCGCGTTCATCCGCGAACTCACGGCCGCTCGCACCCGGCGGACCTCGAACTTGCAACTGCTGTTTCTGTGATCGGCGGAAGGTGGTGGACCGGCGATTGGCTTGCACCGCGGCGGGCGTTCCGCTGAATGGCGACGACCCGCCCGACCATGTCGAAAACGATCTTTCAGAAAATCATCGACCGTGAGATTCCGGCCAAAATCGAGCACGAGGACGAACACTGCATCGTGCTCCACGACATCCAGCCGCAGGCGCCGGTGCATCTTCTCATTGTCCCCAAAAAGGTGATACCCCGGCTCGGCGAGGCGACCGCGGAGGATCAAGCCATCCTGGGCCATCTGCTCCTCACCGCGGGCGCGGTGGCCCAAAAATTGAACCTGGCGCACGGTTTTCGCCTGGTGATCAATCATGGGCCGCACGCCTGCGAGTCGGTTCCCCATTTGCACCTTCATCTGCTGGCGAAACGCCAGATGACCTGGCCGCCGGGCTGAAGCGAATCCATGGCTGCGAGCGCCCGCGAATGGATTCGGGGCCGCAACTCACGCTTCACCCACTCGCGGGTGCTCGCAGCCACACGAAGGCAAGAGCGATGCGGTCCACTCGCGGGCGCTCGCAGCCACGGATTCGCTCTGCCACTCAGTTCGAGCCGCGCGCTTCGAACGCACCGTCGGCGCGCTTTCCGATCAGTCGTTTCAACTCCAGCATCATCAGCGTCGCGGAAAGCTGGGCTGCGGAGATCCCGGTGTGAGCGGCGAGCGCGTCCGCCGAGAGGATCGAGCCGCCACGAAAACACTCGAAAACCTTTGCTTCGTCATCCGTCAAGTGAGGCGGCCGGCCGGCCGCCACTGCGGCCGGCTTGTCGCCAATCGGCTGCGGCCGCAATCCATCCAGATAATTCAGCTCGTTCAGCAGATCATCGATGCTGGTCATGAGCGTCGCTCCATCGCGGATCAGCTGGTGACAACCCGCGCTCGTGTTCTGATCAATGCGTCCCGGCACCGCGAAAATCAGCCGGCCGTGCTCGCCCGCAAAACGCGCCGTGATCATGGCGCCGCCATTCACGTCGCTCTCCACCACCACGGTCGCGTCACAGATTCCCGCCACGATCCGATTCCGCATTGCAAATGACTGCCGGTCGGCGCGCCGGCCAAAAGGAAACTCGGAGAGAATGGCACCCTCCTTCTCGATCCTCCGGTACAGCTCGAGATTTTCCGGCGGATAAATGAGGTCGATGCCGGTGCCAAGAACCGCCGCGGTCTTGCCACCCACCGACAACGCACCGTCGTGGGCGGCCGTGTCGATTCCGCGCGCCAGTCCACTCACCACACAGAAGCCAAGCCGCGCGAGATCCGCACCGAATTTCCGGGCGATGCTCTGACCATACAGCGTCGTCCGCCGGCTGCCGACAATCGCGACACACGGCTGCCCGAACTCATACTTGCCTTTCCGGTACAACCCAATCGGCGGGTCATGAATTTCCTTCAGCATCCGCGGGTAGCCGGGATCGCGCCCAATCAGAAAATCCGCGCCGCTTCGCGCCATCCGCTCCTCTTCGCGGACGACATCGACGTGTTCACGCCAGTTCGAAATCGTTTCGGAAATCACCGGCCCGACGCCTTTCACCGCCTCGAGTCGCCGGCGCTCCGTGGTAAACGCCACCCTGGGATCGGCGCCCAGCTCCTCTAAAATCCGATTCAACGTGATCGGGCCGATGTTCGGCAGCGCGTTCAACACGATGAACGCCTGCCTCTCGGTCAGCGATGCCTCGGTGCTCATGGCCGGAAGGGCTCGCGGCTCGCCGCCGCCGCCAGCCCGTCGCGCAGCGCCGGTTCGAGAAACTCGAGCAGCTGCGTGGTCTGCACCGCCACCTGACCGTGCGCCCGCGCCAGACAATCCGCGGCGACCCCGTGCCACACGACACCGCCGGCGGCAGCGGCAAGCGGATCGTCCGGAGTCTGCGCGAGCCATCCGCCGATCAGCCCCGCCAGAATATCGCCGCTGCCACCGCGCGCCAGCACCGGTCCGCCAAAGAACGAATGGTAAACCGGCATGCCTCCGGGGGGCGCACCCGCTTCGTCATCGGAAATTGGATACTCACGGCCAGACCGCCCCGCGATGCGCGTAACCGGCCCTTTCAGCACCACCGTCGCATGCGTCTCCGCGGCGAACGCGCGCAGATCCGCCGGCCCGGCCACGCGCGTGAACTCCCCGGCGTGCGGGGTGATGATACGAGTTGCGTTGCCCGTCCGTACAATCTGCGGCTGCAACGCATCAGCATCGATCACGAGCGGCACGCTCGAACTGCGTACGATGTCCTCAACCAGGGCAAGCGACTCGGATTCGCGTCCCAGACCCGGACCAATGATGAGCGCCGTCGCGCGGTCGAGTTGGTTTCGCAGCAGAATCTCGCCCTCGAGGGCGAGTCCACCTTCGGGCGTCTCCGGCCATCCCACCCACATCGCCTCCGGGGCGCGCGCCGCAAACGCCGGCGCCACCGATTCCGGTATAAACGCCGTGACCAGCCCCACCCCGCTGCGCAGCGCGGCGAGCACGGTCATCAATACCGCGCCGGGAAAACGGCGGGACCCGCCAACGATAAAGACATGGCCATGGGTGCGCTTGTCCGAATACGGCAGCCGCAAGGCGGCCCTCGGTGCCAGCACCGCGCGCGTCAGCACGCGGTCGTTCCCCGGTTCATCCCCGCGAAAGAAACCCAGATCAAGATAGCGGACGCGACCGGCCTCGACCTGGCCCACCACCGGCGATTTCACGCTGCCGGTCGCGTAGGTGAAGTCGGCCCGAAACCGTCCGGCGCTCGGCAGGTCAATGGCGGCGCGAAGCCGGATGGGTGCCGCGTTCAGCGCATCCAGCCACGCGGTGACCGGCGGCTCAGCCGGCGGACGAAATTGAAAACCGAATACGCCGTCGAGACAGAGGTCGTACGCGATGCCCGGCGCCAGTTCGGTGCGGAGGTGAACCCGGCCGCGCGCGGCTTGCTGCAATTCCCGCCAGGCGCGCGCCGCCAGTGGGCGCAACTTGCGTTCACCAAAAACGAAGACCACGTCGGCGGTCGCGGCCGGAAACCGCGCGAGCATCGCAGCGGCAGCGATCAGCGCATCGCCGCCATTGTGCCCCTTGCCGGCCGCCACGAGCATCCGGCCATTGGCGGGCCAGCCGCCAATTTCGTTAAAGTCGCGTTGAACCGCCGACGCGACCGCCCGGCCCGCGGCAACCATCGCGTTCCATTCCCGCGGCTCCTCTCCGGCAAACAGCCCGGCCTCGAGCGCGCGAGCCGCTTCGCAGCTCAAGATCGGATGGGTGCCGGGCAGCATGGCGCGTGCTTATTTTTTCGGAGCGACGATCGACGGCTTCTCCATCTCCCAGGGCGGCGGAACGATCCGCTGAACTTCCGGAGCCGCCGGCAAGGCGGGCGTGATGTTTTGCGGCTCCACCTGCGGAAGCTTCGGCGCCGGCGGTTTCCACATTCGCTCCAGCGGCCGCTGGGTGCGGTCGCGTTCGTCCCATTCGCGAAACTGCTCTTCCGTCTCGGTGAAAAGCAGAGGCGACGCCGGCAGCTTGCTGCCCCGGTCGATCACCCGCCGGGTCAGTTTGGCAATCGAGCGAAAATAGAGCACGCCATTGATCCGGCGCACTTCGTAGTAATCGGCATATCGCTCCTCCGCCGGATCCCAGAGCGCGACCTCGGTGGTATCGTCGGACCACCCCGCAAGTTTCCCCCACTCCTCGAACACGCCTTCGATGCGCGACAGCGGCGGCGGCTCGCGGGGCGGCGGCGTGCTCGCGCGGGCCTTCTCGCGCGGTGATTCAACCGGCGGTGGCGCCGGCTTCCGGTCGGGCAGCGCCAAAACAAACAATGCGCCCAGCACAAACCCGAGCATCACCCACGACGGGGTTTGGGACATCTTCGAGACCGAAGGCGGGTAGCGCTTCGCAGGCGGCTCGTCGTCCATGCGCCAGAGAATCAACCGCGCATTCGGCTGTCCAGCAGAACGGCGACGGCCATCGCCATTGTCTCGGTGTGCGAGAGGCTCACGTGCACGTGCGTGGCCCCGAAATGCTGCAGCAGCGCCTCGCCTTGTTCGTCGAGCCGCACCAGCGGCTGATGTCGCGCCCCGTGATAGATCGAAACCGACCGCCAGCCCAACTCCGCTCCAATGCCCGTCCCGAAACATTTCGAGACCGCCTCTTTGGCGGCGAAACGCGCCGCGTAATGCTTATGGGGATGGGCCATGCTGCTGCAATACGCGCGTTCTTCATCGGTAAACACGCGGCGGAGGAATCGCTCGCCCTGCCGCGTCAGGACTCCGCGCACGCGCTCGACCTCGATCAGGTCCGTGCCGATCCCGAGCAAAATACCACCCGGCGGCAATTGAAGCGCGGAGAGTGAAGCCATCGCCTATTCGCTCATCCGTCGTTTCATTTCCCGCACGGCCTCGTCGACCCCCGTCAACATCGCGCGGCTCACGATCGTGTGGCCGATGTTCAACTCGTGCACATGCGGCAACGTGCGAATCTCGGCGATGTTGATGTAGCTGATGCCATGCCCCGCGTTCACCACGAGGCCGAGTTCGTGCCCGCGCAACGCCGCGCGCCGCAGCCGCTCGAACTCGGCGGCCCGCCTCGGCGTGTAACAGGCCTGCGCATACGCGCCCGTGTGCACTTCGATCCACGGCGCCTTCAATTCCGCACTGAGGGCGATTTGCGGTTCATCAGGATCGATGAACAGGCTCGTCTTGATGCCAGCGGTATTCATCGCCGCCACGCACTCCGCCACCGCCGTCCGGTTACCCACGACGTCCAGTCCGCCTTCCGTCGTGATTTCCCGGCGGTTTTCCGGCACGAGGCACACCGAGTCGGGTTTCAACTCCAACGCGAATGCGACCATCGCCGCGGTACATGCCATCTCCAGATTCAGCCGCGTGGCAATCGACTCGCGCAGCCGCCAGACATCCCGGTCCTGAATGTGCCGCCGGTCCTCCCGCAGGTGCACCGTGATGCCGTCCGCCCCCGCGCGTTCGGCCGCGAGTGCGAATCCGACCGGATCAGGCTCGATCGGCCCCCCGGTCGTGGCTCCCGCCTCGCGATACCGCGCCTGCCGCAATGTCGCACAATGATCGATGTTTACGCCCAGCAAGACCATAAGGAGGCAACCCATGGCAGAAATTAATAAAGCAGGAAATCAGGAAAATTATGCTTTGGCTTTTGCAGGGGCCGTCTATGGCATCTCGCGCCAATCCACTCGTGAGTTCCGCCACACCCAAGAAGGAAAACCTCCTCCTCAATCTCGCTTGCAATATCGCGGTGCCGACGTTCGTGCTGATGAAGCTGAGCGGCGAGAACCGGCTCGGACCCGTCTGGGCACTCGTGGCGGCACTTGTATTTCCGCTCGCCTACGGCGTCTACGATTACATCGCACGGAAGAAGATGAACCTTTTTTCCGTGATCGGCCTGTGCAGCGTCCTGCTCACCGGCGGATTCGGATTGTTCAAGGTCGACGGCATCTGGTTCGCGATCAAGGAAGGCGCAATTCCGCTGGTCTTTGGCGCGGCCGTTCTCATCTCCGTGGGCACGCGGCGTCCATTGGTGCGCGAGGTCCTTTACAACGAGCAGGTGATCGACGTGAAGAAAGTCGATGCCGCGCTGGCGGAGCGGGGGCAGCACGGCGCATTTGAGCGGCTGCTGAAACGCGCCAGCATCGGCCTGGCGCTCTCGTTCCTGCTGAGTGCGATTTTGAACTTCGGACTCGCCCGCTATCTGCTGACCAGCCCCACCGGCACGGAGGAGTTCAACGCGCAGCTTGGCCGGATGAACATGCTCAACTGGCCGGTCATCGTGCTCCCGAGCATGGCCGTCACGATGATCATCTTCTGGCAGCTGTTGAACGGGCTGACGCGGCTCACCGGACTCGAGCTCGACGATATCTTTCACGGCGGCAAAGCGAAGAAGCAGCCGCAAGCCTCGAGCTAAACGCCCGATTGACTTGACGGATTACAACTGACGCGTCCCCGAGGCTTGCGCACGGCTGGCGCCGGCCAGCCACGCGGCTCTCAGCGCACGCCGATTGGAACGTAATCGCGCTGCTTCGCTCCGACGTAGATTTGCCGCGGGCGATAGATCCGGCCCTTGGGATTCGAGGCGACTTCCTTCCAATTGGCGATGTAACCTGGCGCCCGACCGATCGCGAACATGGTCGTGAACATGTTCATCGGAATCCCGATCGCGCGCATGATGATGCCCGAGTAGAAATCGACATTCGGATACAGCTTGCGGGAGATGAAGTAGTCGTCCTTCAACGCCGCTTCCTCGAGTTTCTTCGCGATATGCAACAGGGGATCATCGATCCCGAGCCGCTTGAGCACGGTGTCACACGCGTTACCGATGATCGTGGCGCGCGGATCGAAGTGCTTGTACACGGCGTGGCCGAAACCCATCAGGCGGTTGCTCTTGCTGCCGGATTTGGCGGCGGCGATGAACCGCGTGCCGTCGTCTCCCTCGTCGTGAATCGCCTGGAGCATGTGCATCACGGCCACGTTTGCCCCGCCGTGCAGCGGCCCCGAAAGGGCGGAAACTCCGGCCGAGATCGAGGTGAACAAATTTGCCTGGCTCGACGCCACCATCCGCACCGTCGACGTCGAACAGTTCTGCTCGTGATCCGCATGGAGCAGCAGGAGAAGATTGAGGGCTTTGGAAACCTCCGGCACCGAAACGTAGTCGAGGTACGGATCCGAAAACATCATGTGCAGGAAGTTGTCGCAGAAGGGCAGCTCGCGCTTCGGAAACACGAACGGCAGCCCGTGCGTGTACCGGTAAATCATCGCGACCATCGTGCGGATCTTCGAGATCGCGATCGAGGCCGCCATATCGAAGTTCCGGAGATCGCGCTCGAAGTTGTTCGTCGCGAGTTCCGGATAGTAGGCGGGCAGGGCGCTCACCATCGCCGACAACATCGCCATCGGTGAAGCCGCCGTCGGGAAGCCCTCGAGGATCTTCTGCATTTGCATCTCGACGGGAGAATTGCGCCGCAGCCGTTGTCCAAATTCCTTCCGTTGCGCGAGGTTCGGCAACTCCCCGTAGATAATCAGATACGCCGTCTCGACGAACTCGCTGTACTTAGCCAGCTGCTCGATGGGATAGCCGCGGTGCCGGAGAACGCCATTGTCGCCATCGAGGTAGGTAATCTGGCTCTCGCAGGAGCCCGTGTTGCCGTAACCCTGATCGTACGCGATGTAACCGCTGGCCGCGCGCAATGCACGCGTGTCAATCGCCTTTTCCCCCTCTGTGCCTTCCAGCACTGGAAGGGGGTATTCTTTGTCATCCAGTTTTAGCAGCGCAGTGTTGGCCATATTAGTACGAGCGAACGTAAAACCGCCCCGCTGGCAAAGAAAACCCGCGGGTTCCCTGCAAGTTGCGGCCAGAATAAGCACGGCAAGCCGACAAGTAAGCGTTCATTGTGGGCTCCAGCCGCGATCCCAAAGCGCGATCCCGTCGCAGAACCGGCGTCACGACGTCAGTCCGTGGGTCACTGCCACGAAGTTGCGGTAAATCTGAAGTCCTTTCGCCTGACTTTTCTCGGGATGAAACTGGGTGGCGAAGCAGCGACCGCGCGCAATCGCCGCGCAAAACGCCCCACCATAGTCGCACTCGGCCAGTACCAATGCGGGATCCCGCGGCACACAATGAAAGCTGTGCACAAAATAGAACGACTCGCCGTCGGCGGCCAGATTCACCGCGAGCGGCGATGCCGGCTGGCGAAAACGAATCGTGTTCCAGCCCATGTGCGGAATCTTGAAGCCAGCGGGGCGGCGAAACCGCACGACCTCGCCCGCGAAAATCCCCAAGCCTTTGACCTCCCCCTCCTCGGAATGGTCGAACAACGCTTGCATGCCGAGGCAAACGCCGAGGAACGGCCGATCCGCCGCGATCCAAGCGCGCACCGTGCCATCGAGTTTCGAGGCGCGCAGCGACGCCACGCAATCGCGCAACGCTCCGACGCCCGGCAACACCAATCCAGCCGTGCCGCCGGCCGCCGCCTCTTCGGGCGTATGGACGACCCGAATACTCGCGCCCACGGCCTCGAGCGCCTTGGTGACGCTGCGAAGATTGCAGATGCCGGTGTCGATCACCGCGATGCTGCCACGGGACGGCTGCGGCTGCTCAGACGCTGCGGGTGAATTCGGGCGATCCATGGGTTGAGAGGTGTCCGGCCGCGACGCCCGGAGTGGTGCCGCCAGCGGAAAACTGAGAACACACGCCCCAAAGTCTGCCGCCCACAACTCCAAAAATCGGGCTAGATCTTCCCCTTGGTCGAAGGCAGCAGATCCGCCGCGCGCGGCTCAATCTGGGTCGCCCGGTCCAGTGCTCGCGCCAGACACTTGAAAATCGCCTCTGCGACATGGTGGGGCTCCTCACCATACAGCAACTGCACATGCAGATTCGCACCCAACGCGTTGCTAAACGCCCGGCAAAATTCCTTCACCAGCACGATATTGAAGTCGCGCACGAACATCGTCGCCGCATCTGCCTGGTAAACCAGATGCGGCCGCCCCCCCACATCGATGACCACGCGCGCCAGCGACTCATCCATTGGCAGCAGGAAAAAACCGTATCGCTTGATCCCGATCTTGTCGCCCAGGGCCTCCTTGAACGCCTGGCCGAGCACCAGCCCCACATCCTCCACGGTATGGTGATAGTCGACGTCGGTATCTCCCTTCGCCTTCACCGTCAGATCGAAAAGCCCGTGCTTCGTGAACAACGTGAGCATGTGGTCGAAGAAGGGCACGCCGGTGTCGATCTGCGACTGGCCGCGCCCATCGATCGCGAGAGTCAGCGCGATGTCAGTTTCCGCGGTCTTGCGCCTCACCGTCGCACTGCGCGGCGCGGCGTTTCCGCTGGATGCGCTGCGGGCGCGGTTCGGCGTGATTACGATTTTAGCCATGCGTCAAGGGTGTCGCTGAGTACGCGCATTTCCGCGTCGGTGCCGACGCTGATGCGCAGGAAAGGAGCGGTCAAGGCGTGGCTCGGGAAATGCCGCACGAGAACCTTGCGCGCAAAGAGGAAATCGTAGGCGGATTTGGCCGCGACCGCGCCCGCCTCGCCGCGCGCATTTTGCGGCTCGGTGAAGAGGAAGTTCGATTGGGACGGATACGTGAACCAACCGCGCTGGTTGAACTCGGCGGCGCAGCGATCGCGCGTCGTGCGGATTTGGGCGATGATGCGGTCGTAATACGGCGAATCCTCGAGCGCCGCCACGGCCGCGGCCTGCGACAGCCGGTTGACGTTGTAGCTGTCGCGCACGCGATCGAGCACCGCGATGATTTCGGCGTGCGCCAGCGCGTAGCCCACCCGAATGCCCGCCAGCGCGTACGCTTTCGAAAGCGTCCGCACCACGACCACATTCGCGTGTCGCGCGAGCAGCGGAACCGCGTGTTCGTTGGCAAAGGGCGCGTACGCTTCGTCGACGACCAGCAGCCCCCGAAAGGAGCGGAGAACGCCTTCGAGCTCGGCGTTTGAAAACGCCACGCCGGTGGGCGCGTTGGGCGAGGTCAGGAAAAAGGCGCGAGCCGTCGAGTTCGCGAGCCGCTCAACCGGGAGCTGCATCGAACGATCGAACTCGATGATGCTGCTGCCTCCGTTCTGAATTTCAACCAGCACCGGATACAACGAATAGCTCGGCAGCGTGAAACCGGCCGAGGCTTCCCGGGTGCAGAACGCCCGCACGAGCAGGTTGAGAATGTCGTCGGAACCGTTGCCCACACAGACGTTCTCTTCGCGCACTCCGTGCAGCCGCGCCGCCGCCGCGCGCACGGGGGTGCTTTTCGGATTCGGATACAAGCGCAGGGATGCGCCGCTCTCGCTGATTTCATGATGCAGCGCCTCGGCGACGTGCGGACTCGGCGGATACGGACACTCGTTGGTGTTCAGCTTGACCCAGCCAGGCTCCGTCGGCTGCAGCCCCGGCGTGTAGGCATGCAGCTTCGCGATGTGCGGAAGCGGAAGCGAAGAAAGGTCAGCCATGGAGCCCGCCAAACAGGCACAAAACAGAGCCGAAGGGAAAACTTCTTCTTGCGCGACTTTCGAGCCAACGGCTGCACGCCGCACGCTTGTAACGAACTTGGCGATGAAAGCGGCATCACATCATCAAACCCGCGCCGCCGAAAAGTGTCGCGGCGCGTGTCCATTCGATCGTAATCGCGCCACCCCGAAATGCCTGTTTGGAAACTCTGCCGCCGAGTCTCGCCCTTCGCATGGGGCTTGATCGCCCTTTCACCCCTGCTGTTTTGCGGCTGCCGCCGCGCCTCTTCTGCCGCGCTGGAGGCCGCGGGCGAACAACGCCTATTTGCGGGCAACGGCGTAGAGCCATCGACGCTTGATCCGCATCTGAACACCGGCAGCCCCGAGGCCAGCATCATTTCCGCGCTCTGGGAACCGCTCATACAGTGGAATGAAACCGCGACCGAGGTCGTGCCAGCCGCGGCGGAACGTTGGGAGATTTCGGCCGACGGACTCCTCTACACGTTTCACTTGCGACCCAAATCACGCTGGTCGAACGGCGATCCCGTCACCGCGCGACCAAGGTTGTACGCTACCGCGAGGCGGGCGATCCCGCATTGCGAATCACGCCGCGCGTCGGGACGCACTATCTGATTTTCAATGTCACGCGCGCGCCGTTCAACGACGCGCGCGTGCGGCGCGCCCTGGCGCTTGCTCTCGATCGCACCCAGCTCGTTGAAGCCGTGCTTCGCTCTGGCGAGCGACCGGCGTACGCACTCGTCTATCCCGTCGAGGGTGAATACCAGCCCAAGGCCGTCCTCACCGGCTCATTCGACGAAGCGCGCCAGCTCCTTGCCGACGCCGGATATCCGGACGGCCGCGGGTTTCCGCCGACGGAATATCTTTATAACACGAACGAACGAAACCGCGACGTCGCGGAAGCCGTTCAGCAGATGTGGCGTCGCCAGCTCGGCCTTGCGGTCACGCTGCGCAACGAGGAGTGGAAGGTGTTTTTGCAGACCCGGCTCCGCGGCGATTTCCAAATCTCCCGGGCCGGCTGGCTTCCCTTCACGCCGGTGCCAATCGAGATGTACGAACTGCTGCTCTCCACCTCAGCGTTCAACGACACGAAATGGAAACACGCCGCCTTCGATGAGCTGTATTGGTCCGCGCGCCGGACGCTGGAGCCGGGTGCGCGTCATGCGCTGTATGACCGCATGGATACGATTCTGCGCGACGAAATGCCCGTCGTGCCCTTCGCGTATTACACGAGAATCCGGCTCGTGCACCCGATAGTCACGAACTGGACCGACAACATCCTGGACGCGCGGCCGTGGGAAAGTGTGGGATTCGGCAACGCGCCGTGACGATGAGCGTCGCTCCTCCCCAAGGTGGATGCTCAGGGGGCTGCGAGCGGAAAAACATCCACTCGCTGGCACTCGCAGCCACGAAGCAGAATTCCTCCTCGATCCGTCCACTCGCTGGCGCTCGCGGTCACGGCGCCGATCACTTCGCTTTCACGACGTCTTCGTTCAGCAAGTTTCCGTCGACGCTGAAGTGACGGAAGGTCAGCACGGGGCTGCCGCCCACGCGTTCGACCGTGCCTTCGACGTAGCCGCCGACCACGTTGAGATAGACATGCTCCGGCTCCTTCTTGTCCTTGGGCCAGCCGCCGGCATGTTCGTCCGTCGCGGGACCGCTGCAATACTCGCGCAGCCCGGTTTTCGGATCCACGGAAACGTACTGCCAGTGCCGGTCACCGCACACGACGACCATTTTGTTCGCGGCGCAAAATGCGCGCAACTCGTCGCCTTCATGGGTGAAACCCTGGTTGGCGTGGTTGTCGTTCTTGTTTCCACGATCCGGACCGACCAGCGGCGTCGGGCTGATCAGAACACGAAACGTGGCGTCCGACGCCTGCACGGTGCGCTTGAACCAGGCCTTCTGCTCCGCGCCCCAAATCGTCTTTTGCGGTCCGTCGGGAGCGTCGTTTTCGCTGCGGTAATCCCGGCCTTCCGGCATCCAGATCTGCAAATCGCGACCCCAGCGAACGGTGCGGTAGGTTTTTTCCCGCATGCCGACCTGCTCCAGAAAAATGGCCTGCCCCTGCACGAAGGTGAGCTCACCCATGAAGTTCGTCTTCATCGTGGGATAGCAGTCGTTCATCCAGACATCGTGGTCGTCCTTGATGAAGTACGTCGGCACGTTGCGGTAGAATCGCACGCAATTCGGCAGACTGAACGTCTGCTGCCACATCCAGCGCGCGAGCGCCGGCGATTTGGCCCACTGATCATAATAAAGAATATCTCCGGTATGCACCATGAAGTCCGGATCGCGGCGCATCATCTGATCATAGATCTTCCACCCCTCGGTCTTTAGATCGCGGTCGTAGTAATTGTGACCGGTCGTCGCCGTGAAACGCACCTTCTGCACGGAGCCCGGCTCCGGCGCCGTCCGGAACCTGCCGTCGACCGTGCTCGTCACGGCCGCGTTGGCGGCCGCGCGCGCTTCGACGCGCAGCTCGTACGTCTTGCCCGCGGTGAGGCCGCTCAGTGCGTGCTGCCGCGTGAAATCCCGCGCCGTATCCACATCCGCCCACGGCGTATAGCGCCAGTTGGTTTCGCCCTGGAGGCGCCAACCGACCCGCGTCTGCCCCGGTGCACCGGGAGTCGCACCCTCCAGGTCCGCCACGGTGACGCCCGGCGGCAGCTTCACGTCTGGCGTTAAATCCGGACGGCCCTCGCTCTTCTTCTTCGACGTACCTTTTTTTGGATACGTGATCTCGGGCCGCGGCGCGTTCAAGCCGACGCGTTCCGCGCCACGGGTGAGGCGCGTCCAAATGATCGCGCCGGTCGAATCGACTTCGCAGATCTTGATCCCCGTGGCCTGATAGGGCGCAGCCGCGCGGACGGGCGCAGCGGAGACGGCGGCGAAGGCCGCCATGATCGCGGCAGCGAGCAGCGGCGCGATCGGTGGAACGATGAGTTTCATAGGGAAGAGGGGCAGCGAACGGCTGGCCGGAAGACTGACGCATGGCGTGGTATTCACCAAGACGAAACGGCTGGCGCCGATGTGCCGAGCATCGATCCGCTTCGACTGAGCTGCGTCATACGCCGGCGCAAGGCGGCACCGGTCACTGTTTCTGGCGCAGCAATGGCAGCACAGCCGGATCGCGCCGCGCCCGCTCTTCCGCCGAAACCAGACCCCGCCAGGTGCGGATTGCACGCGTCCACAGACGGTGGGCCACCGCGCCCAGACTGATCAGCCAGTAAATCGGATCGATGATATAGTCCCAGCAGTTCCGCGACTCGAGGGCATGTACGGCGTAGCCAATCAACGCCGCGAGTATCAATACCCCCACTCGGTTCCCCCACCCGAGCAACAGGACGGCGATTACCGCGAGGCCACAGGCCGCGCGTTCACGTTCCCATCCCCAGTAATAAAGATCACTCGCACCGAAAATCAGCGGGTGAAGATAGAGCACGGTACCGGTCGTGGCGCCGAAGACCCAGGCAGCCCGCCAGTCGGCCGGCTTGAACGCGGCACTCCCGCTCAGCCGCTGCCACAGGGCAACGCCCACGATGCCGAGCATGGGCAGGCTCGGATTGGAATAACAACTGAACGCCCGGCCCCAAAGGGGCAATCCGCCGAGCGGAACGAAAGGCAACAGCACCGCGGCAAGACCAAACAATGCCTTCACCCTTCGCGTGGGTGCACCCGCCTGCCAACGTGCACACCACAGGAACACCAGCCACAACGTCGCGACCAAGACTGCGGCGTAGAAAGCCGGAACGAGCGCGATGTTCATAGCCGAACAGCGTTTTGGGCAACCAAGCGGCGATCGAGCCACGCGCGGTTGAAGACGATGTGCTTGATCCGCTGGCGCTGCCACGTGTACGTGAGGTGAATCCGGCCGCGCTGATCCTCCACGAGATTCGGATACGAGTATTCCTGGTGCTCGGCTTCTTCGATGATCTCGCCCTTGAGCCACGTGCGGCCCTGGTCCGCGGAAACCGCCAGCCGGAGATTTTCCCGCCCGCGCTCCGAATGGTTGTAAACAAGCAGAATGCGGCCGTCGCGCAGACGCAGCGCATCGACCGCCGCGTCCGGATTGGGCAGACCGGTGGGCGCCGCCTCCGACCACGTCCATCCATTGTCATCGGAAAAGGCCGTGTGCAGGCTGCGCGCCGCGCCGTGGTCACGCAGCATCATCAGCACCCGGTCATTGTCCAGGGGGACGAGCGTCGGCTGAATCAGTCCGGTCTCCGAGGAGAGATTTCGTATCCGGTAATCTTCTACGGTACCCTTTGGCCCCGGCGTCAGCCAGAGCATCTGGGGATACTTGATCGCCATCTCGTGATAAATGGGCAGCCCAATCCGCCCGTCCGTGGCGTAGATGGGCTTGTTCCGCACGAGCGAACTGAGATTGAAGAACGGATTCAGCGTGAGCCGCCGGCTCTCGGCCCACGTGCGACCTTCGTCCTGCGACGTTTTCACATTCAACGCGCTGCCCGACCAGCCGCCGAGCGACACACTCACATACACCATCCAGAGGCTGCCCTCGTGATCCGGAAAAATAACGGCGTTCCCCACTTTCTTGATGGTGCGATCGAGTTCGTTCTCTGCCGTGGCGCGATCCATCGCAGTAACCGGCGGCGTCCACTTGCCCGCGCCCGCCGGCAGCCGGGATGTAAACAGCGCGACGTCAGCCGCGCCTTCACGTGAGCCGCCATACCACACCGCCAGCAGGTCGCCGCTCGGCAACGCGCAAATCGCACTGCTGTGGGCCGAGGCCGTGTGTCCGCTCGGCGTCACCCAGGACTGGGTGAACAACGGCGCGGCGTCGCCGGCGTCGATCGCATCGCTGGCCGGTTTGAACTTCGAAATCGCCGCCGGGGCGGAACCCTCACCTCCGGTCGTGAAGCGCACGGTCGCGAGCGCCGCGCCCAGCGCGCACCCGATGAGCACAACACGCGAAAGCGCGGGCAATCGATGGGCGGGATCGTAGCGACAAACGCCGCCGGAAGGGTTGAACGGCATGGTGCTAGTTCTGGGGTGAAGCGGAGGCGGAGGGGGAGATTCGCACGGGAAAGCGGGGCGCCGTCAAAGGGCCGATGATTCTGGGTGTGGTGGAGGCCAGCCGGGAAATTTCACCGTCTGCTCAGTTGCGGAGCCACCGAGTGTTCGGGCGCGCCGGCGGATTTTTTGTTGTGCAACAGGAGATAGCGGGCGGTTTCGTAGAACGCGTGGCTCTGCGTCTGATAGATCGCCGGATCCGGCGGCTTCGTCCCAGCGCCCGGCCCGGCGACCGCGAAGTCAGCCCAGACGAGTTCCAAGCTCCCGCCGCCCGGTTTTTCCACCCCGTAGTACGAAGAGTTAACCACGCCGATGGTACGATCATTGTGATCGATGATGAACGCGACGTTGCCCGCGCCACCATCGATCCGTTGCTGCTGCAGCAGGTCGCGCCCGAATGTGGTGTTGCGATACGGAATATTCGCCAGTCCGGCGACGGTAGGCATGACGTCGACCATGGAGGCGACGGCGTGGATGCGTTGCGGCGGCAGGAATTTCGGCCCGTAAAACAGCAGGGGCACGTGATACCGCGCCAGGTGGTTCTGCGTCCACGCCGCGGGGAACATCGAGCCCGCTTCGCCGCCGATGCCGTGGTCGCCGATGAAGACAAAAAGCGTGTCGTCGAACCAGGGCGACTGCCGCGCCGCTTCCATGAACTTCCGGAAGGAAAAATCCGTGTAACGAAATGCGTTCAGCTCGGCCAGCGACTCGAACCCATACCGCCGCAGAGTCTCCGCCGGCACGTCGACCCGGTGAAACTCCGCCGCGTCTTCCGCCGGGATGGTGTAGGGCCGGTGATTGTCCGCCGTCTGGATGATGGCGAAAAACGGCTTCGTTTGGGCGCGCAGCACCTTCTCCGCCTCGAGGAACAGATTCTTGTCACTGATTCCCCACACGTCGATCCGCCCGGCCTTGTAACTATCTTCTTCATACAGCTCGAGGCCGGCGATGTTGTTGGTCAGGAGTCCGCGGATATTCGCCCAGCTCGAACTGCCGCCGAGGAAGTACAGTTTCTCGTGGGCTGTGAATTCGTTCAGGATCGTGTGCTGATCGACCATGGCGGGATTGCGGCTCGCCGTCTCCACCGGCGATACGTCGGGAATGCCCGTGATCAGCGCCCACACGCCGCGCGCGGTGCCGAAATGAGGCGTGAAGCAGTTGTCGAAAAACACACCCTGAGCCGCGAGTGTCGCAAAAAAGGGCGTGGGATCGAGCGGGTTGCCCCACATCGAACTCTTGTACCCGCTAAAGGATTCGCAGAGCACCACCACGATATTCCGCGGCTGCGTCGGTGCGTCTGTTCGCGCGGGGATTCGGCGCTCGAAGTTCAACCGCCCCGGGTCGGCCGGATCAGGCCGGGTCAGGCCGAGGTACGCGGCCATCTGTGTGTAGTGCGCCCGAACTTTTGCCGGCTCGCAGGCCGTGCGGCGAAAACGCAGTGAGCTGGCGAACGACTCCACCGGATTCAGCGCCAGGTGGGCGCTCGCCTCATGGCGGAGGTTAAAGGCATCGCTCCAGCGCAGAGGGTACTGCCCCAGCCGGCCGAAAATCGCGACGATGCCGGCCAATCCGACGGCGGTGAACCACGTTGCCCGTACGAATTGTCGTGGAGCCGGGCTCGCCGCGGCCGCCCATCGATGGCTCGCTCGAATAAACATCACCGAACCAGCGAGCGCCGCGATCATCGCGGCGCCCATCCAGATCACCGGATAGCTTTCCCAAACCATCCGCGACGAAATCCCCGCATCGGCCAGGTACCCAAGAGCCGACGCATTGAGGCGCTGCCCGAGATAGTGAAAATGCACCAGGTCGCACGTGTAGAAAATGATCAGCGCGCCGCTGAACACGCCGAGCAGAGTGAGCCAGAAACGCCGTCGCCAGGGGCTGCGAAACGGATCGAGAACCGGGAGTGCACCCAGTACGAGCAGTGGCAGCAGTGCATCGGCGACGACTCGCCCGTCAAAACGCAGCCCAAGCACAAACGCCGGCCAAACCTGCGCCAGTGGGTTATGACTCGCACCGAAAGTCACATACATGGCCACCCGCAGCAGGGTCATCCCACTCAAAAAAAACACCCCAAGGGATAACACCCAGCGAATCAAACGAGGTGGCTGCGGCAGAATCGAAAACAAGGAGGGGGTGAAACCGGGCGGTGCGAGTGACGGCCCGCCAGTCGGGTCAACTCGAGGCAGAGACCTGACAAGCAAGCGCCGGGAGAGTGAAGCTGGTTCCTGCGCCCAACACGCGGCGCGGGATCGCGGGATTACGCTGCGGCCGAGCGAGCGCGTCAATCGTGTATGCGGAAGATCCTGACTTTGTCGGGATCGGAGCGCACAGGCGACTTGCTTATGGCAGGTGAGATCTCACCGATTGCCACACGGCGTGGCTGGGAGGGTTTCTCGGAATTACCCGCTGTACCCGATGAGCCAGCCGCACCGATTTGAACTCCGTCAATGAATTAGATCCGGGCGAAGCATCGTTGCTTTCAGTCGCGATTCTGCCGACTCCCGGGAGCCGGCCCGCGCGCCGCACCTCAACTCGCCGTCGCGGAAGCGGGGAGGATCGACGGAGTGAAATCCGCCACGCATTCGTCCATTTGCTTCCGTTTTCGGTAAAGGGTGGACTTGTCGATTTCCAGAATACGCGCCGCCTCGTCGAGCGAGCCGCTGTTCGCCACGACCAACTGGATGTGTGCATTCTCGAGCGCGCGCAGACTAATCGGCCCGCCAACCTGGAAACGGGTAGCCGCAACCGGCAACAACAGCGCCGGAAAGTCCTCGGCGGTCAGCGCCTTGCCGTGTGAAAGAATGGCCGCGCGCTCAACGACGTTGCGAAGCTCGCGTAGATTTCCCGGCCACGCGTAACTCGCAAGCACCCGCCGTGCCTCCGCCGTGAATCCGGGGGAAGGCTTCGTCAATTGCCGGCACACCGATTCGAGAAACGCCTCGGCTGCACCCATGATTTGATGAGGCCGGCTCCGCAGCGGCGGCACATCGATCGCAATCACGTTCAGTCGATAAAAGAGGTCCTCGCGGAAACGGCCCACAGCCACCTCGCGCTTCAAGTCGCGATGCGTCGCCGCGATGATTCGAACGTTCGCGCTGCGCGAACTCGCCTCACCCACCCGCTCGTATTGCTTCTCCTGGAGTAGTCGCAGCAGTTTTGGTTGCACCGACATCGGCAGGTCACCGATTTCGTCGAGGAACAGGGTGCCGCCCTCGGCCGTCGCCACCTTGCCCCACGTGTCCTGCACCGCGCCCGTGAATGCGCCCCGAACGTGACCGAAGAGATCGCTCTCGAGCAGCTCGTGACTGAGGCAGGGACAGTTGACTGTGACGAACCGCTTGTGGCGGAGCGGGCTGTTCTCGTGGATGGTTTGGGCGAGCAGCGTCTTGCCGGTGCCGGTTTCACCCAAAATCAGGATCGCAGCGTTCGAATTCGCCGCGCGCAACCCGATCTCGAGCATCCGCCGAGCCATGTCATCCTTTGCCATCATGGCGGGCGCGGCAGGAGCCGGCGCGGGAATGACTCGCGGGCGACGCTCCATTCCCACCGGCGTGCTCAGTGCATGCGTGCGCATGGCAGCATGCAGGGAGTCAATGGGGAACGGTCTCATGACCTGCGCGCACACCCCGCGATCGCGCAACGTGGCCGCCACGCTTTCCTCCTCGGGCCCAATCACCGCAATGATGGGCAGTCGCGGCAGCCGGCCGTGCAAATAATCAACGATCGTGGGCCCATCATCCTCACGCATCTGCAAGTCGATACAGGCCGCTTGAAAGGAATCCGATTCGATCAATGCGCCGACTTCCGTTCGCGTGCTGGCAGCTTTGACCCGGTAGGGATCGGCACCCAAACCCCACGCCATCAGCCGGCGGTTCCTTCGTTCATCGCCAACCAAAAGTAATTTCATCGCTCAAAGTGAAGTGGACCAACGTGAGACCGGATCCTACGCGTTGCGAGCGAGCGCGAAAATCAGGCCCGGCATGGCCTTCGTGGTCCGGCGAACGCCGGGCAACGATCCCGGAGGTTTCCCGGGATTCGCAGACGGATCGCGGCGAGAGCGAAACCGTTGACCAATTCATTGATTGAGCGGGCGTGATCGACAGCGCCGCCATCACTTGGTGCCCGTTTCGGCCGGCAACTGAAATGCACGCGTGGTCCATTGTCGCGCAGGCAGAGTCAGCCGGGCCACTCTTGTCGGGGAATTCCGAGTGCATTTCGAACCAGGGACACGCGCCGCCACCCGAACGCCGCGGCGCAAATGAAGCCGTCCCGCCCTCGCGACACGGAAGTGAGAAAAGAGGGTTGATTCGTCGCACGGTGCGCTCCACGTTGCCGCCTCCAGTTTGGACGCTTAGCTCAGTTGGTTAGAGCACTAGTATCACACACTAGGGGTCCCGGGTTCGAGTCCCGGAGCGTCCACCATCTCGGAGCAGCCTGCGCTGGGGCGAGGGGCGCAGAAGTCGTGCGCTGGAGCTGTCGGTCAGCCCGTCCGTTGGTTGCATATCGCCCCTCGCCTCTCACTCTGCATTCCTCGTCGCATGCGGAAGCGAATCGTCAAAGTCCTCGCGGCTCTCATCGGCGTCGTCGTATTCGGCGCGGCGGTGTTTCTCACCAATCTAATTTGGTTCAGGCCGTGGAGCCTGAATCTGTTCTACGAGAAGATTTTTATCCGAGTCGCGCTCGAGAACCCTGAACTGCTCACCAGCATCGGAATCGCCGAGCAGTTTGGCTACCGCGCGCACAACGCGCACCTCGCGGACGTCTCCGTTGAAAAGACGTTGCGCGATATCAGGCTGGCGAAAGAAGACCTCGCCCATCTGCACGCCTACGATTTCGCGCAGCAGACGCCCTCTCAGCAGCTGTCAACGCGTGTCCTCGCCTGGTATCTCGACTCCACGGTGGCGGGCGAACCATTCGCGTTCCACGACTACCCCGTGAACCAGATGTTCGGCATCCAAAGCAGCCTGCCGGAGTTCATGGCAAACATGCACCGCGTGCCCGACGCCAAGGGTGCGGAGCACTATATTTTGCGGCTCGGTGAGTGGGGCCGGAAATTCGATCAAGTAATCGCCGACCTGAAGCATCGCGAAGCCCGCGGCATCACTCCACCGCGCTTCGTCGTCCAGCGCGTATTGAGCGAAATGCGCGCGTTCACAGGCAAACCTGCTGCGCAAAACCTGCTCGTCACGAGCTTCGCGAAGAAACTCGACGCGCTTCCCGCTCTTTCACCAGCGGACAAATCGTCATTCACCGGGCGCGTGGAAAGAGCGATCGATGCCGAGGTTTACCCGGCCTACGGACGGCTCATCGCGTACTTCGACGCACTCCTGCCAAACACCACGACTGATGACGGCGTGTGGAAGCTGCCGCAGGGAGAAGCTTATTACGCTTTCCGGCTGCAAACCTTCACCACCACAAAGATGACGGCGGCTCAGGTGCACGACTTGGGACGGCGTGAGGTCGAACGAATCGAGGCAGAGATGCGCGCGATCCTCGAGGCGCAAGGCCATTCAGGCGGCCCTCCAGCCGAGTGGCTGCTTTCGTTGAAGACCGAGCCGCGTTTTCATTACTCCAATAACGACGAAGGCCGCGCCGCCGCACTCGCCGAATACCGGCGCATCATCGACGAATGCCTCGCGCTTACGCCCCGGTATTTCGGGCTGCAGCCAAAGGCGAAGCTCGAGGTGAGACGGATTCCGGAATTCAAGGAGGCGACATCGCCGGCCGCGTATTACCAGGGAGGCGCGCTCGATGGGACACGCCCCGGCGTGTTTTTCGCCAACCTGCGCAACATGGCCGAGGTCGACAAATTCGGGATGAAAACGCTCGCCTATCATGAAGGCGTGCCGGGGCACCATTTTCAGATCACGATTGCGCACGAGATCAAGGGGCTGCCGACCTTTCGCGGCCTTCTGCCGTTCACAGCCTATACCGAAGGCTGGGCCCTCTACACCGAATGGCTGGCGAAGGAAATGGGGCTGTATCAGGACGATCCTTACGGCGATCTCGGACGACTCCAGGCCGAGATGCTGCGTGCTGTCCGGCTGGTGGTGGACACGGGCATTCACTACAAGCGATGGACGCGCGACCAGGCGATTGCCTACATGATCAGCAAGACCGGCAGCGACGAAGCGACGGTCACTTCGGAGGTGGAGCGCTACATTGTGATGCCCGGCCAGGCCTGCGCTTACAAAATCGGCATGCAGAAATTTCAGGAGTTGCGCGCAAGGGCGCAAGAAACGCTCGGCGCGAAGTTCACCGATGCGGTGTTCCACGACGCGGTGCTCGGCAACGGTCCGCTGCCGCTTGAGATCCTCGAGGAACGCGTCAATACGTGGCTCGCCGGTTTCACCACAACGTAATCAGCACCTTGAATGGGTGGTGGCGGCGAGACCAGCGAGTGGGCATTCGACATCGTATTCAGCGGAGCATCCACGCGCTGGCGCGGGCAGCGACGGCGCCCGGATCAAGCCTTTTTCGTTCTCACCGCCCGCGATCGCTCGGGAAACAAAACCCGGCAAATTTCGCACTTCGCCCCATTGCAACTCCACGCCGTGCAGTGTTCGCGGCCATAATAAATAATCCGCAGATGCAGCGGGTTCCAGTGCTCGCGCGGGAAGAGTCTCTTCAAATCGGCTTCCGTCTGTTCGACACTTCTCCCGCTCGTGAGCTTCCAGCGCTGCGCCAGACGGTGAATGTGGGTGTCCACCGGAAATGAGGGCACGCCGAACGCCTGAGTCATGATCACACTCGCGGACTTGTGGCCGATCCCCGGCAGCTCTTCGAGTTCCTCGAACGTCCGCGGCACCTTGCCTCCATGCTTCGCCACCAGCACCGCGGAAAGCGCATGAATCGCCTGCGCCTTCCGCGGCGCCAGACCGCACGGTCGCACGATTGTGTTTATCTGATCCACCGACAGCCGGGCCATCGCTTCCGGCGTATCCGCCAGGGCGAAAAGCGCCGGCGTCGTCAGGTTCACCCGCTTGTCCGTGCACTGCGCCGAAAGCAGGACCGCCACCAGCAATGTGTACGCGTCCCTGTGATCGAGTGGAATCGCCGGATTCGGATACAGCTCCGCGAGCCGGCGATCGATATAAGCAGCGCGCTCCACTTTCGTCATGGCGTGCGACGGAATCGAGACGACCGGGAAACGCAATCCGACGCGGGGTTCACGACAGGAAAGAAACCGCGGGGGTAGCGTTGAAATACGGGACGCAACCCGAGGACCCGTTTCCCAGATATACGAGGCGCTGCGATGCGACGCCGTGACGAGCGAGCGAGATTTTTCCGCCGATCCGCTGGGGCGCGATCCTGGTCGTGAAACACGGCGTGGCGGACTGGATGCGAAGGTGGAGCCAGGTCGGCGGCCCGGCGCCGAAGCCGGAGCAATCTGGCTGCTTCCCGCCGGTGGCCGACGAGCCGCGATGGCAGCACGAGTTGACGCTCGTCTTGGCCGCAATGACCGCGCCCCACCTTCGATCCCCGGCATTGTCATGAACACCGGATCCAAAGTCAGCTCCGAGCATCTACAGCGCTCGGAGCTGACTTTGGATC
>JBBRCR010000002.1:0-65372 GCA_038204695.1 Opitutales bacterium | reverse complement strand
CCCCCTAGCCGGGCCGACCGCCCGTCCTGGGGGGGCTGCAACCCCCCCGCTCCGGCAAATGCCGCCGTGCTTGGCTGTATTTGTGGGGCAAGCGCAGGGCTAGCCTAGGTTGGGGGGAAGGCGGACCGAATCCGGTTTTGCCTTTCCCGTAAATCCATGTCCTTTCCCACGCGTCGATGTCCGAATTTGGACCCATTGTAGTTGTTTGCACCGCTAACATTTGCCGCAGTCCCATGGGTGCGGCGCTGTTGCAGCATGCGCTCGGCGCGCAACCCGAGCCGCTCAAATCACTGAAGGTGATCTCGGCGGGGGTCGCGGCGCGACCCGGCGAATCGGTGTCGGAGAACTCCGTCATCGCGCTCCGGAAGGTCGGCATCGATCTTTCCCAACACCGGGCCCAGCCCCTCACCCAGAAGCTGCTGGACGAGTCGCTCGCCGTTTTGTGCATGACCGAGTCGCATCGCGCGATGATCGAAGTGCAGGCCGATCCGATTCCGAAAAACCTGTTTCTTTTCCGCCAGTTCCTCCCCGGCGATGAGGAGAAGGAGATTGGCGATCCCTATGGTGGTCCGCTGAAGGTCTACGAAGCGGCCCGCGATGAGATGGTGGAATCGATTCCGGCGCTGCTGGAGCACCTTAAGACACTGGTGGGCGGCGAGACGACGCGCGTTTGACCGATTTCGGATTGCGGAGCGCCGATTAAGAACATCGGCTGCACCCTGTCTTTTTCCGTCCATCCGCAATCTGAAATCCGACCTTCGCAATGCTAACGTCCGCGCCACTTCGCACCCTGGACCCTGAAATTCACGCCGCCATCACGGCGGAACTCGGGCGCCAGCAAAGCCACATCGAGCTCATCGCCTCGGAAAACTTCACCTATCCGGCGGTGATGGAGGCCCAGGGCAGCGTGCTCACCAACAAGTACGCGGAGGGTTACCCGGGGAAGCGCTGGTACGGCGGTTGCGAATTCGTGGACCGCGTGGAGACGCTCGCCATCGAGCGCGCCCGGAAGCTGTTCGGCGCGGAACATGCCAACGTTCAGCCGCACTCCGGGTCGCAGGCGAACTTCGCGGTGTACACCTCCGTGCTCCAGCCCGGCGACAAGGTGCTCGGGATGAACCTCAGTCATGGCGGTCACCTGACCCACGGCAACCCGGCGAATTTTTCGGGCAAGCTGTATAATTTTTGCCAATACGGCGTCCGCGAGGACAACGGGCTGCTCGACTACGACGAGCTGGCGCGCGTGGCCGGGCGGGAAAAGCCGCGGATGATCACGGTGGGCGCCAGCGCGTATTCGCGCGTGATCGACTTTGCGCGGATGGGCGAGATCGCGCGCCAATGCGGGGCGCTGCTGTTCGCCGACATCGCGCATATCGCGGGGCTGGTCGCGGCGGGCATCCATCCCTCGCCGGTGGGGCACGCGGATTTCGTCACGACGACGACGCACAAGACGCTGCGCGGCCCCCGCGGCGGGTTGATTCTCTGCCGGGCGGCTCAGGCCAAAGCGATCGACTCGGCCGTGTTCCCGGGCGGGCAGGGTGGGCCGCTGATGCACGTGATCGCCGCGAAAGCGGTTTGCTTCGGCGAATGCCTGAAACCCGAATTCAAGGCGTACTCCGAACAGATCGTGAAGAATGCCCGCGCGCTCGCGGCGGCCATGACCCGGCACGGTTACACGATCGTTTCCGGCGGCACGGACAATCACCTGATGCTCGTCGACCTGCGGCCCAAGTTCCCGGAACTGACGGCGAAGAAGGCGCAGGAGACGCTCGATCGCGCCCACATCACCTGCAACAAGAACACGGTGCCGTTCGAGACGCGCAGTCCGTTTCAGGCTTCGGGAATCCGGTTGGGAACGCCAGCGGTGACAACGCGCGGATTCATGGAGGCCGACATGGACGAAATCGCTGCGTGCATCGACACGGTCCTGGCGGCGATTGGCACGCCCGGTGAAGAAGCGGCGATCGCGGGAGTCACGAAGCGCGTGGGTGCGCTGACCGCGAGATATCCGCTGCCCTATAAGTAAACGTGCTATTGGCCCGTGCTGCCACAACAAGTTGGAGGCCGTGGCCCGGTTATACGTTGCTGAGCCGGTCGATGCATCCATCGTCCGCTGCACATCGATTTCTATGGTCGCTGCTCTGAGCTCGTCCGGACTTTTTTCCCATCGGGGGGTTCTCGCCGGCGTGGTGCTGCTGGGTCTGACCGGCAGCGTGATCTCCTTTCAGACGGGCCGCGCGGGGGAACGTCAGCGCGCGGAGGCGGAATTTGCGCGGCGGACCGCGGTGCGGCACGCGTTCGCGCGCGAGGTGCTGGGCCGATACCAGGACTCGCTGTTTGGATTGTCCACCCTGTTCGCGCTCGACACGAACGCCACGCGGGCGGAGTTCGGCCGGGCAGCGAGCCGCGTGGGAGAACGGTTGGGCGGCGCGCAGACGTTCCAGTGGGTGCCGGTCGTCGCGCAGGAGAATCGCGCCGCCTTTGAAGCGACGATCGAGCGTTCGTTTCCGGGGAGGCCCGGCATAATCGAATACGCCGGCAACGGCGAGGCGCGGCGGGCGTCGGATCGGCCGACGTATTACCCGATTACCTACATCGAGCCTTTGAAGGGCAACGAACGTGCGCTTGGCTTTGACCTGCGCACGGGGCCGACGGCCGCGTTTCTCGAGCGGGCGCGCGCCACGCGGGCAATGCTGGTCACGGCCCAGGTGTCGCTGGTGCAGGGCGCACCGGGCGAGCGTGGTCTGGTGATGATCTGGCCGGTGTACCGGCGACTGTCACCGGATGAAGCGCAGGCGGCGGAGGTTTTCGCCGGGTTCCTGCAATGCGTGTTCCGTCTGCCGGGAATGCTCGAGGTGGTCTCTCGCGGGCCAACCGATACCATTCTCGATTTGCTTTTCATCGACGGTTCCGAAACCGATCCCGCCCGGCGGGTGTTGCATTACCGGCCGGCGGCACCGGGCGGGCCGATCGCGACGGAGGCGGACTTTGTCCGCGGTCCGAACCAGGAGCATCCGCTCCCGTTTGGGGGCCGCGACTGGCGGGTGCGTTACCGGCCGCGCGCGGGATGGATCGAGAGCCAGTACACCTGGTCACCGTTGCTGCGCGGCATCGGTCTGCTGTTGCTGTCGGGCCTCATGGCCGGGCTCGTGTACATCATTGGTCGGCGCACCCAGACCATCCGCCGGGAGGTGGATCAACGGACGACGGAGCTGGCGGAGAGCCGACGGCAATTTTCCAGTTTGCTCGAGGCGTTGCCGGGCATGGCATTTCGCAGCCGTTATGACGAGCGATTGAGCGTGCTGTTCGTCAGCGAAGGGGCGCGCGAGCTCACCGGCTGGCCGGCGGCCGATTTCATGAATGGCACGGTGCACTTCCGCGATTGTGTGCATCCCGACGATCTCCCGCGGGTGCGGGAGGCCACGCTCCGGGCGTTGCAGGAGCATGCCGCGGTCGAAGTTGAATACCGGATACGACACCGTTCGGGAGGGGAGAAGTGGGTGCTTTCGCGGGGACGGGGCGTTTACCGAGTCGATGGCCGGCTGGATGTTTTCGAAGGGCTCGCGATCGATATCACGGTGCAGAAGAACGCGGAGGCGGCGCGGCTGGCGCTGGAGCGCAAGCTGATCGAGGGGCAGAAACTCGAAAGTCTCGGGCTGCTGGCGGGCGGGATTGCCCACGACTTCAACAATCTGCTCAGCACGATTATTGGCAATGCCGCGCTCGCGCGTATGTCGCTGGCGGACTCCCCGCCGGTGGAAGCGCAACTGGGCGCGATTGAAACGGCGTCCCTGCGGGCAGCGGAGCTTTGCCGGCAGATGCTCGCGTATGCCGGCAAGCTCGAGTTTGTCATCGTGCCGACCGATCTCACGAAACTCATGGAGGAGTTGCAGCCGTTACTCGAGAATTCCGTCGCCCGGCAGGCGACGCTCACGGTGAACCTCCAGCGAAACCTCTCCGCCGTGCTGGTCGATCCGTTTCAGCTGAGGCAGATTGTCATGAGCCTGGTGCTCAATGCCGCGGATGCCATTGGCTATGGCGGTGGCGAAATCATCCTCACGACCGGAACCGTGCACGCCGATCAGTCGATGCTGGCCGGCTGCGTGGGCGGGGCGACGCTGCCCGGCGGCGAGTATGTTTTTCTCGACGTGCGCGATACCGGTTGCGGCATGGTCCCGGAGGTGATGGCCAACATATTCGATCCATTTTTCACCACCAAATTTGCGGGCCGTGGGCTCGGGCTGGCCGCCGTGCTCGGCATCGTGCGCGGCCACAAGGGCGCGATGCGGGTCGAAAGCAGTCCCGGACGCGGCTCCACCTTTCGGTTGTTGCTCCCCGCTGTCGCCGCCGCGGCACCCAGCGCTCCGGCGCCAATCCAAGGCAATGAACCATGGAGAAAAGTCGGTTCGGTGCTCGTCGTCGACGATGAAGAGATGGTGTGCCGCATGGTCATGGATACGCTCCGGACCTTCGGCCTGACGCCGCACGGCGCCTCCGACGGACTCACCGCCGTGAAAATTTTTCAGGAAAAGGCGGATTCGTTCGACCTCGTCATGCTCGACATCCTCATGCCGGGGTTGAATGGCGAACAGACGCTGGAACGGCTGCGGGCCGTGCGACCCGATGTGCCGGTGCTCCTGATGAGTGGCTACAGTGAGGGGGACATTCTCCGTCGGATGGGCACTGGCCAGCGGATGTCGTTTCTGGCGAAGCCCTTCACGCGCAGTGCGCTGGAGCGAAAACTCCGCGAATTGCTTTCCTGAGACCCCGCGGTGCAGAAGCGCCACTTCCGTTTGCGCCTTGGCGTCGGCATGGGAACTCTTATGGGTCTGCCATCCCGTGTCGACCGACGTTCCCACTCCCACCGTGCGCCCGCCCAGAACGCTGTCGCTCGGCGTCATTTTTCTCACCCTGTATATCGATCTGATCGGCTTCTCGATCATTTTCCCGCTGGGGCCGGACTTGCTGGAATACTACCTTGGTGCGGAAGGACGCACCGGAATCCTGGGCTCGTTGCTGAGCGGAACCGATGCCCTCGCGCAGACGTTTGGCATCGAGAACTACGCCCCGGTTCTTTTTGGCGGAATCATCAGCTCCTTTTTTTCCATCCTGCAGTTCATCTTCGCCCCGTTCTGGGGAGCCGTCAGTGATCGCCGCGGGCGCCGCGGGGTGCTGCTGCTCACGGTCGCCGGCACGGGGGCGGGTTATCTGCTCTGGATGCTGAGCGGCTCGTTCTGGATGTTCCTGCTGTCTCGCGTGGTGAGCGGCGCCTTCAGCGGAAACCTTTCGGTCGCGACGGCAGCGGTGGCGGATGTCACCTCCCGGGAGGAACGGTCAAAATCGATGGGCCTGGTCGGAGCGGCATTTGGCCTCGGGCTCGTAACCGGCCCCACACTCGGTGCCATCACCATCCGGTTTAATCTCCTGGATGCTTTTCCGTCGCTCGCGAAGGTGGGCATCAATCCGTTTTCGGTGCCCGCGCTGGTGGCGCTTGTCCTCTGCCTGGTCAACCTGCTCTGGATTTCGGCGCGTTTCAAAGAGACGCTTTCGCCGGAGGCAAAGGCCGTGTCGCGCGAGCCGAGGCTGCGCAACCCGATCACCGCGATTCTTGGGCTGCACAACCCAGCCCTGCGACGAACCAACCTGGTGGCCTTCGTTTTCTCCATCGCCTTTGTCGCGATGGAATCCGCCCTGACGTTCCTGGCCACGAAGCGTTTCGACTACACGGCCAAGGAGAACGGGATCCTGCTCGGTTTCCTTGGGCTGTGCGCGATCGTGACGCAGGGCTACATTGTGCGCCGGCTGCTCAGGGTGGCGAATGAGATTCCCGTGCTCACTTCGGGACTCGCGTTTTCCACGGTCGGGTTGCTCGTCGTCGGATACGCGCCGCAACCGTGGACGCTTTACGCGGGAGTCGCGTTGCTGGCCCTCGGCTCGGGGCTGGTGAACCCATCCAGCACCGGCTTGATCTCGCTTTACGCGAGTGCGGAAGAGCAGGGGCGGGTGATCGGGATTTTCCGCTCGCTGAGTGCGCTGGCGCGGGCGTTCACGCCGGTGCTGGCCGGAATCGTTTTCTGGCGCTACGGGTCGGAGAGTGTCTTTGTGGCCGGCGCCGTCCTGTCGCTCATGGCCCTTGCTCTGAGCACCACGCTGCCGAAGCCGATGAAATGACCTCCGTGCGCGAACCGAGCGCAGAGCCCGCCATACAACGTTGCTGGGCGTGGCCGGGATTGCTCTCACTGGCGCTCTGCCTGCTGCTGGCCGGTGGCTGTGCTTCCATTCGGCGCGAGCCGCCCCGGCCCGGTCGCACCACGCTCGAGTCACCGCTTGTCATTCTGCCGGCGCAGAACATTGGCCATTATCTGTTGGTTGAAGCGCGCTGGGATCGCTACGGACCGTATCGATTTATTGTGGACACAGGGTCGTCCGTGACACTGATGTCGCCCTCGCTGGTGCGCCGCTATCCCGGCCGGCAACCCGTGGTCCCGGGAAAACGTGTCCGCGTGGCCGGCGCGGATGGGATGGCGACGGAACTCCCCGCCGCCTCGCTGCGCCGGCTCGAACTCGGAGACGCGCGTTTCGACGACGTGCCGGTGCTGGTCTACGATCCGGCGCCGCTCTCCGCGCACCTCGGCGTGAAAGTCGACGGTGTGCTCGGGTTTCCCTTGTTCCGCGAGGTCCTCCTGACGCTCGATTATCCGGGTAGCCGGTTACTGCTTCAGCCGGTGAAGACGACCACCCTGGTTCCGGGTGCAAGGGTGGGTTTTGACGACACGCGGAAAACTCCGCTCGTGCCCATTCATCTCGGCGACCGGTCTGTGATTGCGCTGATCGATTCGGGCAGCGACGCCGCGTTCAGTCTGAATCCCGTGGGACTGGAGCCAAAATTCATCTGGGGCCCGCGCCTGGGTGCAACCATCGGGACCCTGGCGGGCGATCGGACGCAACAGATCGGCCGGCTGGCTGAAGCGATCACGGTCGGTGGTCAGCTTTTCGATCGGCCGGTGGTCGACTTGACGGATGAGCTGTCATCGATCGGCGGGGCGGTGCTGAAATATTTCGTGGTGACGTTCGATCAGGAGCGGAATCACGTCACGTTTTACCGGTCGTCGCACGAGCCGATTGTATCAGCCTCGCGCCGCAGCGCCGGAGCGAGCTTCAACAAGACGCCCGCGTACTGGCGGGTCGTTGGGATCGTGCCAGGCTCACCGGCTGAAAATGCGGGCATGCAGATCGGCGACCTGGTGATCCGGATCAACGGGGAGCTGGTCGCCCGGTGGAACTTGCCGCGTTACGAGCAGTTGGTCGCGGCGGGCGGGGAGATCACTTTCACGTTTCTTCTCGGCAACAACGAGACCGAGAAGATCGTGGGTGTGTTCGAGCTGGTGCCGTAGCCGGTTTATTCCCGTCGGCGCAGCCGAAACGTAGCGCCCCCGTCGTGGCCATCGATCCAGGGATAACTCAGCACCGAACCGTCAAGGACGAATGCCTCTCCCGCCTTGCCGGCGAGAAACTGCCCCACCACGTGCTCGTTTTCTTCCTGGTCGATACTGCAGCTGGAATAGATGAGCCGGCCCTTTGACGCCGTGAGCCGCGCCGCCGCGTGCAGCATCGAGAGCTGTTGCTGCGGGTGTTTTTTGAAATCGCCGGGTTGCAGCCGCCACTTCACGTCGACGCGATGGCGCATGACCCCCGTGTTCGAGCACGGCACATCGAGCAGCACGGCGTCGTATTTTTCCGGCAGCCGGTGTTCGCGTAGAACCACGGCGAGCCCCTGTAACACGTCACCTTGGACCAAGGCCACGTCCATGGCGCCCGCACGCGCGAGGTTTTCCTTCAAGCGGTCGATGCGTGCGCCCGGCAGATCCACGGCAACGAGCCGCCCGGTTTTCATCGTGTCCGCAATCAAGAGACTCTTGCCACCGGGCGCGGCGCAAAGATCGATCACCGTCTCGTTCGGCTGAGGCGCCATCGCTTCCACGGGCAAACGCGTGGAGGGATCCTGGAGGTAAAGCTGGCCGGCTTTGAGGAGTGGTTCGACCTCTGACCAGCGGCCGGTGCCCACCTCGAAAAAGTTGGGCCAGACCGTCGGCTTCAGAAAAGCGGGTCGCGCCTCCGCCGGTCCGCGCCAGCGCGCATACACCGGCGCAGGCTTTTGATTCCATTCGAGCAGCGCGCGCGTCGACTCGGGGCCGAACTGCGCCAGCCAGCTCCGGATCAGCCAGTCGGGATGCGAGAAGAATTCCGCGAGTTCGTCGACGCTGGCGTTAGCGGCCGGAGCGGACCGCACGAGGGCGGCGGCCAGTTTGCGTGCGACCGCGTTGACGAGCCGCGCCTCGGCGGGACTGGCCAGCGCTTTGGTCTGTTCGACGGCATGGTGGACAATCCTGGCCACCCGGCCTTCGCCACCGGAGTCGGGTGAGTTGACCGCATCGAGCAGTTCAAAGCCCGAAACAAACAGCACGGCGCGGGTTGAAAAGCGCGGGGCGTGCGATACCAACCGGCTGAGCGCCGCGTCGAGTCGTCCAAAGTGACGGATAACGCCGAGCATCAGGTGCTGGGCGCGGGCGCGGTCGGCGCTGCTCAGGGTCTTGGGCAGCAGGTCAAGCAGGGTGTCGACGCGCTCATGCTGGTCCAGCCAACGGGCGATGAGGCGGGCGGCGGCGGGCCATGCCGGTGAGGTGATCGGTTCGATGGAGGTGCTCATCGGGCGATCGGGCCGCCGCCAAGCTGTTTGGTCGTCGGGGTTTTGACACGTGATTTGACAAGGCTAGACATTGTCCGCTCAACTCTCCTGTTCAGGCCACCACTCACGCAATCATGAATTCTGAAGCTGTTTCCGCGCTCATCGCCAAATCACCGACCTTGAAGGCGGCCAAAGCCAAACTCGAGTCGATGGAACCCGGCGCGTACGTGGTCCACCGCAGCTGGGGATTTGGCCGGATCAAGAGTTATGACGACGCGTCGCAGAAGCTGATCATCGACTTCAAGGGCAAGAAATCGCACCCGATGGATCCGGCGTTCTGCATCAACACGATGGATGTGCTGCCGGCCAGACATTTGCTCGTGCGGAAGGAAACCGAACCCAAGCGGATTGCTGAACTGGCGGCGGAGGATCCCGCGCAGTTGGTCGTGGAGGCGCTCCAAGCGTATCCAAATAATGCGGCGACCGCGATCGAGCTGGAGATCACGATGGCCCAGGTGATCGGTGAGGACAAATTCAAGAAGTGGTGGTCGGCCGCGAAGAAGTTGGTCGCCAAGGATCCGCGCGTGGCGGTTCCGGAAAAGAAGACCGAATGTTACCTCGTGCGCGAGACACCGGTGTCCGCCGAGGACGAAATTTTGGAGCAGTTCAATGGCACGCGCTCGGCCCGCCGCCGCATTCTGCTCGTCGAGGAGTTGCTGGGCGCCATTGGCAAGAAAGAGGTGAAGGGCGACCTCACGTCGGTGCTGAAGGGCGTGGCGGACGCGGTGAAGGACTCCAATCAGATCAACTCTGCGGAGCGGCTTTACGGTGCGGTGGTCCGCGATGATCTCGCGAAGGCGCTGAATGTGGATTCGTCGTTTGAGCCGGCTCAGACGCAGATAATTGCCAATGTGCGCGATCTGCCCGGCATTGCGGAAAAAATTCCGGTGCAGTTTCAGTCGCGCTTTCTCGAGCTGGTCCACGAGACCCATCCGATCGAGTCACGCGACATTCTGTTTAATCTGCTGAAGACATCGCAGGGTAAGTTCACGACCGAAGTGATCAACTTCCTCGTCGAACACGGCCATTCCGATGAACTGGCCGCCACGCTCAAGCGCTGGCAGACCGAGCAGAATCTCCGCGCACCCGTACTCCTCTGGATCGTCAAGAACCGGCACTCGAAGAAATTCGCGAAGCTGCTCAACGACCTCATCACACCGCGACTGCTCAGCGCGATCTTCTTCGCCATCGATTACGAGGCGCTGCAGGCGTCCAGCGCCCGCCGGATTCCCCTGGCGGATATCCTCAGCGAGGATCCGGATTTGATTTCCGATCTGCTCTCCACGGCGGATCCGGAAACGGCGCGCGATCTGGCGAACACCCTGATGCTGAATCAGGGTTTCGAGGAGCTGACGAAAAAGTCACTGCTCGCCCGGTTCATCAAGATTTTCCCGAAAATCCAGTCGCTCGTGGCGGCCGACGCCGAGGGTAAGGAGGAGCAATTGCTCGTTTCCCGCTCGAGCTACGATCGCAAGCGCGAAGAATACGAGTCGATCGTGTCGAAGAAGATTCCGGAAAACTCCAAGGCGATTGCGGCGGCGCGTGAGCACGGTGATCTGCGGGAGAATTCCGAGTTCAAGATGGCGAAGCAGGATCAAACGGTGCTCATGGCGCAGAAGGGCCAGCTGGAGCGCGACCTGGCGCGGGCCCGCGTGACGGACTTCAAGGAAGCCAACATCGACCAGGTGGGCGCCGGCACGATCGTCGAGGTCAAGAACAACACGACGGGCGGGACGACCACGTACACCATTCTCGGCGGTTGGGATGGCGATCCCGAAAACCACATCATTTCCTACAAGACGGCGTTTGGCGCGGCGCTACTCGGCAAGAAGCGCGGCGACTCCGTAAAGGTGAAGTCCGTGGGCGGCGAGGAAGACTACACCATCGTCGGCATCAAGCGGTACGCAGACAACCAGCCGGCCTGAGCTGGCGCCGCCAGATTTTTCCCTGCCCGGCGGTCGATGAACGACCGCCTTTTTGGTGTCCGGAGGCGGCGAACGCCAGCGCGACTGATCCGTCCGCTCGCCGGAGTTCACGCCACCTCCATCTGAATAACCTGTTTGGAAGCTGTGAACGCATTCCGCTCGCCATCAGGGATGGCGCCCCCGATTTTCCTGCGTTCGCGCCGATGGTAAAAGATAGCTCCAGTTCCCCCGCCCGTCCGATTATGAGCCCCGCGGCTCCGAGTGTCGGGCGTTCTCTGCCGCACAGCATTGAAGCGGAGGAGTACCTGCTTTCCTGCTGCCTGCTCGACGGCGCGGATGTCGTGTCGCGCTGTCTGGAAGCGCGGATACGGCCGGAGTCGTTCTACGATTCCAAGCACGGCATCATTTACGAGTGTCTGCTGGAACTGTACAACCGCCAGGCGCCGATCGACGTATCGGTTGTCGCCGAGGAGCTGAAGACTTCGCGCCAGCTCGATGCGATTGGTGGATACGCTTTCCTGACGCAGGTCAGCAGCCGGATTCCGACGACCGCTCAGGCGGGTTACTTCATCGAGAAAGTGCGCGAGCACGCGTTGCTGCGCGAAATCATCCGCTCCGCCACGGGCGCGGTGGAGGACTGTTACAACTTTTCCGGCGGCATCGACGAGTTCGTCGATCAGGTGGAAACAAAAATATTTTCGGTCACCCAGAATCGCGTCAGCGAGTCCGCCAAACAGATGCGCGAGCCCACGCGCGAGGCGATGAACGTCATCACGAAAATGATGATGAAGAAGGGCGAACTCACGGGAATTTCGTCCGGGTTCAAGGATCTCGACAATTACATGTGGGGCTTCCAGCGACAGGAGATGATCATCCTCGCAGCGCGGCCCTCGATGGGAAAAACCTCGCTGGCGTTGAACTTTGCCGAGGCGGCCGCCCTGCCGAAAAGGGGCGCGCCGGCGGCCGTGTTGATTTTCTCGCTCGAAATGGGCGCCTCCCAGCTTGCGTTGCGCATGCTGTGCTCCCGCGCGCGGGTGAACATGAAGCTCCTGCGCGATGGGTTGCTTTCCAAGAACGGCGAGGAGCAGAACCGTTTGCTCGAGGCGGCCGACGAGTTTTCCAAGTCTCCGATCTTCATCGACGACTCCAGTGCCATTTCCATCATGCAGCTGCGGGCGAAGGCGCGCCGCATCCATTCCCGGACGCCCCTCGGGTTCATAATGGTTGATTACTTGCAATTGATGAGCCCCACGGACCCCCGCGCACCCCGCGAACAGCAGGTTGCGGAGGCATCTCGCGGATTGAAGGCACTTGCGAAGGAACTCGACGTCCCGGTGCTTGTATTATCCCAGCTGAATCGCTCGTCCGAAAAGGATAACCGCGCACCGAAGCTATCGGACCTGCGCGAGTCCGGATCCATCGAGCAAGATGCTGACGTAGTTCTCATGCTGGCCCGGCCCAAAGATGCAGACGAAAAGTTCCAGGTTGCCGCGGACTCGGCGGACTTAATCGTTGCCAAGCAACGAAACGGCCCGGTAGGAGAACTGCGACTCACTTTCCTCCGAGATATCACCCGCTTTGAAAACTTTCACCAGTAACCCTGTGCGCAGGGTCGCCTTTCTCATTTTTGCGCTCAGCTGGGCGGTGGCAGGAGGAGGAAACCCGGTATGGGCACAGCAACCAGCTGCCCCGCAAGCCGGAGCCCCGCAATCGACTTACAAAGTCGGGACGATCGCCATCAAGTTTGTCGGCACCGCCAACGTCAACGAACAGGTGGTTCGCGCGAATATGCAAATTCGCGAAGGCGGCGAGTTTGACGAGCTCATGCTGGATCGGGACATCCGCTCCCTCTACCGCACCGGCCTCTTCGAATTTATCGAGGTCAAACACGAACCCGTTGACGGCAACACGTTCAATCTCGTCGTCGAGGTCACGCCAAAGTTCCGCGTCTTCGCCGTAAAGTTCGAGGGCAACCAGCGGGTGAAGTCCAGCCGGCTGGAGAAAGAAGTGAAGATCCGGCCAAATCTCGCCCTCGACGAACGCCAGGTGAAAGAGGATGCGGAGAAACTGCGCGAGTACTACCAGAAGGCCGGTTACAACCAGATCAATATCACCTACACGATCGATCGCGATCGCGTGGGCGGATTCGGCACGGTGATTTTCAAGATTCGTGAGGGAGCCAAGGTCAAGATCGGCGACATCAAGTTTGCCGGCAACAAGCACATCGCTCCGCGCAAATTGCGCAGCCAGATGGAGACCAAGAAATGGTGGATGTTTTCCTGGCTGACCGGCTCAGGCCGTTTCAAGGACGATCAATTCGAAGATGATCTCGACAAGCTGCGTGATTACTACCGCGAGCAGGGCTTCCTGGACGTCGAAATCCCGCAGGACAAGGTGATGTTCACCTATCCGAAGCCTGACCGGCTGGTGCTTGTCGTGACCGTCAACGAAGGTCGGCAATATCGCATCGGCGAGGTGTCCTTTATCGGCAACAAACTCTTCGAGTCACGGCTGCTTGGCCGGGTGGTCCGGCAGCGCAAGGGGGCGGTATTCACGCCGTCCAAGTTGGATAGCGACCGCGAGCGGCTGGAAGATTTCTACGGCAAGGACGGCTATCTCGACACGCAAGTCCGACTGCTGCGCAAACCGAACGTCGGCACGGGCAACATCGACGTCGAATACCAGATCAACGAGAGCGAGAAGTACAACGTCGAGTCGATCGTGATCGAGGGCAACAACAAGACCAAGAGCATCGTGATCCTACGCGAACTGGTGCTTGGTCCGGGCGATGTGTTCAGCACCGTGTTGATGAAAATCAGCAAGCTGAGGCTTGAAAACACGCGGTTCTTCGAGGACGTCAACGTAACCCCGCAGGAGACCAATATTCCGGGCCGCCGAAACATGCGAATCGCGGTTCGCGAGGGCCGCACGGGAAATCTGACGTTTGGCGCCGGTTTCAGCTCGCTCGAACGCGCGACGCTGTTTGCCGAAGTCTCCCAGTCCAATTTCGATCTCTTCAACCGCCGCTCGTTCTTCCAGGGCGACGGCCAGAAGTTCCGGCTCCGGCTTCAGCTCGGTTCGCTGTCGAGCGAAGTTGTGCTGTCGTTTGAAGAACCCTGGTTGTTCGAACGCCAGCTGGCGCTCGGGTTCAGCGTTTTCCGGACGAGCTCGGAGTACAACAGTACGTTCTACAGCCAGGTGGAAACCGGCTTCGAGGTCTACCTGCGCAAGCACCTCTTCGAACTTTGGAACGGCCGGCTGGGCTACACGTACGAGATATTCGACATCCAGGATGTCTCGCCGAGTGCTTCGCCCATCATTCAGGCACTGGCGGGCAGCAATGCGTCGTCGAGCATTGCATTGCAACTCGAGCGGGACACCCGCAACAAGATCATCAACACGACCGCGGGAAACCGAGTGGAGGCCAACTTGATGTTCGCCGGTGGTCCGCTGGGTGGCAGCAAAATCAACAATTTCTACCGGCTTGAGTTCCGTGGGTCCCAGTTCTTTCCCGTTTTCGAGGCCCAGGAGCAGGTGCTCAGCTTGATCGCCCGTGGTGGTGTGATTCAGAATTTCGGGGAAACCACGGATGTGCCGTATTATCGAAAATTCTACCTGGGCGGTCCGAACGACCTCCGCGGATTCGAATTTCGGGATGTCAGCCCACGGGACCAGTTTGATGAGCCGATTGGCGGGAAAAGCTACGGTTTCTTCAGTGCCGAATATTCGCTCGATATCGTCAGCCCCATCCGTTTTGCCATATTTTACGATGCCGGCTTCGTGAACCGGCGCGCTTATGATTTCAACGCGGCGGAGTATAACGACAATTTCGGCTTCGGTTTGCGGCTTTTTGTGGCGGGGGCGCCGCTGAGCCTGGATTTTGGCATCCCCATTACTGGCACGAAGCTGAATAAGAAAGGGAACCAGTTTAATTTTTCCTTTGGCACCCGGTTCTGATTCTGCTCCGTTCTTCCTTTCATTCTCCCAAACGAACCCATGAAGAAATCAATGCAAACGCTTGTCGCGATCGCGGCATTTGGCGCCGCGTCCCTGGCCGCGCAGGCGCAGCCTGCGATCAAGATCCTCGTCGTCGACATGGCGAAGATCTACGACAGCCATTACAAGACCGTCGAACAGAACGCGAAAATTCAGAGCGACGACCAAAAGGCCCAGGAAGAGGTCGACAAGATGAACAAGGAGGGGAACGTGCTGGTGGAGGAGTACAAGAGCCTCAACGAACAGTCGAACAACCCAGCCCTTACCGCCGAAGCGAAATCGAAGGCCCAGAACGAAGCGCAGAGAAAGCTCGAGTCGATCCAGACGAAGCAACGCGAAGTTCAGACGTTCATCCAGAACACGCGCAACTCACTTCAGCAGCGCTTGCAGACCTTCCGCAGTTTGATGCTGGAGGAGATCAGCAAAATCGCGACGGACGTCGCGAAGCGCCGCGGAGCCACTCTCCTCGTCGACAAGGCCGGCCCATCGCTCATCGGCATCTCGAATATCGTCTACGCCGATCCCGCGTATGAAATTACTGAGGACGTGATGAAGGAGATTAACAAGGACCGTCCGCCGGGCGCGCCGACCGCTCCGGCCGCCGCAACAACCCCCGCCGCGGCTCCCGGCGCCGCCACCAAATCGGCGCCCGCCGTCAGTGTCCCCGGACTCGGCACCAAGAAATAACCAGCTGGATATTTTTGATCTTCGAAACCCCGCTTCGCTGAGCGGGGTTTTTTTATTGGCCACGCCCGCCCGTGGCCGCGAGCACTAGCGAGTGGACGCCTCTCCACGCGCTGGCGTTCGGAGCCACGAGGATGGGTGAATTTCAAATACATGAGGGCCCGCGCTCCCCGTGCCCATCATTGCAATGGTGGCACCCACCGGCGGTTTGGTCAGGAATAACCAATAACCAATATCCAGCCCTCCCCTCCTCGTCATCTTCGCCGCTTCGCGTGAGCCGTGTGGCGATCTCGGAGGCACGAGAAAATGCCAGGCGTGCCTTCGACTGCAAATGGCCGCGGGTGCGCGACCGCTGCTGACACTTCCCGTTGTGTTTCGCTTTGCTGCATTGCGCCGCCCCGCGAAAACTCCACGCTCTTGGTATGCAGGTTTCGTTTACGGCGGCCGAACTGGCGGCCATCATTCATCCAAAAGTAGCACGGGGTTTCACGACCGAGACCATTCATGGCCTCGCGGCATTGGCCAGCGCTGCGCCAGGCGAACTCGCATTTCTCGGCAACGCGAAGTACAAAGGCGAAGTCGCGGACACGCGTGCTTCGATTGTGCTGCTGCCGACTGACTACCTGGGCGAGCCGAAGCCGAACCAACTGTTTCTACTGACAGAGAACCCATCAGCCGCGGTTGCGCGCGTGTGCGCGCGGATTGAGCAGGCCCTGTGGCCGAAGCCTGAACCCGGCATCCATCCGAGCGCCGTCGTTGATCCGGGTGCTCAAGTTGCCCGTTCAGCCACGATCGGTCCATTGTGCGTGGTCGAGTCGGGTGCGATCATCGGTGAGCGCGTGCATTTGCATGCGCAGGTTTTTGTCGGCCGGAAAGCGATCCTCGGTGAGGATTGCTGGCTGATGCCAGGAGTCGTATTCGCCACGGAGTGTTCGGCCGGCCGTCGCGTGCGGCTGCACCCGGGCGTGATCGTGGGTGCGGACGGGTTCGGCTATGAATTTGCCCACGGTCGGCATGAAAAAATACCGCAAGTCGGTACGGTCGTCCTCGGCGATGACGTTGAAATCGGCGCCAACGCGACGCTCGATCGCGCGCGTTTCAGCCGCACCACCGTTGGCGAAGGCACGAAAATCGACAACTTGGTTCAGGTCGGCCACAACGTCGGCATCGGCCGCCATTGTTTGATCTGCTCGCAGGTGGGCATCTCCGGCAGCACGACGCTCGATGATTATGTCGTCCTCGGTGGCCAGGCGGGCGTGGCTGGTCACCTCACGATCGGCAAGGGTACCAAGGCCGGCGGCCAGGCTGGCATCACGTCAAATATCGCCGCCGGAAGTTTTATCAACGGCACGCCGGCCATTCCCTACTTGCTCGAGCGCCGGATCGCCGTGCTCCAGCAGCGACTGCCCGATTTATTTAAGAGGGTCGATGCCCTTGAGGAACAGTTGCGTGACGCAAAAATGTCTTCCTCCTGACCGCTCGTGCCCCAACATCGCCCACCCATGAGCGTGTCGCGGCTTAAGATCTTCACAGGTAATTCCAACCGGCCTCTGGCCGAGGAAATCTGCCGCTCCATCGGCGAACCGCTCGGGGAGGCGACCGTGTCGAGTTTTCCCGACGGCGAATCGTTCGTGAAGATCAACGAGAACATTCGCGGCCAGGATGTATTCATCATCCAGTCGACGTGTCCGCCGAGTAATCACAATCTGATGGAGTTGCTGATCATGATGGATGCCGCCCGGCGGGCATCAGCGCAGCGCATCACTGCAGTTCTGCCGTTCTATGGCTACGCGCGCCAGGATCGCAAAGACCAGCCGCGGGTGCCGATCACGGCCAAGCTGGTTGCCAATTTGATCGTGGCCGCCGGAGCGAATCGGATCCTCACGATGGATTTGCACTCGCAGCAAATCCAGGGCTTTTTCGACATCCCCGTCGATCATCTCTACGCGTCGCCGGTTTTCTTCCAGCACCTTTCCCAGTTCAAGTCTGAACGGTTGATCGTCTGTTCGCCTGATGTCGGCGGCATGAAAATGGCCGCGGCTTATGCCGATGTACTCGGTGCGGGACTCGCCCTCGTGGCGAAGAAGCGCAAAAGCGCCACGAAGGTCGAAGCGATCAATGTGGTCGGCGAAGTCGACGGCTGTGATGTGCTTCTCGTCGATGACATCACCGAAACCGCCGGCACCCTCTGCGCGGCCGCGAAGATCCTGCGCGAACACGGCGCGCGCAGCGTTCGCGCCGCGGTGAGCCATTGCATCCTCAATGAAGTCGCGATTGACCGGCTGAAAGAAGGGTTGATCGATGAACTCATCACGACGAATTCAACGCCCATCAATACGCACGGCATCCCCGTCACCGTACTGAGTATAGCATCGCTGCTCGGTGAAGCCATTCAGCGGATCAATACCAACGAGAGCGTGACCGGCCTGTTTCGCGTCAAGGGTTTCTGATGCTCACCCGGCCGGCGCCGCCTCGCGTCATCACTGGCGCCGGGCCACGCGCGACTACGGCAAAGTCTTGCCGGCGGTTGCCTCCCGACCGTTTCACGCCTACCGATTTGTGTCTGTTCCCATGAAATTCAGCCTCCTGGTTCGAACGTGTCTCGCCTTGGGATTTGCGTGTCCCGCCGTCACGCAAACTTCGGCGCGCGACGCAAAGAAGACGCCTGCACCGAACCAGAAGCCGGCGCTGAGAATCGATAACACGCCTTTGGACGCCCCAAAGTCGGGCGTCGTTTCGAGTTACGCCGACGTGGTGGAGCCAGTCCAGAAGGCCGTCGTGTCGATCTATTCCAGCAAGGAGATTCGGCAGCGTCTTCAGATGAACCCACTGTTCCGGCAGCTGTTTCCGGATATGCCGCAAGAGCGCCGGAGCCGTGAAGAGGGACTCGGCTCCGGGGTGATCGTTTCGCCCGATGGCTACATCCTCACAAACAATCACGTCATCGAAGGCGCGGACGAGTTGAAGATTTCGTTGTCCGACGGGCGCGACTTCATGGCCGAGGTGGTGGGCAGTGATCCGAAAACCGACATTGCGGTCATCCGGATCAAGGCCGCTCAGCTGCCGTTCGTCACCCTGGCGGACAGCGACAAGTTGAGAGTGGGCGACGTCGTGTTCGCCGTCGGCAACCCGCTCGGTATCGGACAAACGGTTACCATGGGCATCGTCTCGGCCAAGAACCGGAATGTTCGGATTCTCGAGGATGTCGGCGGTTATGAAGACTTCATCCAGACCGATGCCGCCATCAACATGGGAAATTCCGGGGGTGCACTCGTGGACGCGCGTGGCCGGCTGGTGGGCGTCAACAGCGCGATCATTTCTCCTTCGCGCGGCAATATCGGCATCGGCCTTGCGGTGCCAATCAACCTCGCGGCCTGGATCATGAACAGCCTGATCGAGAGTGGCACGGTGGCCCGCGGTTATCTCGGCGTCAGCACCGATCCGATCACTCCGGATGTCGCCGAGCAGTTGGGCCTGCCGAAGGATACCAGGGGCGTGGTGATTACGGACATCGTACCGGAAAAGGCTGCGGAAAAATCAGGGCTGAAGCGCACCGATGTGATCCTCGCGATCAATGATCATCCGGTCTCCTCGGTGGAGGAATTGCGGCTGCTCGTTGCGCAGATGATCCCCGGTTCGGTCGCGAAAATGAAAGTTGTACGCGATGGCAAGGAACGGGTGATCGACGTGAAGCTGGATCGTTTTGATGATCGGCCGGATGAACTCTTTGCGGGTGTGAACGTGAAGCCGCTGACACCCGAGGATCGGCGGCGATTGCAGATCGATCCGCGTGTCACCGGATTGCTGATCACCGAAGTCGCCGCAGACTCGGCTTACCGTGAGCAGTTGTCGCCCCACGCCGTGATCATGGAAATCGGCCGGCAGCCCGTGGCGGATCTCGCGTCTGCGAGGGCATTGATTCAGCCGGGTCGGAATCTGCTGGCCCTCTATTTCCGCGGCAACGTTCGGTACCTGGTGATCAACGTGCAGTGATCGTGTCCGTAGCGGTGGAGTCCGGCCCCATCACGCGGATGTTCGCGGGCCGGGCGGCGGATCAACTGCCGGGTTTTTCGATCGGCAGCCGCGCGAGCGATTCGGGAAGCGCATCGGCTGCATAGGTGGGAAAACTCAGTTCCAGCAGGGAGATTGCGGGGACGTCGAAGCGGGCGCCTCCGCTGCTGCGATCAACGAGCATGGCAATACCCACGGTGGCGCCGCCCCCCTGTCGGATGAGATTCAAACATTCGATCACGCGGCCGCCTCGGGTGACGACATCCTCGACTACGAGGACCGACTCGCCCGGCGACAGCGTGAAACCGCGGCGCAGCACGAGCACGTTGTTTTCCTTCTCGGCAAAAATATAACGGGCTCCCGCCTGGCGCGCGACTTCCTGCCCGATGACCAGCCCGCCCATCGCGGGGGCCAGCACGGTCGTAAACCGCAGTCCGGTCGCCTGCAGCTTTCCCAGGAGCAACTCGGCGAGGCGCTGGACGGCGCCCATGTGCTGGCACACCTGGGCGCATTGAAAGTAGTGGCCACTGTGCAGCCCCGAGCGGAGGACAAAATGTCCCTGCAAGAAGGCGCGCGTCCGTGTGAAAATGTCGAGAACCTCCTGCTGGCTGGCATCCATGGGCTGACGTTTGGGAGAACATTGGCAAAAAACAAAATCAATTTTGCGTGCGGCGAGTTCGATGCTCTATCCTTTGCGTTGTGACTCAACCGCCCATCCTGCCGCTGGAAGACGAACTCGGCGATGTGCTTGAGAAGGCGATACGCCGCAAGGGCGTGTCCCTGGATGAACTCGCGGCCGAGACGGGAGTGGCGGCGGCGCGGGTGCTCGACGCGATTGATTACCGGCCGGATTTGACGCCGCAGGAGTTGCGCCGGCTGGCGGCTTTTCTCGGACTGAACGAGGTGGGCCTTTGCGCGCTCGGCAGCGGGTGTTATCCCAGTCCGGAAATCGGCAGCCTGCCCTTTTGCGTGTGGCCGCTCCGGATGCCGCATGGGATCGGCGTGACCAACGCGTATCTGGTTGGTGAATGCGGAGCGTCGCGGGCGGTGTTGTTCGACACCGGAGCGGGCATGGCGGCCCTTTCCGCCGTTTGGCCCCGCAGCATCCGCCAACTCGACGCGGTTTTCCTCACGCACGTCGAGGCGGAACACGCCGGCGGTTTGTGCGATGTGGTCGCTGGATTTGGTGCGCCGGCAGCTTACATTCCGAAGGGCGCGCGGGCGCCCTGTGGACAGCCGCTCGGTGAGGGCGAGACGCGTCACTTCGCTCCGTTCACCGTCACAGCGTTTGCGACTCCCGGCCATGCGGCGGCGCACAACTGTTACGTGGTGCGCGCTCCGGACGAGCGGGGAACGCCGTTGATGATTTCGGGCGATCTGTTTTTCGCCGGCTCGGTGGGCGGAGCGTATTTTTCGCAGGAGCAGCTGCAGCTCAACCTTCGTCGAATGCTCGCCCTCGTTCCAGCGAACACGGTGATTGCGCCGGGCCACGGGCCGCTGACAACCGCGGGCAACGAGCTTCGCTATAATCCGTTCGCGGTCTAACCAGCGCGCGAACTCGGAGCGTGCTCAGGAATTCTGGACCTCGTCAGGGCTTGGCGTGGCATCAGCCGATTCGCGAAAAGCCATCGTTTGGACTGCGGCAGGCCGTCTTGCCAGCCTGGCCGGCGCCGCCAAATCCAAGAAAAGCAAATCAAAGCACGGATCCCACTGGTCCTGCGAGTGGCCGTCGGTGAAGCCGTAAAACTCGCCAAAACCACGCGCGGTGGGCCGCGCCGGCGGTGAATTTCCGACGTGCCATTTTCCGACCATGTAGGTCTGGTATCCGTCCGCCCCGAGCACCTCGGCCAGCGTGACGGAATTCGCACTGAGCTCGCCGGCGAAGTTGGGAATGCCGGCTTGGGCGGGATGGAGACCCGTGAGCAGTGAAGCCCGACTCGGACAGCAGCGGGCCGAGTTTGCCATGTGGGTGAAACGCAGGCCGTTCTTGGCGAGCGCATCGATATTCGGCGTGGCGATCTCGCCGCCGTAACAACCGAGGTCGCTGTAGCCGAGGTCATCCAGGAGGACGAGGAGGATGCTGGATTATTTTCACCGAAGTAAGCTTCCCTCATGGCGGCGAACTTTGCGACGCTGTGCGGCATCCGCGAGCCGCGGGGCGACGACGAGTAGGACGAATACCAACGGCATCCTTCAAGCTCGGTCGGTGTCGCGCTCGCTCTCATCGAGCATGATCCAGTTTCCCCATCAATTGAACATTGAGCGTTGAGTGTTTCCCCGCGAATCTGTCCCAGGAGCTATCATGATACCCCGAAATGCGTTGCTGCCACTCCTCGTGTCCACGATCCTGAACGCGGCCGTTCCTGCGCCCGATCTCGTTTTCGCTGGAGGTTCCGGCTGGGAGGTCGTCTCCAGTGGTCACCAGTTTGCTGAAGGGATGGCGTGGGACGCCGCCGGGAATTTTTATTTCACCGACGTGCCCCGCGGCCAACTCTTCACGATCGATCGCGACACTGGGGCGAAGTCGCTCCTCGATGGTGCAAGCGGACGAGCCAACGGCTTGGCGTTTGGCCCGGACGGCCAGCTTTACGGATGCGCGAGCGGTGACCGCTGCATCTACGCTTGGGACCCCCAGACATGGCAGAGGCGAAAGGTCACCGAGGGCACGCTGTCGAATGACATCGTGATTCTTCGCGATGGCACGATATTCTATACCGAGCCCGCGACTCGGCTGGTTTGGCGACTCGCGGCGCATACTATGGAACGTGAGGTGGCCGCAAAGCTTGACTGGGGCCCCAACGGCATCGCCGCCTCACTCGACCAGACGACACTCCTCGTCGCCGAGTTTGCTTCCGACACGATCCACGGGTTTCCGCTCGGCAGTGATTCGCGGATCAATGGTCCCGCACGCGCGGCGTACAAGCTTGGCGTACCTTCTGATGGCAGAGGCAGCTTGGATGGAATGATGGTGCTGGCCGACGGCCGGCTACTCAGTGGCACGGCGTTGGGCACGCAAATCGCACCGGCAGTCCACGTCAGCGACGGAGCCGCGCGGCATATCGTGATCCCATCGCCTGAAGGCAGGCCTCGCTGCAACTACGCCCGGATCAGTCCGGACGGCGCGTGGCTTTATACAGCGTACGCTGCGGATATATTGCGACGCCGGCTGCGGCCTGATTTTCAGAAGCCGTAAGACGGTTTGGCTTCGACCGAGGTAGTGGCGTTTGGAACGTGCGACAGGGAAAATGGTCGGGGCGGTGAGCGTTAAACGCGAACTTGAGCAACGCTCATCGTTCTTCCCCCCGGGCGTAGCGAGGGAAGAGGAAGGCTTCGTTTAACGGTGGGAAGCGACATGGACGAACTACCAGCCGGAGCGGAGTCCTTTTTTACATCCTGAGCATCATTTTTGACGGGAACGTGGTCGAAGCGCATCAAATTGATTCCCGCAGGCACCACAGCGGATCCACGAGCGAGACATCAAGGTCACCCTTCGCCAAGGCGAGTTTTTTTGCCGGCAGTTTGTTCAGCGACCAATTAATACGCGGATCCTCCCATCGCGCGGTTGCAATTCATCAGCGAATTACCTCGATAAGCCATCCATGCCCGCATCCGTTCCCGTTGTTTCGTCCGCCGTGGCCGCCGCCGAGCAGCGGATGCGGACGCTGCTCGCGCAGGGGAAATGGCGGCAGGCGCGCAACGATCTGAAGGCGCTGCTCAAAACGGATCGCGCGCGTTTTCTTCCGCTGCTGGTGGAGGCAAATCTCGGGCTCGCCCGCCAGATGCTCTCCGCGGGACAGGATGCCCAGGCGCGTCAGGTTTTCGCTTATCTCGCCACCTTGGTGCCGCCCGAGCAATTGCGGGCGTTCGAAGCAGGGCTCGCGGGCACCGCGGGCACCGCGGGCCACAGCGGGCCGCCGCCAGGCGAAAGCATTGCCGCGCTCGCCGATTCCTCGGTCGCCCGGTCCGAGCCGGAACGGATGCGGCTCGCCGATCAGGTGGTGCTGGCGTTCGAGCCGGTGAGCGCGGCTGAACCGGCGCAGGCGCGACTCGCCGACGAGGCGCGCGCGATCCACGAGGCCTTGCACGCATGGTCGCGGCGCGAATGGTCCGCCGTATCTGAAATTTTGCGACGCGTGCCGCACCGCTCGCCTTTCAGCCACTGGGTGATCTTCGTGAAGGGCATCATGGGCTTCCACACCGGCGAAGCGGAACGGGCGGCGAAGCTCCTGCAGGGCCTGCCGGCCGGTTCGGCGCCGGCAAAGGCGGCCCAGGCGTATCTCTGGCTGCTGGCGCGCGCGGCCGGCGGCGAGCCGGCCTCGCCCGCCGAATCGTCCGCGCCGACGGCAGAGGCGACCCAGGCGGCGGTTTGCCGGCTGATCGGGGCGGGTGACGTATCCGCGGTCCTGATTCGCGCGGACCGGCATTGGCGCGGCGGAAAGCATGTCGAGTCGTATCGGGCGGTGCGCGACGATCTGGGGCCGTTTCCTTCCGCCGGGCTCGACTGGCCGGGCGTGCTCAGCGAGTTTTACTTCAAGGCGCCGCACGGCATGGCGGAGGCGGAGTGGGTGAAGTTTCTCCGCTTCTTCGCCGATTTGATCGGGCGGGACCGGCTGAAGAACGAAGCTGAGCGCATGCTGGCTCATCGGCTTTCATCGCTCATGGGGCAGGCGATCGCGCCGCCGGACGAGCTGCGCGCAGGGTGGGAGGCGTTCCTTCGGGTGCACCAGGCGGTGCACGGCGCGAATCCGCATCTCGCCTCGCTCGGCTACGGCTGGCTGGGCGAGCGGCTTTCCATGGTGTGCCGCTCGCGCGGATTTTTCGCCGGCCCGCCGCAGATGCGCGATCCCGGCGGCGCGGTGGAGATGTTGCGGCGGAGCATCGAGCTGGATCCGGCCAACCTCGCGGCGCACCTGAAATTGTGCGACGTCTATGGCGCGTTGAAAAAGCACAGCGAGCGCAACCGGCTCCTCGACGAGATGACCGCGCGCTTCGCCGACGAAAAGCACGTGCTGGTGCGCGCGGCGGAGGGTTGCATCGAGCGCAAGGCCTTTGGCAAGGGGCTCGGCTACCTCGCGCGCGCACGGCAGCTCGACCAGCTCGATCCGCGGATCCCGGAACTCACGGTCGCGGGGTTGTGCGCTCAGGCGCGCCAGCAGTTTCAGCAGCGCCGGCCGGAGAAGGCACAGCAGACGCTGGCCCAGGCGGAGCCGTGGCTGACGGACAAGCCCGACGATTTTCGGCGCGGCCGCTGGACCGTGCTCGTGCGCCACGGATTGATGGAACGGCGCTGGGCAAACCCCGAGCAGGCCGAGGCGCTGCTGGCGCGAGCCCGCGCGCTCGCGCCGCACCCGGCGGCGATGCTCCTGTTTGCGCACCTCACCGATCGCGAAAATTCGAAGCCCTACTTTGGCGAAACCGGATTTCTGGAAGAGCTGAAAGCGACCCTGCGCGGCGCACCCCGGCTCGCCGAGATCGGCTGGTTGCTCCGGCTCCTCGAGCAGTGGCAGGACGAGAACGGCGAAACCCGGATGCACTTTGAAGAGAAGGTGATTCGCGAAGCCATCCCTCGCGCGCTGAGCCAGCCGTTCACCCGCGCCGAAGCGGCGGAGGTCATTGAGCGGGCGCGCGACCGGGCCGACTTCGCGCGGCCGCTCCAGCAGCTGGTGAAAAAACTGCTGCGCGCCGATTCGCTCGACCCGCAGGCGCGGCTGTGGCGGCTCGATCTCAGCGGCCCGTGGAATTCCGAACCGGCGAAGGATCGCGCGGAGCTCCAGTCGATCGTCGACGAAGCGACCCGCCGGCGCGACGACCCGTCGCTGCGCAAGGCGCGCCAGATGCTGCGTGACCTCGATCTTCCGCCGCCGATGCCAAATCCGTTCGGGCCCGAATTAGCCGGGCCCGAGCTCGACGACGAAGAGGATGATCACGAGGAGGACGACTTCGAGCACGGCGGCGGCCCGCTGCCCGACCTGCCACCGGAAATGGAGGAAGAGTTTGCCGAGTTGCTCGAGGCGATGCGCGTGGCGCCGGAGTCCGCCCTCCGCGATCTGCGCAAGACGGCGCAGCGGCAGGGCGTGCCCGACTTCATCTTTGACACGCTGATCGCGGCGGCGAAAGGAAAGCCCCTGCCCGTGCCGCCGTCGGGTCCGCCAAAATTTTCGCCGCCGGCGCCGAAGCCATTGCCGCCCTCCGCGCCCATGTCGAAGCCGGCCGCGCCCAAGCCGCCCGTTTCCGATCCGGATCAACTGAACCTTTTCTGAGATGAACCCTTACCTTGTGCTGGGTGTGCCGCGCGACGCCGTTGATGCCCGCATCCGCCGCGCATTTCTCGACGCCGTGAAGCAATCGCCGCCGGAAACCCATCCGGAGCGATTCAAGGCCATCGCCGGCGCGTATGAGAAAATCAAGGACGAGCCCAGCCGCTGCCGCTATGATCTTTTCGACACCGATTGCCCGGGTAATTCGCCGCTCGATGTCGTCCTGCGCCATGCGGCGCTGACCGCGCCGCTTGCGCCGCTCGGTTTCGAGGCGATGAAAGACTACCTGCGCGCCTGCGCCAAAACGTGAACGCCCCCGACCAAGATCCGCTCTTGCCATTCCTGGACCTGCCGCCCGCACCTCCTGCTGCATCGCGTCCTGCTCCGGAGGCAGGGAACCCGATGCCGGACGCCGGAAAGATTTACCCGCTGCCAGCCGAAGCGGCAGAAAACGACACCTCCGACGCTGCGAGTTCCGAGCGCACCAACTGGAAAGGCGAACTGCGTCGCGACTTCGAGGCGTGGCTCGCGTCTCTCGATGCGATTCCAGACACCGACGCCGTACTGGAGGCTGGCGACGAGGAGGACAATGCGCCCGATCTGTATGCGTTCTACGAGCAATTCGCCGCCGCCAGTGCCGAGTCCCGCAAAGCCAACCGCCGCACCGCCGAGGCCATGAGCCAGTGGGGCGAGACGCTGGCGCGCTTCGAGAGCGGCTTGCAGCCATTGCGCGACACGACTGCGCAACTGCTCGCCGCGCAGTCGAAGTCCGGCGAATTGTCGCGCGCGCACTGCCTCGTGTTGGTCGAGCTGCTCGACCGAATGCACCGCCTCGCGCGCGCCTTCGCGACGCCGCCCGTCGCGAAACGCTCATGGTGGGGCGGCGGCGACGACACTCCATGGCGCCAAAGCTGGCAGGCCCAACACCAGGCGCTCGACATTCTCGTCAGCCATCTCGATGGCCTGTTGCGCAAGGAAGGCGTGGTCCGCATCGAGACCGCCGGCCAGGCCTTCGATCCCGCCGTGATGATGGCCGTCGCGAGCGAGCCCGATCCCACGCGCCCGCCGCAGACCGTGTTGGAGGAAACCGCGGCGGGTTACCGCCGCCGCGATGAGCTGCTCCGTCCGGCGCAGGTGAAAGTCTCGCACTGAAGCGGCAAGAGACCACGGACCGCTGATTACTGATAACTGATTACTTCCCTCACTCCCACTCTCACTCTAACTCTAACTCTCACGCTCACTCCAAGAACGATCTCATCGTCGGCATCGACCTTGGCACGACCAACTCCGAGCTCGCCGTCATCCAGGGCGAAAAGGTTCGCGTCGTCCCCATTCACGGTAATCCCATCATGCCCTCGTGCGTGGGCCTTGACTCCAATGGGAAGCTGATCGTCGGCCAGACGGCGCGCAACCAGCTCATCGCCGCACCCGACCACACGGTTCTCTCCATCAAACGCAAGATGGGCGAGGACGTGAAGGTCGCGCTGGGCGACCAGCAGTTTTCGCCCGAGGAAATCTCGTCGTTCATCCTGCGCGAGCTGAAGCGGGAGGGCGAACGTGAGCTCGGCCAGCCGATTCGGAAGGCCGTCATCACCGTGCCGGCGTTCTTCAGCGAGCGTCAGCGCAAGGCCACGCAGGTCGCCGGCGATCTCGCCGGCCTCGAGGTCGTGCGTATCATCAATGAACCTACGGCCGCCGCGCTCGCTTACGGCGCCGGGGTGCAGGAGGGCGAGACGATGCTCGTCTACGATCTGGGCGGCGGCACGTTCGACGTGAGCGTCGTGGTCGTCGAACAGGGCGTGGTGGAAGTGAAGTCGAGCCACGGCGACGTGCGCCTCGGCGGCGACGATTTCGACGACCTGCTCGTCGAGCACGCCGCGGCCGCGTTCAAGCAACAGCACGGCGTCGATTTGCACCAGGATACCAAAACGCTCCGCCGGCTGAAAGTCGTCATGGAGCGCGCCAAGCGCACGCTCTCCGACGAGCCATTCGTCTCGATCCGCGAGGAATACATCGACGGCCAGCGCCACCTCGAAATGGAGCTGCTGCGCGATGATTACGAGCGGCTCATCCTCCCGCTGCTGGAGCGCACACTCGATTGCTGCCATCGCTCGCTCAACGATGCGAAGCTCGGCCCGAAAGACATCGCCAAGGTCATGCTCGTCGGCGGCGCCACGCGCACGCCGCTCGTGCACAACCTGCTCCGCAACCGCCTGCGCCTCGACCCGCGTTTCGAGATCAACCCCGACCTCATCGTGGCGATGGGCGCGAGCATCCAGGGCGGCGTCATCGCCGGCGAGAAACGCCACAGTATCCTCGTGGACATTACGCCACACACCTGGAACACGACCGCCATCAGCCTGCGTCGCGGCTACGATGAAGTGGTCTGCGTGCCGATCATTCCGCGCAACACGCCGCTGCCCGCGAGCAAGTCCGAAATGGTTTTCACGATGGTCGACAATCAGGAGAAGACCAAGGTGGAGGTGTATCAGGGCGAGGCCGACATCCCGGAGGAAAATACGTTCATCGGCGACTTCATGGTCGAAGGGCTGAGCAAAGTCCCCGCCTTCAACCCCATCGTCATCCACTTCGATCTCGACCTGAACGGGATGCTGAAAGTCACCGCCACGGAAAAGATCAGCGGTCTCGCGAAAAGCGTGACGCTCGATACCCGCGGCCAGCACGTCATCAATCTCGACGAGGCCCGCCGCAACATCGCCGCGCTCGTCGGCGAGCCGGCTCGGGAGGAAGCGGGCGAGGTCGACGACGTCGTCGATGCGGACACGACGACCGACGTCGAACCGGCGGCCGTCGACAACCGCGAGCTGCTCAACACCGCGAAAGACCTGCGGAAACGCGGCGAGGCGTTGCTGCAGAAAAACCTGAGCCCCGACGACGCGAACGAAATCCGCGAGATGATCCACCAGAGTGCTGCCGCGATCAAGGAAAGCGACTGGACGACGCTCGGCGCGAAGAACGACGCGCTCTCGGATTTGATCTTTTATCTGGAGGACTGAGCGATGGCGATCGTTTGTCCGGCCTGCAACAAAGCGAACCAGACCGAGGCCGCATGCCAGCGCTGCGGCTGCGATTTATCGCGCCTGCACGAGATCGTGGAGGCCGCAGCGTCGCGACTCGGCGCGGCGCGCGCGGCGTTAACCGACGGCGACTGGCCCGGCGCGCTGAAGCACGCGGAACGCTCATGGCGGCTGTGCCACACGGTGGAATCTGCGCGCGTGGCCTTCCTGGCCGCCGGCGCCGCGAGAGATACCTCGAGTGCATTGCGCTGGCACGAGCGCGTCCAAGACGTGGAGCAGGCTTGACGGCCGAGTTCTTCCTGCGCTTCGGCTCTCCCGCCGGCCGCGGGCTGGTGAGGTGACGTTTAGCACTTTTGGCGCGTTCCGACTCCGGGAAGACGAAGGTTTTGAGAATCGCGAAGTCGCCCCCGGTTTGGAGGGATGACCTCCGCTTCGTCCGCCGCCGCGCAGAGGCGGCCCTCCATGAATAACACCGCCCTGCGAGACGACTGCATTTAGGTGAGCGGGGTTGACTTCGGGTATGTTGGTAAGACGGTAAGTCATGGAAACCACGCTCTCGAGCAAGGGCCAGATTGTGCTGCCGCAACGGGTGCGCCAGAAACTGGCGCTTCGACCAGGCACGAAATTCGCGTGTCGTCTGGCGCGTGGTTCGATTGTGCTGACACCGAAGACGTCGCGTTCCGGGAACGCCCGGCTCGTCCGTGACACGGCAACCAGGCTGATGGTGACCCAAGGGCCACCGGGCGGGCCGGTCGTCACCAGCGAGCAGGTTCGCGCCGCGCTCGCGGAGTTTCCGTGAAATACCTCCTCGATACCAACGCGCTCATCGCGCTCGGACACACGTCGCACGTTCACCATGCGAGAGCCATCGCGTGGTTTCAGTCCGTTCAGGGCAAGGCGACCGCACTGTGCACGTGTGCCATCACCGAGTTGGGATTTGTCCGTGTGACCGTCCAAACCTCGCTGCAAGCCGATGTGCCCGCCGCGCGCAAGGCGCTCGCGAGCCTGAAGTCGTCCAGTTCGGTTCGCATCGAGCTCCTCAGCGACGATTTGGGAGCAGACCAAATGCCGGGGTTCGCCCGAACTCCAAGCCGGCTCACCGATGGGCACCTCCTCGAGCTCGCAAGAAAACACGGTGCCCAACTCGCCACCCTCGACACGGGGATCCCTGGGGCGGTTGTCCTGCCGTGACGTTCAGAAATGCGGTTGAAGAACGCTACCGCTTGAACCGCTTCAGGGCCGCGTTAACTCGGCCAATATCGAGCCGCGCGGCGATCCAGTCGGCGCCGAGCCATTCTTTCGTCTGCTCGTGCTCGGGTCGCTTCGGATTGGCCAGACGCTTTAGCATTTCGCAATATCCACCGATGCCGCCACAATCTTCGGGCGGGCACGCATGTTGACCGGCGAGGCAGACTGGGTGTTGGAATGCTGGGTCGGGCGCGAGGACCTTTTCCACGGTCACATCGTGCAGCCAGCCGTCGCCGAAGTCGTATTCGTAAACGAATTTGCTTTTCGGCCGTGGGGCGACATCCGCCACGGTGTGGTCTCTTTCGCTGGCCGCGTCATCATCGAGCTCGTCCATATCTGGATCGCGTTCGCGAAACGCGCCGCCGTCGAACCGGCCGCCCTCGCCGATGAATTGGTGCAGGTGCGAATTCGTCCATCCCATCGCGATCTGGATGACGTCGTGCAGCCGGTCGAGTGTCATGTCCGCCGGCACGACAACACGCCGCCAGATCGCGGGGCGCGACCCTTGCAGCGTGATCTTGAGCTGGAGGTGCGGCGCGAGGGCTGCGGATTTTGGCCCGGAAGTTTTCTTGGCGCACATGTGAGGCGACGTTGCAACGAAAAGTGCGAGCGGACAAGCCTCCGATTTTTCGGGAGCGCAGGACGAACTCACAATGGTGCCGCGTCACCACTGGTCGCATGCGGCGCGGCGCGGTCGGTGATGAGTGTCGGCGGCGGTATCGTTCCAGCGGATCGGCGCTTTCGCCGACTCTCCGCGAAGGAGTGAATGTCTTTCTCGCCCGAGCGCAGGAAATCGAGGAAGTCCACGCCCGAGTATTTGCAGGTCTGGCAGAGGCTCAGGAGAATGAGATACCGGAGCAGACTGAGATCGTCTTTCTCGACCGCCTTCTTCCGGCAGCGGGCTTGGAATTCGCACTCGGCGCAGTGCCGGTTCAACACGAGATCGGGAGGCGAAGGATCGGACAGCAACGCGCCGACTTTTTCGACGACCTTCCGCGCCTCGCTCACCAATGCGGGCAGCTTCACGCTGAGCGTAGCAAAAATATCGTCCGGCGGCAGCTTCAAAGTGATGCAAATGCCCGCGCGAATTGAAATTCGGCCCGAGGTGTTGCGGGGCAAACCCTGCATCAAGGGCACGCGCATCCCCGTTTATCTGCTGCTGCAGAAGATGGCTGCCGGCGAAAGCCAAGAGCAGATCCTGGCCTCCTACCCGCAGCGCGCCTGCCGATTTCCTGGCCTGGGTATCGCCGTGCGCGGAGCAATATTTGAACGCGATGGCGTGCGCGACGTAGCAACGATCCTCGTCGCTCCACTCGATTTTCACCGCGTAGCCGAGGACGAATTCGATGTGATCGACACGCGCGACGCCACTCTTGCCGCCGCGCAGGTATGCGCCCGCTTCGCGGACGCCCTGGAGCAATTCCTTGAAGGCGGCTTTCTTCATGTGATTAGAGGGTGAACGCGTTTTGGCTGTGAACCGGGTTAGCTCGCTTTCTTCTCCGCGAACAGGTGCACGCCGGCATGGGAGAGCGTGATCGCGATAGCACTGGATTCCTCCGGGCGCAGCGGGGAGCCGCGACGCACTTTTGCGTAAAGCGTCTGTTCCGAGATGCCGGAGCGCCGCGCGATTTCCTTCACATTAAGCAAGGGAGCCACGTCGGTGAGCTCAGCAATCGTAGGCCCGGGCGCCGGAATCGGTGTTCCGCGTTCGCGCGCGATTTCCAGCCAGCCTTCAATGGCTGAGTGCATTTCGCGCGCAGCTTCCTCGTAGGTGTCGCCGAGCGCGGTGCAATATTTGATCGCGGGAGTGTGCGCGACGAAGCAAGCGTCTTCCTCGCTCCACTCGATGATGATGGGGAACCCCGCCATTTGTTTTTTCTTTTTCATAGGTTGTGCGCTTTGATGATGGCGCGGACTTGCCGGAGTTGGTAGGCTTTGGCCTGTCCTTTTCGCGGTTGGACGTTGATTGCGTCGGGAATGTCGGGACGCGTGAACCAGTGGTGACTGCCGTTGATGCGCATCACGAAGCCGAGGCTTTCGAGCAGGAACACCAGATTGGAAAAGGAGAAATTATGAAAACCCTGCCCTGCGAGCAACTTTGCTTTCAGTTTCTCCGCTTTGTTCATGGACGCAAGTGCATACTATTTTATGCACTCGCGCAAGAAAAATTGCATCTTTTTTTATGCGCTTTTCGAGGAGTCAGCGCCCGGGCGTTTTCCAGATAACGACGCGCTCGTCTCGAATGAGAGCGATTTCCTCTTCAATCACGTAACCCCCGAATGAGTTTTTCGCGCGGTATTTCTCCACGACGATCCAACCTTTCTGTCCGTCCACCTCGCGCGTGCTGGGATTGGTAAACTCCACGAAACGCAACGAGTCGGGATCCTTGAGTTTTCCTTTTAGATATTCCTCCACAGCGCGGACGACCGGCTTGTATTCCGGATCGTAACCGATGGACGGCTTGCGGCCGTGGAAATAATCGAGGGGGAGCCGGTGCCAGGCGCGCATGCGGCCCTCATGCAGTTTCTCGGGCGCGCGACGGTTGTCATTCACACCACGCGTGCGCGGACGGTAGCGGGGCGCAAGGCCGTGGCGAAATGGCTCAACAGCCATGAGATGTTCGGACTTTTCGGCGGGCGTAGCCGGCGACGAAGATTTGGGCCAACGTCTACATTGACGACAAGGCGCTCTGTTTCCGCGGCAGCTGGTCGCAAACGATTGCAGACCTTGAGGCGTTTCACCCGTGGACCGAGCTGCAGGAGGAGCCCCATGTCTAACAAGGGCAAGTGGATCAGTTTCGCCAGTAAGCCGGTTTGTTCGCCGGCGAACAATTTGAAGGCGCAGTGCGAGTTCCGGACGCTTGCCAGAGAGCGGCGCTTTGTCGTGGCAGCGGTGAAACAACATTTTTTCGGACGCCACCCTTAATAGGCGCGCACCTTATGAAGGCTCGTGGTGCGCGGCCCTCTTTAACGATGAAAAATTACACGCTGAATATTAATTTGCATAATAAATCTGGCGAAACCGAGCGCGTGGCTATTACGCTTTACGCTACACGCAAGGAGCTCGTGAAAGCAAAGGCGAGAGCGTTGCCGCATACGCGAATCGCGTCCGGACCAATCCGGAACGAGTTGAGGCACTGCTGCGAGTTTTCCTCGCGGCGATTCCTGTGCCCAGGCACCGCAATCGGTGAGGGTGCCGGGCCCGCCTGGCGACGCTGGCGCGGTCCGCTCCGGATGCCGATGCCTTACAGCCGATGCCATCGCGGATTTGCGCGAACTCGCACGGGCCGGGCGTCGCTCCAGCCAGGGACGGGCGCTGGGGACAACCGCTACCGAACGACGGTCCCGGGCGTGCTCAGACACCTCGGAGCGCGCGGGCTTGGTAACCTCCGCCGAGCGACTCAGACGCCGGACGGTTCGGACGCACATCGCGACGCTTCGCGTCGCGCGTTGGAGAGTCGCTCGGAAGGAGACGTTTCGCGGGGACCTTTGTTCGCCGGCAAACAATATCAATATTCGGTGCCTGAAGGAGCGCGCGGAGGCGACGGTCGAATACGGGGCGCGCCGACTGACCTACAGAAGAGCTGAAGCGCGGTGTGTTTGGTGACGCTCCCTGGGGTTCAGCTTGCTTTCGCAATTACGCGCACGCCGGACTGACTGAGCGCCCTGGAGATGGCGCGCGCCTCGCTCGGTTTCAGAGGCGTGAGGCGCTGTAGCTTGCTCGCGAGCGTTTGCGGCGATATTCCGGCGCGCTGTGCCACTTGGGACATGTTCAGCACCTCGGAGGCGCGGCTGAGCACTTCCACGGGCAAAGCCGCAGTCGGCTCGGGCAGCGACAGCTTTTCCTCCGCGTAGGCTTCCTTCATTACGGCAAAGGTTGTTTCCAGCGCAGCGATGGCGGCCGCCGGCGTCGGGCCATCTGCCGCGCACGTCGGAATGCTCGGAATCTCCGCGACGTAGTAGCCGGCGCGCGAATCGTAGTAGAGCGACACTTCGTAATCCTTGATGGAACGGGAACGCATGGGCTTAGAGGTTGTGGGTTTTGAGCACGGCGCGCACCTGGCGTATCTGGTAGGCTTTCGCGCGCCCGTTCTTTTCGGGCTGAAGGTTGAGGAGGACCGACAAACCGGCCCGGGTGAAAATGTGATGACTGCCCGTCATGCGCATTTTCCAGCCGGTGCTTTCGAGGAAGAACAGAACATCGCCGAAGCGGTGATTGTAGTCCTTCGCCGGGTTTAGCAGGGCGGTCCGGATCTTCGACGCATTGGGCATCGGGTGACACCATGCCCGAGACCCTTACGCACGCAACGTAAAATGCGTAGTGTCTTACGCACGTCTCCTCTCGCGGGTTAACGAGGCGCAGACCGCCTCCGGCGGCAGCGTGGATCGGCGCTGTGGGTGGAGTCCTTTGGTTCACGAGGCGCCGATATCTTTGCGATGCAGACCGAACGGACGAGACGGATATCGAACGCCGAAGGTCCGCGGGGGCGTGGACCTGTGCACCATGACGGTGGACAAGTGGACACCCAGAACCGCGGCTGCGCCGGAAGTGTTGCCGGATTAGCCCGCAGCGTGCGTCCGGCGCGCGCGGCGCATAAGTTTACCCGCGTGCGTAAGACCTTACGCATTTACGTTGCGTGCGTAAGAGTTTTTGTGCATAGTCCGCGTCCATGAACTCAACCCCCCGCGTGGCTCTCTACCTCCGAGTTTCGACGGCAGACCAAACCAACGAATGTCAGCAAATCGATCTGCAGGCCTACTGCGCGCGCCAAGGATGGACGACACCGACGGTTTACCAGGACGTGGCCAGCGGTGGCGCCGGAAGCACCCGACCGCAGTTGGAGCGTATGCTCGCCGAGGTGCGTCCCGGCAAAATCAACGTAGTGGTGGTTACGAAGCTGGACCGTTTGGGCCGTTCGCTCTCACACTTGGCGCTGATACTCGAGCAATTCCGCACAAGCGGGTGCGGACTCATTGCCGTTTCGCAGGGTATCGACACGCGCGCCTCGAATCCCATGGGTGCGCTCATGCTCGGCGTGCTCGGCGCGGTCTCTGAATTCGAACTGGCGCTTATTCGGGAGCGGACGCGCGCCGGCTTGGTTGCAGCTCGTGCCCGCGGTCAGAAGCTTGGAAAGCAGCCGCTCGCCGATGAGGTGCGGCAACGGATCCTCGCCGCGGCCGCCCGGGTTGGTCCCCGCGTGCGACAGATCGCGCGCGAGCTGGGAATTCCGCCTTCGACGATTTCCAAGGTTGAAATGAACCGGATGGGCGGGGATAGCATTAACGACATTGCCAAGCGGAACGGAGTAAGTGCGCAGCGGATTCACACGCTCGTTAAGGAGTTTCGAGCCACGTTTCCCCTATTCCGCTCCGGGAACCGTAAAACCGCCGAGACGCGTGCCAAGATGAGCGCGACGCACCGGGCGCGCAGCCGAAAGAAGGACTGAACCATATGGGGCGAAAGAACGGAGCTTGTGCCAACGCTGATGTCCTGTCCGCGGCCGCGGACGTAGCCGTCGCTACGCTCGCGGACGCGCTCCGACGCAGTGGTCACGCGGACACGGCAGAGCGGCTGATTCGCGACGCGACGACGGACGCGCGCCGGGCGATTGCCGCGGCTCTGCTGAGCACGCCGGAACCAGCCAAGACACCGTGCCGGCGGAGGCGCCAGCAACGGGTTTCCAAATGAAAGCCAAACACGTCCAGCCGCGCGGCGCGGCGCAAAAGGCCAGCCGCATAGGGTCCAAGGCCACGAGCTCGGCCGGCGACGAGCGACCGCAACATGAGCGCGTCGCGCTCTACCTTGGTTCGACCGAATCAGACAAACTCAAAGCCATGCGCGGCGGCAGTGGTGTCCGCGGGCCTTCGGTCCTCTGACAATTCGCTCGTCCTGGCGGCGCTGCGCGCGCTCGACCTCGCGAAGCTGGAGGCGTTTCTTCCGTGCTACCAGGTGGTTCAGGCTGACGACGGCCGGCGCCGCGGCTAATTCTCGCCCGCGGCGTCGTCCATCAATTCCGCTAACTCGTGATGGGGCTTTTCGAATACCGGTTCATCGGCTCCCACCGTGCGATTCCACTCCATCCGGACCGCCCGCTTTTTCAGCAAGCCGCGCTTTCGCAGCTCTGCGCGGACCGCTTGGTAATTTGTCCGCACCTCGGCGGCATCTGCGTCGGTGACCTTCTTGCGGCAAAGCCGCGCGAATACGCCGGCGAGCCGGAGGTGCAGCAACCGCAGTTTGTCGTCCGGTAGTTCCGGCAATTTCACGAGCCACTTGTCGATTCGTCCTCCCGTCATGCTGCGCTGCCGCGGCGCGCTCCAGTGCAGCGCCAGCCCGAAATACGCCACCGCTTCGGCGCGGCGAACCGTTCGGATATAGTGCTCAAACAGGACACGCGGGCTGTTCCCCATGTTGGCGCTCAGCGTCTTTTCGTCCTTGCTGAGCGCGTAGGAATAGGACGCGTAACCGGGGCGGAGGATGTCGTTTTCCCACAACTGCCGCACGCCCGCGTTCTGGCGAATCCGGTCGAACTTCCGTTTGGAAAAGAAATTGGCCGCGAGCTTCTTCGCTTTGCACCACGATAGAATCCGCTTGAGGGGATCGCAGACATCAGCGTTCCGCCGGCTGCGGCCGCCCTTGGCCTTATTCACCTCAATTACGGGATGGTCTTCATCAAGGTAGATGTCGTCCCAGCCGTCGCTCTTGGTGCCGTCCGTCTTCGTCCCCAAGTCGGTTACCTCGTCCGGGCGCACGCCGGACAGGGATGCAATGGCGAAGAAGGGAAGCATCTCCGGACCCTCGGCGTCGGTGAGCGCCGTCTGGAGTAGGGTCCACACTTAATCGAACGTCAGCACCGCCGGGGTTTTCAGTCGGACGATGGGTCGCGGAAGGTCCGCGAGGGGATTCTTGAGGATGTAGTTTTGCCGCAGCAGGAATTTAACAAAGCGGTATAGATCGTCGTAGTAATCGCGCTGCGTGTTGTCCGCCCCCTTCGTATAGATCCACGAGCTGGCCGTCTCCTTGGTGATGTCCGCGGAAAGTTTGACGCCCGTCTCGTGGACAAAACCCCTCATGCGATAGGTTCTCCCATCGACGGTTGATTGCATATTCTTGCGCTGCTTGAGGCACGACTTCAGCCCACTCGTCTATGGCGCCGACTGTCCGCTCCGGTTTGCCATCCTTCATCACCGTCACCGTCTCCAGCGGCACGGCTTTGATCGCGCGATGATGATCGAGGTAGAACTTGAGCACCTGCTGCGGGGTGGTTTTCTCCGGAAGGTCGTGGGCGAACGCCTCCGCGTCGCGGAGTTGTTGCTCCGTCAATGTCGTTTCCGCCAGGCGGCGCGTGGTGCCCGTCACGAGTCCCTTCGTTTCCTTCACGGCAAATATCCGCGCGGCCGCCTCAGTCGGGAAGTTACACCGGACACGCTTGCCGTGGAGCGTTCCTTTTACGCGGAAGGACGTGGAGCGGCCGCTCCGGTTCAGGAAGGTCGTGATCTCCAGCGGCCCGAATCGTGCGACGATAATCTTACCCCGGGCGGGGTCTTGGCCGGGGGCGGGGTAGTCTTTGCGGTTGCCATTTCGGTTGCCAAAAAGCTGCCAACCCTGACTTCCGGCGGCAATCGGTGGCAACGAAAAAGCGCCGCGGGTGATGCGGCGCTTTTTTCGATTTCTCCTCTGAGAATCGGGTTTTTAGAAAAGGATTTTAAATGGTCGGGGCGGTGAGATTCGAACTCACGACCTCTACGTCCCGAACGTAGCGCTCTACCAGGCTAAGCTACGCCCCGATACCACCTTTCGCTGTCTCTTTTCCTTAGCGGCTGGTGCAATGCACACCAGTGCAAAAGAACTTTCCGACTCCCGAGGGAGGAGGAAGGGTGGATGAATGGTCCCGTCCGTGCTCACGGGCAAGGGAAAAGTGTGCCCAAGCAGACCTGGGCGACGGATTTTCCCGACCTACCAAGAGCTTCACGCCCAAACTCGGCGCATCAGCAACCCAACGCCCCCTTCCGCACAGGCCGTCGGACACGGAAGATTCCTTTGGTTTTCCCCGATTAGGGTCGACTGGGGGAGCGTGCCGACGCAGCACGACGCGACTTCGAATGAGAGCCTGATAGGCCGGTCGGCTTGGCTGCTTCTCGATGGCATTACTCGTGCGATTCCAGTTTATGTAATCTTGTTCGATACAGTTTACGCATTGGCAACCGCTTGCTCACCCCGACATGGAAGAAATCATACACGCCGCAAACGATCTGATCTGGGGGCAGGCCCTCGTTTACCTGTGTCTTGGGACCGGATTGTATTTTTCCGTGCGCACGCGGTTTCTCCAAGTGCGGTACATGCGGCACATGCTGCAGTTGCTGTTTCGTGGTGCTTCATCGGAGTGTGGCGTGTCCTCTTTTCAGGCTTTTTCGCTCGCGGTTGCGGGTCGAGTCGGGGTCGGCAACATAGCCGGCGTCGCCACCGCGATTGCGATGGGGGGACCCGGTGCCGTGTTTTGGATGTGGGTGATCGCGTTTTTGGGCGCCGGCTCCGCGTTCATCGAAGCCGCGCTGGCGCAAATCTACAAGGAGGAGATCAATGGACAGTATCGCGGTGGGCCCGCGTACTATATTGAACGAGGACTGAAAATGAAGTGGTACGCGGTGCTGTTCGCGTGTTCGACCGTGGTGGCGGCTGGGGTCTTTCTCCCAGGTGTCCAGGCCAACAATATTGGGGCTGCGGTACACAACGCATTTTCCGTTCCGTCTGTGGTTACGGCGGCGATCTTGGTGATACTCCTTGCGCTCTTGATTTTCGGAGGGGTGAAACGCCTCGGGCGCGCCGCGGAGGTTGTGGTGCCTTTCATGGCCGCCGCCTACATCCTGATGGCGGTCATTGTGCTGGCGCTGCACGTAAACGAGGTGCCCGCCATCTTCGTCTTGATCGTGAAAAGCGCATTCGGTGCCAATGCTGCGTTCGGCGGTATTGTGGGGCTGGCGATTACGTGGGGTGTGAAGCGAGGCATCTATTCGAACGAAGCCGGGCAGGGCACGGCGCCGATGGCGGCCGCGGCAGCGGAGGTGAAACATCCCGCCGCCCAAGGGCTCGTGCAGGCGTTCTCCATCTATGTCGACACGTGGTTCGTCTGCACGGCGACTGCGTTCATGGTGTTGCTCACTGGAAAATACAATGTCGCCCGTCCATCGGGTGGTTTTATCGTGGAGTACCTCCCCGGTGTGCCGACCGGTCCGGCATTTACCCAAGCTGCGGTTGACGCCGTCATTCCCGGATTCGGAAGTGCCTTCGTGGCCATCGCCCTGTTCCTCTTCGCGTTCACCACACTGATGGCGTACTATTATTACGCTGAAACCAGCCTGGCCTACCTGCGAAAGCACCAGCCGAGCCCGTGGCTGTTTCATGTGCTTCGCGTCGCCTTTCTTGCCGTGGTCTTCTATGGCACGCTGCGCAACGCGGATCTTGCCTGGGCCTTGGGCGATATTGGGGTCGGGCTGATGGCCTGGCTTAACATCATCGCGATTCTTCTGCTCACACGGCCGGCGCTGGCTTGCCTCGCCGATTATGAAAGGCAATTGAAGGCAGGACTGGAGCCGGTATACGTTGCGCGTGAGGCCGGGGTGAAAAACGCCGTGCACTGGCAAGGGAGCGATCTCGACTGAAGCGGATTTCCCAGGATCTCAGCCGCCGCGTGGCGGCGACCGAATGCTTCCACCCTCGGGTGCCTGCAGCCACATCAGCGGCGACGCACGGCATCAGCGGTCGCTGGCGCTGAACGGCTGCAGATATGCACAAAAAACCCCGGACTAAAATATCCGGGGTTGAGCGATGGCGAACGAAGCTCAGCTGCGGGGCGGAGGTGCCACCGCGGCCATCGGCGGACGCGTGAGCGAACTGTCGGCGGCACGGCGGGCAATCATCTCCACCATGCGTTGCGCCTCCAACTCGGCGTTGCGGCGGGCGACCTTGGCGAGTTCCACTTGCTTGGCGAGATCGAAGGCCTCGCGGGTGAGCCGGTCCTTTTCCTTGCGCAGTCGGTCCAATTCGATTTCGAGCGCCTGTGATTCCTTGGCGGCTTTGTCGGCGTCGGCTCGGGCCGCGTCGATCTCCGCCTTCAGGTCGGCATCGATCTTGGCTTGTTTGGCCCGTCGGTCCTCCTCCTTCTTTTTTTCTTCTGCCTCACGCTCCGCCTGCTTCTTGGCCGCGTCCTCCCGCGCCTGTTGTTCAGATTGTTCCTTTAGCTGTTTTTCCTCGGATAATTTCTTTGCCAGCGCTGTGGCGCGGGTTTGCTCACGTTCCTTCGCATCCTTTTGATGGGAGAAGTATACAACGAGGAAAACCGCGAGGAGGACGCTTGGGACGACCAAATAGATCCACTTTTTCATCTTAAGTTTTCTGGATGGGTGATTATTTCTTCGCGGCGGCGGCAGCAGCGGCGGCGGCCGCTTTGGCCGCGTCTTCGGCTGCTTTGTCGGCGGCGGCAATTCGTTCGAGTACGCCGCTGAGGTTCTGCGTGTTCCCTTCCGCTTTCTTCACGAACTCGCGAAGGAAGCCCTGTTCGTCGACCGAGCGCTTCTTGTCCTCCTCGATCTTGGCGAGCTCCTTCTTATTTTCCTCCACCTCTTTTTGCAGCCGGCGGACCTGTTCCTGATACTTGCGGACGTCTTCCTTCGCCTTGGTCCGTGCCTGCATCGCCAGTTCGCGTTGTTCCTTTTCCTTCGCGTCTCGCTCTTCCCGGGCCTTTTTTTCCTTCTTCCGCTTGTCCTGAGCCTCGATGGCGGCCTTTACGGCTTCCGATTTCGCGATATTTTCCTGCCGGATTTTTTCGTTCTTCGCCTCGATCCGGGCCTTTTCTTGATTCTCCTGTCTCACTTGGTAATCGGCGGCGTAGTTCCAATAGATGCCGGCGAAAATCGCGAGACCAGCCACGGGAGCGATGAAATAGACGTAATTTTTCTTCATTGGAGAGGGGCTGACGTCACAGGGTCGGGGCCTGCTGTTTTTTCTTTAGGGCCTCGGCTTCCTTGGCCTTGCGGGTTTCTTCGCGCTCTCGGACCGTGTCCTCGATATGTTTCTTGAGGTTCACCATTTGCTGGTCTTTGGCGAAATCGGGGTGTTTGGCCGCCTCGGTAATGGCGCGAAGGGCTTCATCCCAGTCGTCCAGCTCCATCGAGGTGTACGCGACAAGCTGGTAGGCAACCTGTGGCTTTTCCAGATTCCCCTTCTTGAGCGCGCTGCGATAGTACTCGCGGGCCTCTTTGGTCTTTTCAAGCGGGCGATAAATCTCGCCGATGTGCAAATCGACCATGCCCTCCTTGGGGAAAAGCTTGGCCGCCTCCTTTAGCGCTTCGATTGCCTGAATCTCTTTGTTTGCCTGCTGATAGTACGAACCGAGCAGTCGCCAGTTCGCCAGAGTCGATTCAATCGTTCCCTTTTTAAGGCCGTCGTGGAGAATGTCGGTCGCCTTGCCGAATTGGCCCGCCGTCAGGTAGATCGTGACCAGATTGTAGTTGTCCTTCGGCGTCTGCATGAACCCGAGCTTTTGTGCACGCTCGAGGGCATTGATGGCGCGAACGTAAAATTCGCGGCGCCGCGTGTCGTCCTTCTCGGTGGATGCCAGGTTGAGATGGGTGGCCATCAACAGCGGCCAATAGTCCTTCTTTTGCGGGAACTTTTTCACCAGCAGTTCGAGCAACTCACCCGAGCGCACCATGTCGTTCTCCTGCTGGTAAACCGCCAGGAGCAGCATGTAGAAACCTTCCTTCGGCTGAAGCGTCGATTGCATGCCCCGTTCGATCACTTCGCGCGCCTGACGCAACAGATCCTTGTTGAGGTTGCTGGCGTCCGACACCGCCTGCTGGTACAGCAGTTGAGCGTAGAACATCTGCGTCTCGAGGGAGGGCTTCGGCGACTCCGTGAGGTGCCGCTTTAGATAGACGAGCGAGTGGTTGATGGCCTGCTGTTGTTTCGCCGTATCTTTGATCGTTGTCGCTTCGGAGAAAATAATTTGCGCGAGATAAAGCAGGATATCGCTCGTGTACCGCTTGTCGAAATACTGAAACTGATCCGATATCTTCAGTGCCTCTTCCCACGGAGCGATGGCCGCCCCGAGCTGATCCTTTGTGAGGAGGAGCTTGGCCTTGATATCAAGTAGGAAGGCGCGGTCGTAGCTCGTGTCACCGACCGTGGGAAGCAGGCCATCCACGAGCGCGAGAATCCCATCCCAGTCCTTTGCATCCTGAAGTGGTTTGATCTTCTGGAGTGCCTCACTGGTCTTCTCCTGGAGGCTGTGCGGCTGCTTCTCTTTCTGGGCGGGCGTCTGCGGCTGCGCCTTGGGCTGTGCTCGGGACCGCTGTGCGGCCGGCACGCCCGGCGCGGCCGCCAGCGCGCAAATCAGCGCCACGCCAGCCCTGCGACGGAAATTCGATGTGTATTTCACAGACAATTACTCTTCGTTAAGGGTGAACACGATGGGCACCTGCATATGGGTATTCACGTTCCGGCCGCCTTTGCGCCCGGGCTTGAACTTCCATTTGCCGACGGCCTGAACGGCGGCCGCCTCGAACTCGCGTTGCGAGGATCGGACCGAATACGCGTTCTGGACGTCTCCATTCGTATCAACGATGAAATCAACCACGACTTCACCTGCGATACCGGCGCGTCGCATTTCAAAGGGGTACTGGGGACGCGCTTGAAAACGTGGCACCGGTATTTGGTCGAGTTTCGAGATGTCGAACACCTCCATGTTGCGGAAACGTGAGGTATCTCGGTTTTCCGGAATGGCAATGATACCAGCGGCAGGCTTCACGTTTTCCGGTGGCGGTGGCTGAATTTTCTGCACGAACGCATCCGGCGGCACGGCCTGCGGGACGTCCGTCTGCATCGGCGGGGCAAAATCCATCGGCTTCACCGGCTCATCCGTCGCTTCCACAATCTCCGGCTCGTCCGGCTCGATTTTCGGCATCTCGATCAGCTCGATGGTGGGCGGCGGAGCTTCGACTTTCTTGGGCGGCGGCTCGAACTTGATGATTTTGTCGCCAAACAACATCCCGCCGTGCAGAAGCAGCGAGATTATGAAACCGATGATGAGGTCGCGGCGCATGGGAAAAATTACTTGCCCGTCGGGCTGGTGACAGTTTCGACCGAAACTTGCTCGATGCCGGCACGGCGGACTTCGTCCAAGACCATCACGGCGGCGCCAAACTTGGCGCGGTTGTCACCGCGTACCAGGACGCGCGGCGGGGAACTGGCGTAACGCATCTTATAGTCTTCGAGGCGCGGTGGAAGTTCGCTGGCAGAAATCAGCTCCGGCGCGCCGGACTGGCCGATTTTCCAATAGAATGTGCCTAAGTCCGAGACTTGAATGCTGAGCATGCTCTCGTCCTTCGTCTGTGAAGGAGGGGCGTCGACCGCCTTAGGCAGTGTCACGGGCACGGACGCTATCTTGTCGAGGGAAAGCGTGAATAGAACAAACGTGGCGAGCAGAAAGAAAATGACATCGATCAGCGGGATGATCTCGATGCGTGCCTTTTTCTTGCCCTCGTCGGCCCTGGAACTGGTGCCTGCCATGGAAAATACGGGTTGGGGGGTTGCGTCGGGGAGCGGGTGGACGGATTACTGGCGCGCCGCGGAGCGAACCTTCGTTTCAATCAGGACTTTTTCGATCTGCGCCTTGCGGGCCTCGTCGAAAACATAAATCGCCGCGTTGAACAATGCGTTGTCGTCTCCGTTGATCAGCAGCTTCCCGTCTGGATTCTGCATGTGAAACGTCTTCAGCCGAGTCAGGAACTCATCCAGGCTCACAAAATCCTTGTTCCACGCCAGCGTCCCCTGCTCGGTCACCGTGACGGTTGCGGTGCCCTCGGTCCGGCGCGCCTCACCCGTAATCGAGTTAGGCAGTGTGACGCGGACGCCTTCCGTCTTGTTCAGCGACAGCGTGAACAACACGAACGTAGCGAGCAGGAAGAAGATCACATCGATCAGGGGAATGATTTCGATGCGGGCCTTCTTCTTGGGCCCACCGCCTGCCATACTGGTTCCGGCCATGGTGAGGATTGCTTAAGGGATGACGAACGCGCGGAGGATTTCTTAGCTCGGAACTCAGCGGGTGAACGGTGCCCCGGTCTCGGACTTCTTGATGAGGATTTCGAGCGCGTGCGACGCGTCGGAAACCTCCTGCTTGGCCTGCTCGGCGCGGGCATTGAGATAATTGTACGGCAGCAGGCCCATGATGGCGATCGCGAGACCGCAGGCCGTCGCAATCAGTGCCTCGGCGACACCACCGGTGATCGTGGACGCGGCGCCAGCGACGTCACCGCCGCCCAGCGCGCCGAACGTTCTCATCATGCCCGTGACCGTGCCCAACAATCCGAGGAGCGGGGCGGCCGTGATGCACGTGTCAAGCGTGGCCATGCCTTGTTGGAAGCGCGCGAGTTCCTGGCCGGAGGCGCGGACAAACGCGTTGGAAAGGGAGTAGTCTCGATTGCTCAAGCTGTAGACCAGAATCTTCGCGATGAAGTCCTTGCTCTTGCGGCCGATGGCGAGCGCCCCCTCGATGTCTCGGCGTTCCACCGCTTCCAGCATCTTCTCGACGACTTCCGGCTCACGGCTCGCGTTTTCGCGGGCGATAAAGAGGAGCCGCTCGATGATGACGGTGATGGCCACAAACGACAGCAGCAGGATCGGCCACATGATCTCTTTTCCAGCGTGGAAAAGGTCCATGGCACTCATCGGGCTTCCGTCGGCGTTCACGAGCAGGAATGCGAAGACAAGACTGTTGGTGATCATAGGAGAAAGTCAGGGGGGGATTTGATGCTTAAGAAAGGGGGCAAATGGGGACAGAGACCTCGGAGCGATAGCCCGGTGCGAGAGATGCGCAGGAGTCTTAATCTTGCAACGCGAACCAATTGACCGGCCTGCCCTTTGAAAAGTCTCCTCGAAAGTGAGAAACCTTTGGAATCCGGTATCCGTCCTTATGCGGGGAAGCTGTGATTTTCAGCATGTCGCTGAGGTGAAAGCGTGATGAAATATTAGAGAGATCGCGAACTACGGGTCATCAAAAGTTGCCTGTCAAACTTACTTTGATAAGTGCGCCGGAATTTCGTTATTGCAACTTTCGCGACGGAGAATGGGCCTCCGACCAGCTCCGAGATCCAAGCTATTCGGACATCGCAATAACAGATAAGGCCGCGTACTTTCGCCGCCGATTTTGGCTGCCCGACTAGGACTCGAACCTAGACAAACGGAGTCAGAATCCGTTGTGCTACCATTACACTATCGGGCATTGAAAAGGATCCGCAGGGAGCCGTTGGGCGACGCCGTGACCAATCTCCGCTGAACGTCGCGCCGGTATTCCGACGCGAGCGAAAAGGGGAGCATGGAGCCGGCGATGGGATTCGAACCCGCAACCGCCTGTTTACAAAACAGGTGCTCTACCATTGAGCTACGCCGGCGAAGAAAAGCGCTGCGCCTGCCGAAAAATTAACTGGGAAAAAACGGGCTGAATGAAGAGCTACGGCAACCGTCGCCCTGCAATGGGAACTACTCAAACAACAGTTTGGTTCTCCGCCAATCTGGGCTCAGGGAGCGCTGATTGGTGGCTCCCCGGGGACTCGAACCCCGAACCTACTGATTAAGAGTCAGCTGCTCTACCATTGAGCTAGGAAGCCGAGAACCAAGAGGTCGAAAAGCTCATGATGACGGTGCCGTTGTCAACTGTGATCCTTGCCCGCCAGCGAACGACCACTCAACGCCGGCCGCGGCGGCGAGCCAGCTCTGCCCGAAATAATTATTCTATCGGGCGTTTGATTTACTCCTGCGCTGCGGCGGCAGCCGCTGCGGGTTTCGCGCCGGCGAGATGCAGCGCATTGAAAAGGAGCTTGAACGTACCGTGTGGTTGCGCGCGAAAAGCGACCTCGCTGCCGAACAGATGAAGCCTGCCCGCACCCACGTTGACCGTCGCCACCGCCAAAGCATCCTTCAAATAATGTTGGCCCCATGCCCAGCCACTGCGCAGCGGCTGCTCCGAATCGAACCATGCCACGGCCCTGATCCCATCGGCAGGGCCGTTGGGCGGACGCAGGAAGGCGGCGCTTTTCTCGAAATAAAAATCGGCGCGTTGCGCCATTCCCCAGGCGAGCGGATCCGTCGCCTCGACCCTCGCCTCGAGAATGCTGCCGGGAACATAGAATTTCTCGTCGGGCCAATTCTTCATTTTTCCGTCGGCGGCTCGCTCGGCCAGCGCACTTTGAATCGGCAAACCAAGGTGGTACGCGAGATTGGTCGATGAGCCGATCGTCACGATCGTGCCGCCCGCTTCCAGGAACTCCTTCAGCGGAGGGACCGATTTCTCCGGCGAGATCCGCCCGATTTGCGGCTCGTATTCCGGAGGCAAATTCCTGGGCCGTGTCACCGCGGCCGGCCGCGCTCCCAGTGCGGGAATCGCACCGCTGACGAAAACAATCACGTCGTATTTCTGCGGCAGGTTTCCGGCGTCGATCTCAGGCGCGTAAATTTGCACAAACGGAAATTCGAATTGCTCGAGCACCCAGCGTGTCCATCCCGATGGCATCGAGCCACCGTAGCGATCCCACAGCGCGATGCGCACCGGGTTCAGCTTGATCAAATCAATCGGGGCAGGTGCGGCGATGGCTTGCGCGCTCAGTCCAAGTTCCGCGGCGGAAGTTTCAACGATCCGGCGCGCCGCGGGTTGATCCGGAACATAGATGGCGCCCAGCCCCATCGCGGGCGCGTCCGACGGAACGTGTTTCAACCAGTACACCTCCGCGCCCCGTTTGAGCAGGCGATTCACGAGGACGAAGGCATTGTTCACGCGGTGGCTAATCACAAAGCCGGCGCCCTGACCGCTGACGCCACCCCGGGGGGGGAACTGCAACTCGCCGTACGGCACGCGTTCGAATGGACCGTCGAAAGCCTCCAGCACGCGGTCGAACTGCACGCCCATCTGGAAGGCCAGCGTCCAGCCCGCCACGTCGTAGGGCTTGTTCGGCGGCCCACCCTCGTACGCAAAATCGTTGGGGTGATCCTGCGGCTCGAACATGTCGAGGACGTGTGGCCGGAAGGCCTGCGCGGTTTTCACTACGTATGAGCCGGCCGGATACTGCTTGCCTCCCACGGTGAAGTCGCCGGCCGACCGATGCACGGCGATGCCGTTTTTGACCAGCGTATTGATAAACGCGACCGCGGTGGGGAAATCAGGCTGATTCGCCGGCACGATGTAGCCGCGCGCATCGCGCCACTCCGGCTTGCGCAAAAGCTCGTAGTATTTCGTGGCGAGCCGGGGGGGGCCTTTGGTCGATGACGGTTCCGCCGTCTCGGTCGATTCATCCGGCTCCGCGCCCGTGCGATCCGCGGCGGCCACCTTGATGATTTCCGCGATCCGGCCCGGGCGCGGTGTCCAATGATCGCGGCTGCCCCGCTCGATCGAGTTGCGGCCCATCTGATATATATTGTACAGGAGCCGATCGCGATTCCGCGAAGCATAGTCCAGCACGGCACGGTTGGCACTGACTGAATAATCGATCGACTGCCGGTAGTGCCACAGCTGCGGCGCGACCGGGGCGGTGAGATCGTTGGACGGCAGCTGGCGCTTGGCCACCAGCGGAATTCGCATGGGGGTCGGGCTGCCCACAATCTCCGTCAGCAAACCGATCATATTGTGAAAATATGCCGTGGTGCGCAGACCGCCGTTCCACCAGGTGGAATAATTGGCGCCACTGCGCGAGGTGGCCCCCGGTTTCGCCTCCTCCAGAAAACGCTGCTGGATCACATTGCCCAGCGCCTCGACGCCAACGACGACCATTGGGTCGAAATTGTAGTTAAAGGGATCGCGGAACGGGGGCACGAAGATGATCGTTCCCGCCGGTCCCGATTGATGGTGATTGTAGACGACCTGCGGAAACCATTCGAGGTACAGTTGCCGGTTGATGTTCGTGCTCTCCTTCATCGCGGAGAGGTGGAAATCCCGGTTGTTGTCGTGACCAATGTATTTTTGATATAGCCGCGGCAGGAAGCTGGTCGATCGCTTCGAGGGGTCGGATTCGCGCAGGTACCAGTTGCTGACGAGCTCCTGTCCGTCCGGATTGGCATGCGCACAGAGCACGATCACATCTTTGAGGATCCGCAGCATCTCTGGATCGGTGGCGCTCGCGAGTTGCCAGGCTGTTTCGATCAGCTGGTGGGTGCCAACCGTCTCGCTCGCGTGCAAACCGCCATCGATCCACACCACCGCTTTGCCCTCGCTCGCGAGCGCCTTCGCCTGCTCGTCCGTCACTCCCTCGGCCCGCGCGAGCTTTTGCGCGATCGCCTTGTATCGATCCAGGGAACTCGAGTTTTCCGGCGCCGTGATGACGAGCATCCACTGCGTGCGATTCTCCTCCGTCTGCCCCATGTCCACGAGCCGCACGCGATCCGATTCGGCCGCGAGTTTTTTGAAATACGCCTCCGTCTGTGTGTAGGTGGCGAGCTGGTAATCGTCGCCGATGTGGAAGCCGAAATGTTCCTTCGGCGATGTGACTCTCGCCTCCGCGGCACCAGCGGGGGCAAACGCAACGACCAACGCGACAAGTGGCAGCAGCAGCGATTTCATGAGTGGCAAACGAAAGAGCCGCTTCACGACGGGACGCGAAGCGGCGTCAAAGGCGGACCTTGGCAAATCACGCCGTCGCCGACGAGACTGTTCGTGCGTTGACGCCGCTCTCGGCTCGCCCCTGCGGGTTTTGCCACGACGGCACCGGCAGTTCGGTGATTAAGCGGATGCCCGGCGCCGCCGAGAGCAGCCGCGGGATGATATTGATCAGCGAGGCCACCGTGGCGTCGTCTCCCGCGACTCCGCCATTAAGGACGAGATTCAGTTCAGGACGGCCTTTCACCACGATCGCATCGTGCGGGAGTGGCGCATCCAGGTACATCTGGAGGTCGAGCGTGATCCTGGTCTCGCCCTCGGCGAGGCCGACGCACTTTTGATGAATGCCCACGCTCTGGCCCGGCGACACATCGAAGAATTTCGTCAGCACACGGCTCGTCGCGACGACGGGTTCGCAGCTCTCCCGGATTTCGTCGAGCTTCCAGCCCATGGCGTGGGCGAGCAGCGCGGCCGACTGCTGAAAACCGGCGTGACCGGCTTTGCCGGCCGCAAACTTCGCGCGGAAATCAGCCGGATTCTGACCGCTGCCGATTTTCGCCTGGAGCGGCTGCCGTCGCGTCGAGGCGTTGACCACGCGTTCCACGTAGATTGAGCGCACCTCGCGACTCACTCCCGTGAGGCAAATGGGGAGCAGGTCCATGACGAACCCGGGATTCACACCGATGCCGGCGACGCGGGCGCCAGTCCGCTGGCAAAGCGCGTCATATTCGGCCGCCAGCTGCGGTGTTTTCAGCGCGGGGAAGATGAGCTCTTCGCAGGTGGATGCGACGCTCACCCCACGTTCCAGCGCCGGTTTCATCTGCACGAACGAGGCCGCTGCACTCGAGCCGGCCGTGTGGAGCACCACATCGGGCACGCCCATCGCGGCGAAGAGCGCCTCGAGTGACGGAAATATTCTTGCCCGGGCCAGGCTCGCGACTCCTGTGAGGTCGGCGAGCGTCTTGCCGGCCTTCGCCGGATCGATGTCAACGCCTCCGGTGATTTCGAGCCACGACTGTTCGGCCGCCAGCTTCAGCGATTCGAGTCCGATCGGCCCGAGGCCGAATTGAATGACCTTGATGTTCTTCATGCGCGTAACGGATGAGCGGCGGATTCAGAGCGGAGCCGGCAAATTAAACAACCCAGGAATTCCCTGCCCGTTGCGTGACGCGAGCTCGACTGGGCGGTGAATTCGAGGCTGGCCGTCGCGCGGAAATTCCCCATGACATGCCTCCCGGTGCCTTTTCCCCTGTGATGTGTGGCTCCATTACCCGGTTGTACCTGGCGTTATGCTTCGCTGCCGCCGGAGCGTGCGCCCGCCCAGGGGCGCCGCTCGCGCCACCTGATCCGCTCGCATGACGATTTCGCCCTGGCTGCCCTTGTTCCTCGCCGTGCCGGTGCTCTTCCTCGGGGAGTGGCTCGTGCGGCGCATCCCGTTGCTCAACCGGTTCAACATTCCGGCGCCGGTGGTCGGCGGACTGCTCATTTCACTGCTGGTGCTGCTGGCGAACGTGGTCGGATCGGGTGGCATTCGGTTCACCACCAATGTGACGGATCCCTGGTGGACATGGCTGGTGACGATCGAACCGGAATGGGCGAAGTCCCCCGCAAGGAGCGTGAGCTTCCCGATGATGGCGGCCTTTTTCACCTGCGTCGGCTTGAACGCCACGTGGCTGGTCGTTCGCCGCGGCAGCGTGCAGGTCGTTGTTTTCCTGGTGCTGGCGACCGTGCTGGCCGCGCTCCAGAGTGGTCTCGGCATCGCCCTCGCGCGACTGCTCGGCGTCAATCCGCTCCTCGGCATCGTCTGCGGCAGCGCCACGATGACCGGCGGTCACGGCACGGCCCTGGGCTTCGCCGATGTATTCGAAAAGCTTGGACTCGCAAACGCCGCCGTGCTGGGCGCGGCGGCCGCGACGGTGGGGCTCGTGGCCGGCGGGCTCCTGGGCGGACCGGTCGGCGGATGGCTGATCCAGCGCGGCCGACTGCGGGCTGCCCCCGCCGGCCCCACCGTGATCCCGGATGCGCGGGTCGCCCATGAAGGCACGGGCGTCATCCAGGATTTCCGTCGCGCGGGGCGGCTCGGCCGGCCCGTGCTGGTGCATCTCTTGCTGGTGCTCGCCTGCGTGAAGATGGGCGCGTGGATGAGTTATTTTTTGGTCCGGGGAACGGGGATGCAGTTCTCCGCGCAGATTGGCGCGATGATCACCGGGGTTTTGGTGCGCAACGCCGTCGATCTCTCCGGCCGGCGCTGGATCCGCAGCGACATGGTCGATGTCATCGCGTCGATCTCTCTCGGGGTGTTCCTCGCGGTGGCGATGATGAGCTTGAACCTGATCGAACTGGCGCACGCCGCGCTGCCGATGCTGGTGATCCTCGGCGGGCAGGTCGTGCTGATGGCGCTGTTCGCGGTGTACGTCACCTTTGCGTTCATGGGACGCGACTACGAGTCGGCGGTAATGGCCGGCGGCCACTGCGGCTTTGGGTTGGGCGCAACGCCGAATGCCGTGGCGAACATGAAATCGCTGGTCGAGAAATTCGGTCCGGCGCCGCGCGCCTTCCTCGTGATTCCGCTGGTCGGCGCGCTCCTGATCGATTTCACGAACGCCCTGGTGATCACCTTCTTTCTGGGCGTGGCGAAGCCGTGATGTGGCCGCCGCGCGGTCGCCGGCGGGAGGCTTCCGCCCGCATTCATTTCGTCAATACGCCTTCGCCAAACCTCCGTCGACGAGCAGCGTCTGGCCGGTGATGTAGCTGTTCGCCGGTGAACCGAGAAACACCGCGATTTTCGCAAACTCCTCCGGCATTCCATACCGGCCCAGCGGGACCGTCTTGAGCGCATCACGCCGCACGTCCTCGATGGTGACGCCCGTTTTCTCCGCCCTCATTTGCTCGAGCTCACCCAGCCGGGCGGTCTGGATTCGGCCCGGCCCGAGCACATTCACGAGGATGCCATCCGGGCCGAGTTCGCCCGCCAGGGTTTTCGTCAGACCCACGACGGCGGTACGAAACGTGTTTGAGAGAATGAGGTTCTCGATGGGACTCTTCACCGAGGACGAGGTGAAATTCACGATTCGTCCGCGGGAGCGTCGCAGGTGCGGCAACGCGGCGCGGATCGTGCGCACATAGCTCAGCAGGTTGAGTTCGAACGCGCCCTGCCACGCCGCGTCGTGGAACTGCTCGAAGCCGCCGGCCGGAGGACCGCCGCTGTTGTTCACCAGTGCGAATATGCCGCCAAACGCGGCGACGGTGCGCTCGATGAGCTGCCCAATCGCGGCGGGCTTCGTGACGTCGGCGACGGTGAAGTTCGGTTCATTACCGGTCGCGGCTTTGATTTCATCGGCGGCGACCCGCAGTTCGCTCTCGCGCCGGCTGCACAGCATGACGCGCGCGCCTTCGCGGGCGAACTCCAGCGCGGTCGCCTTGCCCAACCCTGCGCTCGACGCGCATACGATGACCGCTTTGTCGGTGAGCCCGAGATTCATAAAAGGAGGGTGAGTGCTCCCGGGACATGGTCGCACGCCTAATCTCGCCCCGCTCATGGGCGAGCGCGGCCCCGGTTTTCGATTCGCATCCGCTCCCGTCTCCTGCACGTTTTTCGGATGCGCATTTCACTGCTGGTTTTTGCGATCCTCACGGTTGTCGCGCGCGCCGTCCCCGTTTCCGTCCCGCCCGTCACCGCGCCGCACGGCATGGTCGTCGCGGCACACCCGCAGGCGGCGGAAGCGGGCGTGGCGGTCCTCAAGGCGGGGGGAAATGCCATCGATGCGGCGGTCGCAACCTCCCTCGCTCTCGGCGTGGCGGAACCCTACGGCTCCGGTCTGGGCGGCAAGTTGATGCTGCTCTATTTCGAGGCGAAGAGTGGCAAGACGTACGCCGTTGATGGCATGGATGCGGCGGGATCGGTGGACGTGCTGGCGTATCTCAAGCGGCCCGAAGAGGACCGGAGTTATGGTTACGGCTCCGTGTGTGTCCCCGGCCTGGGGGCCGGCTTGTGGACCGCGCACCAGCGCTGGGGGCGTAGCAAATGGGCGGATACGGTGCAGCCGGCGATCGCGCTGGCCCGCGCCGGGTTCCGGGTATTGCCGAAGAGCCGCGATTTTTTTGCCGAGCAGGAAAAAAAACTGCGGCGGGGCGATTCGGAAATCGCACGCTTGTATCTTCCCGACGGGAAGCTGCCCGCGGCGGGGGCGCTGCTCGCCAATGAGGATCTGGCGCGGACGATGGAGCGTTATGCCCAGGAGGGGCGCCACGGATTCTATCGCGGCGCCACGGCCGAGGCGATCGTCGCCGCGTCCCGGAAAGGCGGCGGGAGCCTGACGCTCGAGGATTTCGCGCGGTACGAGGCGCGGATTACGGAACCGATCGAGACGACGTTCCGCGGTTACACCCTCGTGTGCGCGCCGCCACCGGCAAGCGGCGCCGCGCTGTTCCTGCCAATCTTGAAAGCACTCGAGTCGGAGTCGTTTGGCGGCGGCCCGCTCCGAACGGCGGCGAACCTCGATCGGATCGGCCGCGTCTGGCGCGTTGTCGTGCCGCACGTTGGCCGAACAATCGCGGACGCGCCGGAGTCGCGTTTTCTGTTCGAAAAGCTCCTCTCCCCCGAGTCCATCGCGGAGATTCGGAGCTCGGCGTTCAGCGCGCCGGAAAAAAAGCGCAAGTCTGCGCAACTCGCGCCCGGGTTCCGGCTGCCCGCAGGGAACGCCGACCGCGCACCCGCCGCGGACGAATCGCCGTTTTACGAAAGCGAGATGGCGGCGACGACGCACTTCATCGTGGTCGATCGCGAGGGCAACATCGTGTGCGCGACGCAATCCCAGAGCCTGCATTTCGGCGCGGGCGTGGTGCCACCCGGTACGGGCGTCGTGATGAACGATTCGATGAGCAACTTCAGCTTTAGCGACTCCACCAGCATGAACTACCTCACGCCAGGCCGGCGCTCCCGGAGTACGATTGCGCCCACGATCGTATTGCGCGATGGCCAGGCGATCTTCGCGATTGGCATTCCCGGCGCATCACGGATTCCGACCGCATTGTTGCAGGTGCTGCTGGATCGACTCGTGCTCAATCGTCCGCTGGCGGACGCGATCGGCGATACGCGGGTGCACTACTATTCGCCTTTTCGCCGCGACGAAACGGAGGCATTTGAAGCCGAACAGTCGCTGCCGCATGCGGAGGCAGAAGCTTTGCAGAAACTCGGATGGAAGGTGGTGCTCTTCGAACCCGCCGGCACTGGCCGGCATTTCGGTGGCATCAACGCGGTTGAGATCAACCGCAATGGCACGAAGACCGGCTATGCCGATCCGCGGCGGACGAATGCCGCCGTGGGCTATTGACGCGCAGCGCCGCCCGATCAGTGGCGGCGAGCGCCAGCGAGTGGAGACTGCATTCGATCCTCCATCCCCCGGCCTTGCGCTGGAGTCCAGTCCGGCTTTCAGTTCAGCACCCTCGCATGCAACGCTTTCTTGCCCTTCTGCTCATCGCCCTGGCGCCGCTCGGCGCTCAAACGACGAAACCGGAGGTGCTCCGGCGGATCGATGCCACCAAGGCCGCCTACGAAGAGATCGCGATGAAGATCTGGTCGTATGCAGAAATTGGCTACAAGGAAACGCGCAGTTCGGCGCTGCTCCAGGAGCAACTCCGCTCCGAGGGCTTTGCCGTGGAGCCCGGCGTCGCGGGCATTCCGACTGCGTTTGTCGCCAGCTACGGGAAAGGCCGGCCAATCGTGGCGATCCTGGCCGAGTACGATGCGCTGCCGGGCGTTTCGCAGGAGGCGGTGCCGGAAAAGAAGGCGCGCGCCGGGGTGAATGCCGGTCACGCGTGCGGCCACCATTTGTTTGGTGCCGGCTCCGCGCAGGCCGCGGTCGCAGTGAAGGATTGGATGAAGGCCACCGGTCAGCGCGGCACGATTCGTTTGTACGGCACGCCGGCGGAGGAGGGTGGTTCGGGCAAGGTGTACATGGTCCGCGCGGGCCTGTTCAACGATGTCGATATCGTCCTGCACTGGCATCCGTCGGATCGGAACGGCATCCAGATGGCGCCGTCGCTCGCCAACAAGTCGGCGAAATTCCGGTTCACCGGCGTGGCGGCGCACGCCTCGGCCTCACCCGAACGCGGCCGGTCCGCCCTCGATGGCGTCGAGGCGCTCAATTACATGGCGAACATGATGCGCGAGCATGTGCCGGACTCGACGCGCATCCATTATATCATTACGCGAGGCGGCGAGGCGCCCAACGTGGTGCCGGCGTTCGCCGAGGTGTACTATTATGCGCGCAGCCCGAACCGGCAGGTGCTGGCCGAGATTTGGGAACGGCTGGAAAATGCCGCGCGGGGGGCGGCTCTCGGCACCGGCACCAAGGTGGAGTGGGAGGTGACGGGGGCCGTTTATGAACTGCTGCCGAACGAGGTCCTGGGGCGGCTGATGCACGAGAATCTTTCCGCGGTGGGCGGCGTGAAATATGACGACGCGGAAAAGGCATTTGCCGTGAAGATTGGTCAGACGGTCTTCGGGCGGGCGCCAGCCCCCGAAACGGCGGCGGTCGTGGCGCCGTTTGTCCCCATCCCACCCCGCGAAGGCGGCGGTTCGACCGATGTCGGCGACGTGAGCTGGGTCGTGCCGACCGTCGGCTTGCGTGCCGCGACGTGGGCGCCGGGCACTCCCGGCCACAGCTGGCAGGCCGTGGCTTGCGGCGGCACCTCGATGGGACTGAAGGGCATGAACGTGGCGGCGAAGACGCTGGCCGCCACGGCGATCGATTTGTTTACGCGACCGGAGACGATCATGCAGGCCAATGCCGAACTCGAGAAGCGTCGTGGTCCGGATTTCAAATACCGGGCGCTGGTCGGAGACCGGGCACCGGCATTGAACTACCGCGACTGAAGCTTCGGGCGCGAGTGAAGTTTCGCGCGACTCAAGTTTGCCCTTGCCAAGGTTCCGCCCGCTCTCTGTTTTCGACCGCTCTCCATGCAAAAGACCAAGAAGTCCGTCGCCAAGCGGTTCAAATTAACCGCCACAGGCAAGCTCGTTCGCCGCACGCCGGGCTTCCGTCACCTGCTTGGCGCCAAGAGCACGAAGTCCAAACGACGTGCTTCCCGCGACAAGCTCGTGGCCGAAGGCCATGCGAAGCCGCTCAAGCGTTGTCTGCCGTTCGGTCTCTAATTCGTTAGCGGATCAACGCGCATCACCATAACTTCGCCGGCGGGTGAAATCCAAAGCCGACCCACCGCGATCAACCTAAAAGGAAAAAAACATGGCTCGTGCAACCAACTCCCCCGCTTCGCGCAAGCGTCGCAAGAAAGTACTGAAATACGCCCGCGGCTATTTCGGTAACAAATCCAAGCTCTTCCGCTACGCGAAAGAAGCCGTCCAGCATGCCTGGCAGTACGCCTATGCGGCCCGCCGCAAGAAAAAGGGCGACCGCCGCGCCCTCTGGATCGTGCGGCTCAACGCGGCCTGCCGTGCCGCCGGCATGAGCTACAGCCGTTTCATCGAAGGCCTGCATGCCGCGAATATCCAGCTCGACCGCAAGGTGCTGAGCGATCTCGCGATTCGCGACGAAGTGGCGTTCAACGGCCTGGTCAAACAAGCCCAGGACGCGTTGAAGACCAAAGCCGCCGCGGCGAAAAAGGCCTGAGTCGATTTCAACGCGAGCCCCGGGCGGGCTCGCCTCCCTGTTTCCCTTTTCAGGAAGGACGGGCCTCGACCGAGGTGCCGTCCTTCTTTTTTTACCGCAACGATGCCTGGACGTGCTCTTGCTCTTACGCGGGCTCGAGTGCCCGCGAACCGATCCCGAGCCTGATCCAAAATTCCAAGCACGAGACAGAGAATTCCATGCAAGACCAACTCTCCGCTGTCCTGGCCAAAGCGTCCGTCGAACTGCCGGCGCTGAAGACGCGCCCTGAATTCGAGGCCGCGAAAGCCCGCTACGTCGGCCCCAATGGCGAACTCACCGCGCTGATGAAGCAGATGGGCACGGTGCCCAAGGACCAGCGTCCGGCCGTCGGCAAGCTGATCAACGAAACCAAGGCGCAGCTCCAGGCCCAGCTCGACGCCGCGCTCGCGCGGATAGGAGACGCCGAACTCGCCGCCCAACTCGGGCCTGCGGTCGACCCGACGCTGCCTTCGCCCGATGTCGGTCCGGGCACGTATCATCCGCTCACGCTCGTCCGCGAGGAGATGTGCCGCATCCTGCGCAAGGTCGGATTCACGGTGGCCGATGGCCCGGAGGTCGAGACGGAGTTCTACTGCTTCGACGCGCTCAACACGCCTTCCGATCACCCCGCGCGCGACGAAAAGGACACGTTTTATTTTCCCGAGTCGGTGCGCTTCGGCAATGTCTCGAAGAAGACCGCGGAGGAAAAATACCTGCTCCGGACGCATACCTCGTCGGTGCAAATCCGCACGATGCTCAAGGGGCCGCCGCCGATTCGGATCGTTTCGCCGGGCCGGGTGTACCGTCGCGACACCACCGATGCGACGCACAGTGCGAATTTCCACCAGCTCGAGTGCCTCTACGTGGACAAGAATGTCACGGTGCGCGACCTGAAGGCGCTGCTTGATTTCATCTTTGCGTCACTGCTGGGCGCCGACACGAAGACGCGTTTCCGGCCGCACTATTTCGGTTACACGGAGCCCAGCTTCGAAGTGGACCTGAGGGCGAGTCATCTGCCGAAGGTGAGGAAGGAATGGATCGAGATCGGCGGCTGCGGGATGGTCGATCCGACGGTGTTCGAGGCTGTGGGATATGATCCCGATGTCTGGACCGGCTACGCGTTCGGCATGGGCCTCGAGCGACTTGCGATGCTGCTCTACGGCATCGATGACATCCGGTATTTTTATCAGAACGATCTCCGCTTCCTTAAACAATTCGCCTGAGCAATGTCCGGCTCAGAGTTTCCTCAGGGCGACCAGCGCCCGATGCAGATGGACGGCCCGCTGGAGGACCGCGTCGACCGGAGGCCGGGGCGTCCTGCCGCTGATTTCCTCTGCCGTGGCGTCCGCCGACGCGTCGGCCAGACGGTCCCGCGACAGGCTGGCCTCGTCGTTGCGCACTTTGTCGGGGTTTTCAGTCAATAGCAGTGCGATCGGAGTGCCGGCCGTGAGCGCATCATACGCCCGCCGCTCCTCCTCCGGAGAGGTCTGTACCCGCACGTCGGGCTCGAAATTTCGGCCGGGGCGGCCCACGACCATGAGGCCGGGTGTACGGCGAAGCGCCGCCAGAGCGGCTCGCAACGCCGCGCCGGTGCCGATATTCGCGAGGACAAATACGGGGCTGCGCGGGCTGGCGTAAAACTTCAGCCAGCCCTGCGTCGCGATGGCCGTTTTTTCGTCGCCGTTCACGAACCGCAGATCGAGCACCAGCGGCTGCTTGCGCGCCCGCTCCGCCGCAGGCAGGTCTCCGGGCAGTTCAGTCACCCGGTGGTAGAGCAACCGCTGCCCGAGTTCATGCTGCAACGGAACGGCGCCGCCAATCGACCCCAGTCCAATGAGGAATAGAAACAAAAAGCGCATGGGAACAGCCGCGGGCCGCATGGTTCAAGCGCGGTTCAACTGCCGGGCGCCGATGTCACGGCGGAAATATTTCGACGGGCATTGAATCGCATCGCAGGCCGCATAGGCGTTCGCCGCCGCCTGCTGGAGAGTCGGCGCAAACGCCGTGACGCCCAATACGCGGCCGCCACTAGTCACGATTTCGCCGGCGGCGTTCCTGGCGGTGCCGGCATGCAGGACCGATACACCGGGAGGGAGCGCGGCTGGAATGTGAATCACGTCTCCTTTCGCATAAGCCTCCGGATATCCCTGCGCTGCGATCACCACACAAATCGCGTGATCCGGTTTGATCCCGAGACTCATGCCACGGAGTCGGCCCGTCGCCGCGGACCATAACAGCGTGAGCAGATCCGTCGCCAGACGTGGAAGGACGACCTGCGTTTCCGGATCACCGAAACGGGTGTTGAACTCGAGCACCTGCGGCCCTTCCGACGTCAGCATAATCCCAATGAACAGGGTCCCGCGAAAATCAATCTGCTCCGCCGCGATCGCCGCCACCGATGGCGCGACGATTTCGCGCTCGATCTGCTCCAGCAGGCTCGGCGTGACGACATCCGCCGGCGAGTAGGTGCCCATTCCTCCCGTGTTCGGCCCGGTATCGCCGTCCCCCGCCCGCTTGTGGTCCTGCGAGGTCGGCAGGATGACGTAATCGCGGCCCGATACGACCACGAGAATCGAGGTTTCCTCCCCGTGCAGACAGTCCTCGACCAGAATCTGCCGGCCGCTCGCACCGAATCTTCCGGCCTCCAGCATCTCGCGAATCGCGGTTTCTGCTTCGGCGCGCGTTTGCGCCACGATCACCCCTTTGCCGGCGGCGAGCCCATCCGCCTTGATCACAATCGGCACGGCGCGCGTGCGCAGGTAGGCCAGCGCGCCAGCCGTATCGCTGAACACGCCCGCGGCCGGCGTCGGAATGCCATACTTCAACAACAGCTGCTTGGTGAAAATCTTCGACGCCTCGAGCCGCGCGCCATCCGCCTTGGGGCCGTACACGGGAACTCCAGCCGCGAGCAGCCGATCCGCCAGGCCGAGGGCCAGCGGCACCTCCGGGCCAACAATCACGAACTCGATCTCCTCCCGCTGCGCCAGGGCCACGAGCCCGGTGATGTCAACGGCCGCGACGGCCACGCAGGTGCAGTCCCCGGCAATCCCGGCGTTGCCGGGTGCACAGAGGACGCGCGGTTTCGGCCGCCCCGCCACCTGGTCAAAAGCGGACGACGCCAGCAGCGCCCGAACCAGGGCGTGCTCACGGCCGCCGGAGCCCACGACAAGAATGGAACGAGGTAGTGCGGTGTTGACCACGTCGGGAAACACACAGACCCGCGGGCGGCTGGCAAGGCGTTATGGTGGATGGCGGCAGCCGATCCGTCCGCCAAAGCGGCATCTTCAGAGCACTTGCAGCTTCTTCCGATAGAAGGCCACGACTTCGTCCGGATCGTCGGTGAAGAGAATGTAGTCGGCCATCCAGGCTGGCGCCCGTTTCGTGGTGATCATGGTCCGCAGCTGCCGGCGAAGGTCACCCCAGAATTTGGCGTTGAAGAACACGTACGGCACGCGCGGGCGGATCCCGAGCTTCAGATTGCACATCTCGATCCCCACCTCCTCGAGCGTGCCGACACCGCCAACGTTGAAGATGCAAAAATCCGCCGCCTCGAACCATTTTTGGCGGAAGTGCCGCGAGGACTCCTGGAACGTATTGAAAAAGTCGACACCGAGCTCCGGCGGCTGCGCTTCCAGCTCGAGAAAACAGGCGCCGGTCAGCGCCCCCTTGCTCCGGGCCTGGTCGGTGGCGAGCCGCATCACCCCGCCGCCGCCGCCGGTGAGCACGCCGAGGTTGGTGCCGATGAACGTGGTCAGCTTGTCGACCAGCGATGAGATCCGATCGGTATCTTCCTTATCGAGCCCGATGGCCGAACCGTAGAAGGCGAGGATCGTCGCCTCCTGAAATTTCCGCGCGATCTCCTCGCGGACGAAAAAGCCGTGCTCCTTCTTGTACGTGTGCAGGTACACGTCCTTCGTCAATTGGTCGTACCAGTAAACCTGCAGCCCAATCGCATTGAAGGTATCGAGCCGGCCATGGGCGTTCGCCGAGAGAAAATAGCCGTGGGTGCGCGACGCCTTGCGGAAGATGATGCGCCGCAGCTTCAGATCGCCCATGCGCGTGATCAGCTCGATCTGCTCGAGCAGCGCCGGGAAATAATCGAGCACCAGCGTGTCCGCGTGCTCGGGCGCGGCGTCGAGCGCCTGGATGATGGTGCGATGGCCACAGGGGCCGCCATCACCCAGGATCTTGCGGACATCGTCCGTGGCGCGAACGAACAACGCGTGATTCTCCATCGCGCCGCTCTGGCCCTTGACGGTGATCTTGGTGCGGGGCCGCGCTTCGCTGTTTTCCCGGCGCGGATTCTCGTCGAGGCATTTGTAGAGTTCCGTCGCCGTGGCGAGCAGCCGCGTGCGACGTTTGGCGAGCGACTTGAATTCGGGATCGTTGGCCTCGGGCGCCCGGAATACCTCGACCGACACCACCGGATTCACGACCGGTTGATCGCCGGTGTTGTAGATCTCCAGCATGATGTTCGTGCCGAAAGTCTTGATTGGATCCAGCAGCACCGCGCTCGTGTGAATGCCGAAATTGCCCGCGCCTTGATTCAGCACCACGAAGTGTTCCTTCAAATACATCGAACAGCTGGTGAGGATGCCGGAGCGCGGTGGGATGGTGAGCGGCGCCAGCTCGTGTCTCACCTGGACCCGATCGAGGAAATTGCGCCCCGCGGCCCCGCTGACCACCCGCTCGAAATCCGCGCGGACCAGCTTCGAACTGAGCGTGTAGCTGAGCTGGTGCGGGGTCAGGAACACGCGACCGAGACTGTCGATGCTGATTGTATTCGGCAGCTTGATCCGGTTCTCGCGCAGCGCATCCCAGATCTCGGCCGTGGAAAGTTTCGCCGCCACCGGCGCGCAAAACAGCCGGCCGACGGGCGCACCCACGCGCATGAGCTTCTTCCAGTAGGTGGCATTGGGAAAGCTCGAGTCGTAGATGAACGCATCCGCCTCGAGTTCCACCCGGTTGCCATCGATCCGGGCCGGCCCCTGAAGCGTCATCTCGATGCCGATACGGGCGAGCGCACTGCGTTCGCTGAATTGGAGCAGAGGAAGATGGCTCTTAAGAAAATCGAATTCAGCCGGATGCCGCGGCCAGAACGCCAGGGTGAGGGTGACCGTGCGCTCGTCCTTGTTTTTGACGGTGAGGATCTGGCCGTCCTGGCTGGTCCAAAATTGGTCGGCGTTCATCGAAGGGGGCCGTCATGGACGAAGGCGGAGTGAGAGTGAAGGTGAAAGTGAATGTGAGCCGGCACGGGCGTGGGCACCTTGGAAGCGAGCAGCAGCAGGCAACCTATCACGCGCGACCGCGGGCCGGTAACACGTTCCCTACGAGGTGCGGCACCGCACGGCGCAGGCTTGCATTCAAGGTAGCCGGCTGGCAGTGGTGGAACTTTTACGGCACAAACTAGCGTCCGCGGTTACTGCACCCAGACCCAAATTAAAGATGAAACTGAAGCATTCCCTCACCATTTGCCTGCTCGCGCTTGGCCTCACCGCAGCGCGCGCCCAAGACGGCAAAGCGAACCCTCCCGGCACTCCGGCGCAACCGGCGGCCGCTGACGCCAGGGCAACGACCTTCACCGAGGCACAACTGTTGGAGGAGCTGGGCTGGTACATCGGCAAGCGCGCCCAACTCGCCGAACTCGAGCTGAGCAAAGCGGAAATCGACTCGGTACTGAAAGGCATCGGCAGCGCGGCGGCGGGCAAGGAGTCGCCGTTTGACCTGGAGAAGATCGGGCCGACGATGGACGAGTTCATGCAGAAGAAGCAGTCCGCTTACATGAGCAAGCTGAAGACCCAGAACTCCTCTGCGACCGTCGCATTCTTCACCAAACTGAAGGAGAACAAAAACGTCGTCGAACTCCCCAGCGGTCTGCGTTACGAAATCGTTCAGCCAGGTTCGGGACCGTTCCCGAAGGAGGACCAGACTGTGCGCGTGCATTACACCGGAACGTTGTTGGACGGCTCAGTCTTCGACAGCTCGGTGCAACGGGGCGAGCCCGCCGAGTTTGCCCTCAAGGAAGTGATTCCAGGGTGGACCGAGGGAATCCAGAAGGTGAACAAGGGCGGCAAGATTAAGCTCTATGTGCCGTCGCAGCTTGCGTACGGCGACGATGGCCGGCCGGGAATTCCGCCTGGTTCGACGCTGATCTTCGACGTCGAGTTGCTCGACATCAAGACGGCCGGCGCGGCCGCCCCCGCTCCCGCCGCAAAGAAGTAAGCGTTCTTCATTCAAACCCTCAAAGCCCGCGTCACCCCGCGGGCTTTTTTTTGTGTCCGCTGAAAAAGGTCAACCGCCCGAAGCCACGCTTGTGCGAACGTCGGCCAAAAACCGCGCCACCTCCTCGTCGCGCGTTTCCCATGAACACATCAGCCGGTAGCCGTGCTCACCGACGAACCGGTAGAAATGCCAGCCGCGGGACTCGAGCGCGGCAAACACCGCGGGCGGCAGTTCGACAAAAACTCCATTCGCCTCGGTCGGCGCGACGAGCTTGAAACCGAGGTCACGCAATCCCGCCGAGAGCACACCGGCCTGACGGTTGGCATGCGCGCCGTGCCGCCGCCAGACGTCGTCCCGCAACACCGACGCCCATTGCGCACTGGCGAATCGCATCTTGGACGCCAGCTGCCCCGATTGCTTCACTCGATATTCGAATTCGCGCGCGAGCTGACGATTGAAAAAGACGAGCGCCTCGGTCGAGAGGAGCCCGTTCTTGGTGCCGCCGAAACACAGGACATCCACCCCGGCACGCCACGTGAGGTCCGCCGGCGAAACTCCACGGAGGGACCCCATCGCGGCAGCGTTCGCGAAACGGGCGCCGTCCACATGCACGATGAGCCCATGGGCGTGCGCAAACTCGCACAGTGCGCGCAACTCCTCCGCCGAGTAAACCGTGCCCAACTCGGTCGACTGCGTCAGCGAAAGCGCGTGAACCTTCGGGAAATGAACGCCGTGGCCACGCTGCAAGACCGGCGCGATGTCGGCCGGTCGAAGTTTTGCCTGAGGCGCAGCGATCGGTAAAACCTTGCTGCCACCGGTGAAAAATTCCGGCGCGGAACACTCGTCCGTGTCGACGTGCGAAAGAGCGTGGCAGGCGATCGCGTGGTGCCGCTGGCATATCGCCGCGAGCGCGAGCGCGTTGGCCGCGGTGCCGTTGAACACGAAAAACACCTCGCACCGGGTTTCAAACACGTCCGCCATCCGTCGTTTCGCCTCGGCGGTGAACCCATCGTCGCCATAGCCCGGCACACAACCGGCGTTCGCCGCGGCGAGGGCCGCGAGCGCTTCGGGGCAAATTCCCGCCGCATTATCACTGGCGAAAGTGTAGTCCGGCCAAGGCGGCGTCATGTTTGGTTTTGGTGTTTGGCAACGCGCCCGCGGCCGCGTTTCGTGAAAGCGCACGCGATGAACGCTGCCGACGTCAATCTCTACCTCGTGGGTTTCATGGGCACCGGCAAGACCACGGTGGGCCGCGCCGTGGCGCAAAAAATCGGGTTTCAGCTCCTCGACAGCGACCATGAAATCGAACGGCTGCAGGGGCGCGACATTCCGGATATCTTTGCCCAGATGGGTGAGCCCGCCTTTCGCGCCTTCGAGCGTGAGTTCATCGAGCGCGGCCATCCGCCCGAACGCACGGTGGTTTCGTGCGGCGGCGGCCTGGTGGTGCAACCCGGCATGCTCGCGCGATTGCAGGAGAAGGGCGTCGTCATCTGCCTGCATGCCTCGCTGGCCACGATCCTGGCGCGGACGGCGCGCCACCGGAATCGCCCGCTCCTCGAGGTGGACGATCCGGAGGAGAGGATTCGCACGCTGTTCGCGCAGCGGGAACCCATCTATATGCAGTCGGGCACGCTCATCCTCACGGATGCCCGGCCGCTGCACGACGTCGTGGGGCACGTCATCCGCGCATGGCGGCGGGACGCCCTGGATTTCCTGCGCCAAAAAAACTGACGGCGCTGCTTGTCGCCGGCGAACCACCACACAGCGTGAGGCGCCGGAGCATTGCCCCGCTACCCATGGATCCAAGGCAGGACGAATTACGCCGGCGCCTTGCCGCCCTCGGCTTCGACGACGTGCGTATCGCCTCACTGGAGACGCCGCCCGGTGGAGCGCGGGCGGACGGTTCGAGCGCGGCGTTGCCGGCCTGGCTCGGCGCCGGCATGCACGCCGAAATGCACTGGATGGAGCGATCCGCGGAGAAGCGCCAGAACCCCGATCTCGTGCTGCCCGGCGCCCGTTCGATCATCATGCTCGGGGTGAGCTACTGGGACGCACAGCTGGCCCGCCCCGGCCCGACCGGGGCGAATCCCGCCTGGGCGCGGTATGCGCTGTATGAGGATTATCATGACACACTGAAGCCGGCGCTCATCGCCGCGGGCCGCGCCCTGGAGGAGCTCTTTGCGCTGACGGGCGCGGACCACCGTTATTACACCGACACCGGACCCGTGCTGGAGCGGGCCTGGGCCGCCCGGTCCGGACTCGGCTTTATCGGCAAGAACGCGATGCTGATCTCCCGCGAACACGGCAACTGGCTTTTCCTGGCCGGCATTTTGACGCGGCTGGAACTCACGGCGGACGAACCCATCCGCAGGCATTTTGGCGCGCCGGACATCGGGTTGCTCTGTGGCAAATGCACGCGATGCCTCGCGGCGTGTCCGACGAATGCGTTTGCCGCGCCGGGTGTGGTCGATGCGCGGCGCTGCATCTCGTATCAGACAATTGAGAACAAGGGAATGATCCCGCGCGAGTTCCGGGCCGGGATCGGCAACCGGATTTATGGTTGCGACGTTTGCCTCGAGGTGTGCCCGTGGAACCGGTTCGCGCAGGACGGCCGCAAGCTCTTGCTTTCGGCGCGCCCCGATGTCGCCGCGCGGTCGCTCCCGGAGATTCTGGCGCTGACGCCGGAGCGTTTCGCGCAGGTGTTTCGACGCACGCCCATCAAGCGGTTGAAGCTGGTGGGACTGCTCCGCAACGCGTGTGTTGTCGCGGGCAACAGCGGCGACGCGACGTTGTTGCCGCCATTGATCGCTCTCGCGACGGCGCATGATTCCGCCCTGGTGCGAGCGCACGCGGTCTGGGCGGTGCAACAACTCGGGGGCGTCGCCGAGCTTGCCGGCGCGGCCGAAAGCGAAACGAACGCGATGGTTCTCGCTGAATACGCCGCCGGCAAAACCTAACT
>JBBRCR010000001.1:0-69447 GCA_038204695.1 Opitutales bacterium | reverse complement strand
GTGTATCCGCCATTCATGACAGCTCCCACGAACAGCGCCCGGGTGTCCGTGGCGGTGCCCTGGGCGGGCGCGGGCGACCATTGGACGATTGACTGGGACGCGTTGGAACGTGCGGTCACGCCCAGGACCAAACTCTTTTTTCTCTGCAACCCGCATAATCCGCTCGCCCGCGTCTGGCGCCGGGCGGAACTGGAGCGACTGGCGGATTTCTGCCTGCGCCACCGCCTCCTCCTCTGTTCCGATGAGATTCACTGCGATTTGATCCTCGATCCGGATCGGCCCCACATTCCCACCGCCCTGCTCTCGCCGGAAATCGCCGCGCGCACGATCACGCTCATGGCACCGAGCAAAACTTACAACGTGCCGGGGCTGGGCACCTCGATCGCGATCATCCCCGATCCGATGCGGCGGGCGCGCTTTATCCGGGCGACCGCCGGCATTGTGGCCGAGGTGACGGCCCTCGGCTTCACGGCGTGCGCAGCCGCCTACCGCGACAGTGAACCCTGGCGAATGGCGTTGCTCGCCTACCTTCGCGGCAACCGCGATTATCTGCTCACGACAATCGCGCGCGACCTTCCCGGCGTGCGCGTTGAAGCGCCCGTCGAAGCGACGTATCTACTTTGGTTGGACGTGTCTGCACTCGAACTCGCCAGTCCGGCGACCCACTTCGTGCAACATGGGGTGGGCTTGAGCGACGGCGCCATGTTTGGCGCGCCGAAAGGATCGCACGTCCGACTGAACTTCGGTTGCCCCCGCGCGACACTGGCCGAAGCGATGCGCCGGATGAAAGCGGCGCTGGCGTAGGGGTGTGTTCCAGACGTTTGCCCGCCGGGACCGCGTCAAAGCGGGACCGGGCTGTGACCGCGCAACAGAAACCATCGCGGGAACTTGAATCGCGGCGAGGACCGCTCATGGATCAAGGCCCGTGCGCCTTGGTTCCTACGAGCTTTCGTCCAATCTTTTTCTGTCGCCTTTGGCGGGGTACACCAACCTGCCCATGCGGCTCACCCTGCGCGAACTCGGCGGACTCGGCTGGGCGACCACTGACCTCGTCAACGCCCGCTCGTTGCTCGAGCAGAACTCCGCGGCGCTCAGGCTGGTCGCCACGGTGCCCGAAGATCAGCCGCTCGCCATCCAGCTGTTCGGCGCGGTGCCGGAGGAAATGCGGGACGCCGCGGTGATCTGCCAGGAACGCGGGGTGCAATCGATCGATGTCAACATGGGTTGCCCCGTGCGCAAGGTGGTGAAAATCGGCGGCGGGTCGGCCATGATGAACGAGTTCGCGAAAACCGCCGCACTGGTGGCGGGCATGATCAGGGCCGTGAAAATCCCCGTCACCGCCAAGATGCGGCTCGGATGGGATGACGATAATCTCACCGCACCGGATTTGGCCCGGGCACTCGAGGACGCCGGGGTGGCTGCAATTTTCGTGCACGGCCGCACGCGGGCACAGGGCTTCAGCGGCCGCGTGAACCTCGCCGGCATCGCCGCCGTCGTCGGCGCGGTTCGCTCGATCCCGGTGGTGGGCAACGGTGACGTCACGACGCCGGCCGCCGCGCGCCAGATGATCGCAGAAACCGGATGTGCGGGCGTGAGCATGGGGCGCGGTGCCTTTTACGATCCGTGGATTTTTCGGCGGACGCAGCATTATCTGCGCACGGGCGAACTTCTCCCGGAACCGGATCTGGCGGAGCGGCTGCGCGTGATGCGCCGGCACTTCGACCGGTATTTGGAATTTTACGGCGAAACCCACGGCGCCAGACTTTTCCGGAAAGTCGCCCCGTGGTACGCCAGGCGTTTCGGGCCGGCGAAGCCCTTCAAACAGCGGATCCTTACCATCAACTCGCGCGCGGACTTCGAAGCGGCGATCGCAGAATATCTCCGCTGGCGGTCACAATTCTGCGATGAGCGCGGCGAACTGCGGACGCAATATGCGCCCGCGCCACTCGTGGCGTCCTTCCTGGCCCCGGCGGGCGACCCATCGGTGCTGGAACGTTCCAGCCTTCCGGTGCCCAAAGGCCCCGTGGAAGTCTGGTGAAGCGACCGCGCTGAGGTGTGTTCAGCGGTGGATATGCCCGCCGGCATCCATTAACTCAATACCGGCGGGCCACGGTGGCGCCCGACTTGTCCCTGAAGATCACCTGTTTCTTCTCGGCATCGATTGTATCGAAAATAATTCCCAGTCCCGCGTCGACCACGTCTCCAGCGCGGGTGAGCCGTCCGTTGATGATTGCAACCGGCGGCCGCCCCGCGCGGCCCCCCGCGAGTCCGCTGACCTTGACGTTCGCGACAAACGACCGGAAAGCCGGGACCGCGTCCGGTGCAGCGTCGACCACCGTCGTCGCCGACAGGCCGGGCGAAACCGAGGCCACACCCGTCGAACCAGGATTCGCCCCCGCCGGCACCTGGGCCGCAGGCGGCAATCCCGAAGGCGCCGGTTGCTTGGGCGGCTGCGGGGCGAGCACCGATTCAATATCAGATTGACCACTCGACGCTCTTGCGGCGACGACGCTCCGAGCCTTGCCAATTGCAGCGGCGGGAGCGTGCGCGATCTTGTTCATCAGATCCGAAGGTGATGGGTCCGCCACCTTGGCAACCGGAGCTGACGGAACTGATTTTTGCGTTGCCGCCAACGGGAGCGGGGCGGGAGGCGCCGATATGAATTTTTGCCACGCGAAATACCCGCCACCGAGCAACCCGAGGGCGGCAATGCCGCCCAGGACCATAATCAGGGGGCTCTTTGAACCCAACCTGGCCGAGGGCTCGTCGGCCAGGCGCATGACCGGCGCACCGGTGAGCGGCAGAGGGGGAGGGCTCTTGACGGTTCCCGGCAGTGCCACCACCGGAAAGGGCGGCGGCACCGTTTTGAGCGCTGCCGGTACAAAATTTCCCCAAAGCGGCGGGGCAGGAACCTGGGTGGAAGCGGCCAGAGGCTCGTGCAATGGAGGAACGTGGACCGGGCTGGACTCCCGGAATAGGGGAGCGCCGAAAGTGGGCTTGGTCTCCGACGGCGTCAGTGGACTTACGGGCGCGGAATTCTGCGCGTAGGGCGGAGGTACCACGGTCGTGGCGGTCTGTGGAGGAGGAGTAGCCGCTGACACCTGGCGGGGCTGCAACCGAATCGGCAAGGGGGCTCCCGCTGCCGGGATTGTCCGCAGGTCCGGGAGGATCTCGGCGGATGGGCGGGCGGTGGCGGTGGCAGGCGGCGGCTCTGGTGGCGGGATCAACGCCGAATCAGATGATGTCGTCGCGGATGCGTCTGTCATGAGACGCGGTTTTAGCCGGAATTTTGGCAGTTCGGAGGAGGCTGCCGCACGCGACGAAACGTCACCGGCGGATGCATCCGGCAAGATTTCCGGGGTAGGCAGTTGACGTGGGGTTGGCGGGGGGTGAGCCGCAGTCGAGGGAGCGACCGTCGAAATCGGAGCATCGGCCGGCTGAAGCCGTGGCTTCAGCCGCAGCGAGGGAAGCGGCGTATGCTCGTCACTCATACACGTGAGAAAAAAGGATTTTGCCACAATCGCGAAAACAAAAAGTCTTGAAAGTTTCCCTCGCGGTCTGCGGTCCTCCTGCCCACTTTGCCCGCCCTCATATGATCAGATGCTTTTTTTGGTCCACCCTCGCTCTGCTGGTACTCGTCACCAGTGGCTGCAGCATGGTCACGCGCTCAAAAAAGCCCAAGGAGAGCTCCGCCATCAGCAGCGAAAATGAAGAAAATCTTCGGCGCCGGTGGGTGGACAAGCGGGCGGGAGAACTCGTGGCCCAAGGTGTGGCCGCGGATGCGGCTCGAACCCAGGCAGAAACCGAATTTCGGGAGCGATTCAATTTCTCCCGCTCCACGAAGCCATTGCCGTGACCGCCGCCACCGTTATCGCCCGGCCGGATCCCAACTGTATCGGGCCGGCCGCCAGCGGTGGATTGACGGGGTGATAAGCCACCGGCACAGGCAAACCCTCCGCGGTGTCGTCTCCTGACTCCAGCCCGTCGGCCGCACGCGGAGTTTCTGCCGCCGCGTTGTGCTATTTTCTGTGGGGACTGGTACCGCTTTACTGGAAGCAACTCACGCACGTCGATCCCGTCGAGCTGATCGCGCATCGTCACGTCTGGTCGCTTTTCTTCCTGGTGGTGTTGCTGCGCGTGCAGGGGGGCTTCAAGCCCATCGTCGACGCGCTGCGCAGCGTCCGCTCGATTGGGATCAACTTCCTGAGTGCGACCCTCCTATCGATCAACTGGCTGGTCTATGTGTGGGGTGTGAACACCGGGCATGTGATCGAGTGCAGCCTGGGATATTTCCTCGTGCCCCTGGTCAATGTCGTCGTCGGCCGACTCGTGTTGCGCGAACATCTGCGCACCGCGCAATGGCTCGCGATCGGATTCGCCGCAATGGGGGTCATCGCCATGGTGGTGCAACTTGGAAGCCCGCCTTGGATCGCCCTCATCCTCGCGGCTTCGTGGGGCGCGTACAGCTTGATGCGGAAGCGTTCCCCGTTGGGTTCACTTGCCGGTCTGACAACAGAGACCCTGCTCCTCACGCCCATTGCCGCCAGCTTTCTCATATGGCTGCATCTGCATGAGCGGGGGGCACTCGGCCATGTCGACCCGATCTCACAGTTGCTGGTTTTGAGCGCTGGTCCGATCACGGCGATTCCGCTTTTGTTGTTTGCGTATGGGGCGCGTCGGATCCGGCTCTCCACGCTGGGTCTGCTCCAGTACATTGCGCCCAGCGTGCAACTCGGGCTTGGCGTATGGTTTTATCACGAGCCGTTTTCCCGAGCCCGCGGAGTGAGCTTCACGTTTATCTGGGCCGGGCTGGCGCTCTACACCGTGGACAATGTACTGCTGCTTCGGCGGATGAACGGGACCAAGGCGATGGCCGCGTGACGGGCGGCGGAATCACGTCATCCGCCCACTCAGAGCGCAAAGCGCTTCATCTCGGTTTTCGGCACCGGCTCGGTGAAAGATGCAGCGAAAAACTCCTGCGCCGCCTGGATGAACTTCGCATACTTGGTGTAATCGCCGGCCCACGAATTCGGCACGCACACGCGTTTGATGATGCCACGGCCAACTTTATCCGGCGCGCCCGGGTCCGGGGTCAGCTCCACCGAAAACGGCGGCTCACTCGTGTGCACCACGTAATGCCGCGAACCGTCGACGACATCGCGTTCGATCCGCAGGAATTCGGAGGGATTCATCGCGCGGCCACAACCTGCGGGCGGTTCCAACCCGGCACAACTTCAGATTTGATTCTTCCGCCTTTTCCCTTGTGCCTCACCGCGCTGCGGCGCACAAACTGTCCCCGCTGCAAGTCGCGCCACGTGGTCCGCCAGAGCCTCTCGTGCGCCGGATGTCGGCGAAGGCGGCTGGCGGCTGCGGGGACCGTCTGCCGGGTGCCCCCCATGAACTCTTCCGACCAGAATCCAAAAGTGCCGCTGTGGGTTTTCTTCACCACGGATGCGGCGCTCCTGCTCGCGGCCTGGCTCATCGCCGATCGCGGTGGACGCCCACTTTCCGACACGTCGGTGCTCGCGATTGTCGCGTGTGTGATCACGGGTGCCCTGGTCGCCCTGGTGCCCCTCATCATTCACGTTGAACGGCAGAAAAACGAAACCCTCGATGAACGACAGCAGGCGCTGGAAGCGCTGGCCCAGACCGTGAGTTCATCGGCCGAACAAATCAGCATCGCCGCCGGTGGGCTGCACGAAATCGCCGAACTCGCGCACAAGAATCTCCGCCAGGCCGAACAACTCCCCCACCGCTTGCAGGAGAAAATTGCCGAGTTCCAGGCGCAACTCGCCAACGCCGATGCCGCCGACAAGGAGGAACTCGAGCGCGAAGTCGCCGCGCTGCGCAGCACCGATACCGAACGGCTGGAATCGGTGTGCGACAAGATCAGCCGCGCCGGAACCGACTTCGCCAAGCTCGAGACGGCGACGCAGCGAAATCTCGCCGCCGCCAGTGAAGCACTCAACAAACTGTCACTCGGCACCGCGGGTGCGATTGGGAAGGCCCAGGCTGCCGCCGAACAGGCGCTCGCCCATGCCCGGGTCGAAGCCGCGCGACATCTGGGAGAGGCGGCCGGCCACGGTATCCACGCTTTGGAGTCGGCCAAGTCCGCCGCTCTCGCCGATATCGACGCCCGGATGGCGGCGGCCGGCGCCATGCTCGCCGAACAGATCGCGCGCGATACCACGGCAAAACTCGCCCGCGCCATGACCGCACTCGACGAGAGCGTGGCGCGGCTTGAAAGTCTCGCCCGGTCACGGCCCGTGCCCAGCGCGGCGGTCGTCGCCGAGTCAGCCCAGGGCACTCACCGCCCGGAAATTCCCGCCGCCGCGACGAGCGAACCTGCCGCCGAAATTCCCCCCGCCACCGAAGCGGTCGCGCCGGCGAGACGCACCCGCAAACCGCGCCGCGACGAAACCGCGGCCGAACCCATTTCACCCGCACCTTCAGTCCCAGCAGCCTCGCCCATCAATCCCACCCCGGAGGTTGCCCCGCCGGCGGCAGGCACGGCCGCCGCGCCGCCGATTGAGTTTCATGCCGGCGCGGCGAGTAATAACGGGGACGGTGACTCCCCGCCTCCCGCTGCGCCCATCGAGCGCATCGCGCCAGAACCGGCCACAGCGGGCACACCGGTTGACGAACGCAGCCGCCAGCCTCCGGCCGTGCACCGCAAGTGGACGCCGAAACCCGCCACGGAGACGGAACCTGATTTGGGACTCAGCATCGACGAGGGTTTGCCGCCATCCGGGGTGATCGAACGAGTCTTGAGCTCCGATGGGGCCACCCGACTCGTGGTCACGGCGTACATTGGCATTGGCAACCGACTGTTCATACGCGGCGACGGACCCGGCCTCACGTGGGAGAAAGGGGTGCCGTTGAACTTCGTCTCGATTGGCAAATGGCGCTGGGAAACCAATGACGCGAGTGCTCCCATCCAATTCAAGCTGCTCAAGAATGACGAGCAGGAGTGCGCCGCACTCGGCTCGCAAACGCTCGATCCGGGACACCAGCAGGAAGTGACGGCCACGTTTTGATCCGGGTTCGAGCGTGGTGTATTGCCTCGCTGCAGCCTTGATGCCGCGAGCAGCCACCCGCGCCCGCGCGATTCGGATCAATAGTGCGGTGGCCGTTCCTCACTCAGGCCGCCGCCTTCCCCGGCCTGCGGCGGGCGAGAGACTCGGTTGCGCAACAGGATCAACTCCCGCCGCAGGCTCGTGAGTTGCGCCGCAAATTCGAACATGGTCTTGTCCTGCTCGACCACGTGCCGCTCAAGGTACGCAATTTTCTCCTCCAGGCGTTTAACGGCGTCGTTCAAGGTTTTGGGGTTGGCTTGGCGGGGGCGGCCTGCATCCGGGTCAATTCCGGGAGCACGACCCGGCTATGGCAGTCCGGGCAAATCGGGCGACAGGATCGTCATCAACCGAGAGTATCTTCACGCATCTCCAGTTAAGCCGCGTTGATCGGGGGTGGCGCAACGTTGAAAATCACCACTCCGCCGCGAAATCCATCCCAGTCCCCGGCCCGTATTCTGCGCGGACCCGGCCTCAGCCGCCGAGCAGGCGCCGCAATGCAGCCGGCTCCGAGACGGGTGCCTGACACGCAAATTCCTCGCACACATACGCCGTGGCCCGGCCGGCCAGTGGCCTCATGCCGGCCAGCCACGGTGCCCGCTCCGCCAACCATCGCTGCGCCTCCCCATCCGTCGCACCCAGCAGAATTCGGCGGGACCCGGATCGCTCATGCAGAATCCCGACCAGGGCGCCAAAGTCTGCGCTCTGTGAATCGCCGGCGAGAACGACATGGCGGGGCGGCTCCAGCGCCAGCTCCAGGGCGCAGAGCATCTGGGGCATCGCATGCGCCGCGCTGGACCACTGCACGCGAAACGCATTCAGCGTCGCGCGGCCGCGCTCGCGGCGGCCTTCATCGTTCAACATCGCGGCGAGTCGAAGCAGATTGAGAGCGGCGACACTGCTCGGCGCAGGTTCGGCTCCGTCATAATCCTCTTTCAGCCGCAGCAGAATGCTCGCATCACCGAGCGGGGAATTGAAATACCCGCCGCCGACGTCGTCCCAGAAGAGTTCGTCCATCTTCGCCTGCAATCGATCGGCCCATTGCAGCCAACGCAGTTCAAACGAAGCCTCATAGAGGTCCAGCAGCCCCTGGACGAGAAACGCATAATCCTCTGCAAATCCCTCTGTCACGCCGCGCCCCTGCCGCCACGTCCGGAACAACACGCCTCGCTCGCCATCGTAAAGTTCGCGTTGAATGAACGCAGCCGCCTTCACCGCCTGGGCAAGAAAGGACGGACTCGGGTCGACGGGAAACGGCGGTGGTTCCTCTTCACCGGCACTGTCGTCACGTGTCGCGGGGGATGCATCACGCACGTCGCCGAGGACCTGGTGCGCCCGCGCCAGCGCCGAAATCATCAACCCGTTGTTTGCCGTCACGATCTTGTCGTCGAGGTGCGGCCGCGGCCGCTGGGCGCGGACATGCGCCAGCTTCCGGAGCATCGCAATCAGACGATCGTTGGCCGCCGCGGGCGGGAATGAAAATTTCCGGGCGGTTTCGACCAGCGAACTGCGCTGGTGCAGGATGTTCTTGCCGCGAAACTCACCCTGCGGATCGAGGTGCGCCGGCACGTTGCCTTCCTCCTGAATGCCAAAATGCGACGCGAAGAACGGAAAATCCGTTGCGAGCACATTCCGCAACTCGGCGGCGGACCACACGTAAAACGCGCCTTCCGCCTGTTCGGCGTTTCCGGCTGCAGGCACGTGGCCCGATTGATCCGGCAGCAGGCTGTCGGCATCCTCCGCCGTGAAGAATGCACCTTCCGGACTTGTGAGGTCGCGTTGCACATAACCGAGGATGTCTCGCGCGAGCCAGGCGAACCGCTCATCGCCCGCAGCCTGCTTCGCCTCGAGGCAGTTTAACGCGATCTGCGCCTGATCATAGAGCATCTTCTCGAAGTGCGGGACGAACCACGCGTCATCGACCGAGTAGCGATGAAAGCCGCCACCGACATGGTCGTGGATGCCACCGCGTGCCATCGCTTGCAGGGTGGCGACCGTCATTTTCACCGCAGCGGCGCCAAGTTCACTTCCGTGACCCTGCAGCGCAGCCACTCGCAGCAGAAACGTCAGATTCGATGCGCGAGGAAATTTCGGTGCGCCACCGAAGCCGCCGTTGGTCGCGTCGAATGCCTCGTGAAAATACGCGAAACCCTTCTCGAACGCTTTGCCCGCGGCCTCGACGAGCGACCGCTCGCCAGATTCCGCTTTGTCGCCCGCCGCGTTCTTGCCGGTTTGATACTCGCGCAAAGCGCTCAGCACGCGCTCGCCTTCAGCGACGAGTTGAGCGCGCTGTTCCTGCCAGGCGCGCGCAATCGCCAGCAGCACTCCGGGAAAACCCGGCCGACCATGCCGCTCGTCCGGAGGGAAATACGTTCCGCCATAAAAGGGCTTCAAATCCGGCGTGAGCCATGCACTCAGTGGCCAGCCACCATGACCGGTCATCGCCTGGACGTAGGTCATGTAGACCTTGTCGACATCCGGCCGCTCCTCGCGATCCACCTTCACCGGCACGAAGTGTTCGTTGAGAATTTGGGCGATGCCGGCGTTCTCAAACGACTCGTGCGCCATGACGTGACACCAGTGGCACGTTGAGTAGCCGATACTCAGAAAGATTGGCTTCTGCCCGGCCCGGGCTTTGGCAAAAGCCGGCTCACCCCAGGGCAGCCACTCGACCGGGTTATCGGCGTGCTGAAGCAGGTAAGGCGATTTTTCTCCGGCGAGTGCGTTGGACACGTGGGGATCTGGTTTCGGGTTTCGAGATTCGCGTTACGAGTTTCGGGTTGGCTCTGAGTTCTGAGTTATGCCCTCCGCCGTCTGTCGTCCGCCGTCCGCCCTCCGCCGTCACTGTCCCAGCACCCACGCGAAAACCAGCGGCACCACAATCGTTGCGTCGCTCTCGATCACAAATTTTGGGGTGGTCGGTCCCAGTTTCCCCCACGTGATCTTCTCATTCGGCACCGCGCCCGAGTAGCTGCCATAGCTCGTCGTTGAATCGCTGATTTGGGCGAAGTACCCCCAGAGCGGCACGCCCGTTCGCTTGAGGTCCTGATGCAGCATCGGCACAACACAGATCGGAAAATCCCCGGCAATGCCGCCGCCAATTTGGAAAAACCCGAGAGCTCCCTCGCCATTGCGCAATCGCTTCGCGTTCTTCGTATACCAGTCCGCCAGCCACGTCATGTACTCGATGCCCGTCCGCACCGTGTGCACTTTCTTCACGTCGCCGCGAATGACCGCCGCCGCGTACATGTTGCCCAGCGTCGCATCTTCCCAGCCGGGAACGACAATCGGCAGGTCCTTCTCGCATGCGGCCAGCACCCAGGAATTCCTGGGATCGATCTGGTAGCTCTTCTTCAACTTTCCGCTGCGGAGCACGCGGTACATGAACTCGTGCGGGAAGTAACGTTCGCCGGCACCATCCGCGGCCATCCATTCCTCGAGCACCGCGGCCTCGATTCGGCGCATCGCTTCCATCTCGGGGATGCACGAATCGGTCACGCGGTTCATAAGCCGCTCGAGCAGCGCCTGCTCATCCTACGTCGTCAGCTGACGGTAGCCCGGCACGCGCTCGTAGTAATCGTGGGCCACCAGGTTGAACACGTCCTCCTCGAGGTTCGCGCCCGTGCAGACGATCGCATGGATCTTGTCCTGCCGGATCATCTCCGCCAGGGAAATGCCCAACTCCGCGGTCGACATGGCTCCGGCGATCGTGACGAGCATCTTTCCCCCGGCCGCGAGGTGAACTTCGTAACCTTTCGCGGCGTCGAGCAAGGAGGCCGCGTTGAAGTGACGGTAGTTCCGCGCGATGAACTTCGACACCCCGCCCTTTGCGCCCGCCAAGGCGGCATTAATGTCCTCCGGGCGTTTCGACTGACGTTTCGCTTTCATCGGATCACGTTGAGAAAGGTGATGTCACCGCAGAAGCATAAAATTCAGGAAACCCGTGGGGTAAAGCCCGCCCGTGACATGGTGGGCCGGAGCTAGCCGGATCGAGATGGGGCGTCGGCGTCGCAGTCGCCACGGCCGAAACGGGTTGCGCCGGGGGGTGGATGGTCCGCGAATCGAGTGCCACCGCGATGATTCCCTCCTTTCTCGCCGCTCTCTTCTTTGCGCTCACGACGACGTGCGCCAGCCACAGCGTGCGGAGACTCGGTCCGGTAACGGCCAATCTGGGCCGGCTGGTCATCGCGGCACTGTTGCTTGGGCTCTTCGCGCACACGCTGGGCCATGGGTTTACGAGTGCGAGTGTGGGCTGGTTCATGCTGAGCGGAGTCATTGGCATGGGCATTGGCGACTTGGGCGTTTTCGCAGCCCTACCGCTGCTCGGCTCCCGGATCACGATCCTGATGACCCAATGTTTCGCCGCGCCCATTGCGGCGTTGGGCGAATGGCTCTGGCTTGGCACGCGCTTGACCGCGCTACAGGTCACATGGGGTCTCGTCATTCTGGCCGGTGTCGCGGTGGCGATCATGCCAGGCAAGAAAAGCCCGCCGCGCGTCAGAGTGCGGCCGATCGGGTTTCTTTTTGGACTCGTCGCCGCCTGTGGCCAGGGTTTCGGCGCGTTGGTCAGCCGCAAAGGTGTCACGATCGCAGACGCCGCAGGTGAATCGGCGCATACCGCCGTGTTTGGCCTTACTGCCGCTTACCATCGCATTCTCGCCGGCTTGGTGTTCGTCGTGGTCTGGTTCGTCATCCTGCAAGTCCTGCAGCGGCTGCCGCGCCTCGAAACCCGGCCGACACCTCACGAGCGACGCCGGGGGTATCTCTGGATGATGCTCAATGGTGTGGCCGGCCCGGTGATCGGCGTGAGCTGCTACCAATGGGCGCTCGCCACAACACCCAGCGGAATTGTTCTGCCGATCGTCGCGACGGCGCCGCTGCTCTCCATTCCAATCGCATTCTGGCTCGAAGGAGATCGTCCGACGCGCCGTGCGATCATAGGCGGAATTGTCGCCGTGGCCGGTTGCGGCGCGCTCACCGCGGCGCGGTAGGATCGGCGCAATTCGCCCCAAAAGGCCCGGAATCAACGTGCCGGATCGAGATACCAGCCGCGTGGTCGGGAAAAATATTCGGGCCGGTCTGCGATGCCAGCCAATCGACCCGCGATTCCACGCCATCGGTTTACACGTTTAGAGAACTCTATAATCGCACCAGATGGAACGATCGCCGGGACGAACTGCACGGCGCAGTTGACGAGTGCCATGTCCTTCGGTGTTTTGGGCAGTTTCGATGCTTACTCTGGCCGATGTTTCCAAGTCGTATGGCACCCGCACGCTGTTCAGCGATGTGTCGCTCTTCATCGCGCGCACCGACCGGCTTGGCTTGATCGGCCCGAATGGCGCGGGCAAAACCACCCTCTTCAACCTCATCCTGGGCGAGGAGAAACCCGACACTGGCACGATCGAATGGGAGCGCGGCGCGGATTTCGGTTTCCTGCCACAGGAAAGTGCACCGGCGGGCGACGAAACCATTCTGCACATTGCGACGAGCGGAAAAAAGCTGGAGCCCGACGAGGACGATTTCGATATCGATTACACTCTGGAACCACGCGCGCGAAAAATCCTCGCGGGACTCGGCTTCAAGGAGGGCGATGCCGACAAGATGGGCAAAACGTTCTCCGGCGGCTGGGTGATGCGGGCGCATCTCGCGCGTCTGCTCGTCGCGGAACCGGCGCTCCTGCTGCTCGACGAACCCACGAACCATCTCGATCTCGAGGCCCTGCTCTGGTTCCAGGATTATCTTACGCGTTATCCCGGCGGGCTGGTGGTCATCTCCCACGACCGGGCATTTCTGAACGCGCTCTGCACCGGGATGCTCGAGCTGCGCGCCAACACGCTGCATTACTACCACGGCAACTACGACTCGTTCCTCAAGGAGAAGGAAGACCGCAAAGCGCAGCAGGCGGCGTTGTTCAAGAACCAACAGCGTGAAATCGCGCACCTCCAGAAGTTCGTCGACCGTTTCGGAGCCAAAGCCTCCCTCGCCTCCCGCGCGAAATCGAAGGAAAAGCAGATCGAACGACTGCAGGAAGTCGCGATTGAGGAGCCGACCGAGGAGCTGAAGCGGATCAATTTCCGCTTTCCCCAGCCGCCGCGGCCCGGCCTGAAAGTCATCGAACTCGCACACGTTCAGCAGGCCTACGGCGACCACGTCGTGTATCGGGATCTCAACTTCACCGCCGAACGCGGTCAACGGATTGTCCTCGTCGGACCGAACGGGGCCGGCAAGTCGACGCTGCTCAAGATCCTCGCCGATACGATTCCGATTCAAGGCGGCGTCCGGAAGCTCGGCAGCAACGTCCGCGTCGGTTATTTCGCGCAACACCGGCTGGACAATCTCAACGCGGATTTGACGGTTTACGAAAACGTCATGGAGCTGCGCACAATCGAAAACCAGCTCACCGAACAGCAGGCCCGGGCGATTCTAGGCGCGTTTCTCTTTCGCAAGGACGATGTCCACAAGCCCGTGTCGGTGCTCTCGGGAGGCGAAAAATCCCGTCTGGCGCTCGCGCGGATCCTGGTGAACCCGCCGAACTTCCTGCTGATGGACGAGCCGACGACGCACCTCGACATCGCCTCGATCGACGCGCTGATCGGTGCGCTGAAAAATTACGAAGGCACGATGATTTTCATCAGCCACGACGTGCATTTCATCGGCCAGGTCGCGCAAAACGTGCTTCACGTTCACAGCGGCCGGCTGACCGCGTACGCCGGCAATTACGATTATTACCTGGAAAAATCGCGAGCGGGCGATGCGCGTGCGGCGCTCACCGCTGGCTTTACGGACGCACGGCCAATCCAGGTCGCCGCCCCGGTCGCCGGCGCGAACGGTCGCGCTGCGCCTTCCACCGCGAAGAAGGCCAGTCCGAACGAGATTCGGAAATTCCGCGAGCACGTCGGCCAGCTCGAAAAGCGCGTGGTGGAACTCGAGGCAAAGCAGTCCGAGATCACCGGCGAGCTGGAGGCGCCCGAAACATACGCGGACAAGGGGAAATTCCATCACCTGAATCGCGAACTCAGCACGATCGTCGATCAAATCAACACGGCCACGGCCGAATGGGAGCAGGCCGCGACGAGACTGCTTGAAATCGAAGGCGCCGTGGAGGCGCGGCGGTAGACAGCAGCGCGAAGATTGCCTGCAGGTGCGCGGCGACGGGGCACCGCCCGCCCCGCCGTTCAACCAATCACGTCCTGAATCAAAGGTGTCGCGACGCCGGGCGCGTCTCCGATCATGAGGGCGGGTTGCAGGATGGCACAGGCGTCGCCCAACGCGGCCTCATCGTTGGCGTGAATCACACATAAGGGCGCACCCACCGCGATCGGCTCGCCGATTTTAGCCAGCATGGTTACACCGACTGCCGGATCGACGGTATCGTCGGCACGGGTACGACCTGCACCCAGCCGCAGAGTGGCCAGCGCCACGCCCATCGCGTCGACGTCCGCCACGAATCCGCTGCGTGGCGCCGGCAGTGGCACCTGGAACCGGGCCTGCGGCAGCCGTGTAACGTCGTCGACGACTTGCGCATCTCCACCTTGCGCGTGAATCATTTCGCAAAATTTCTGCCGCGCCGTCCCCCGGGCGATGCTTTCCTCGAGCCGGGCATGTGCCTCTTTCGCGTTCGGCGCCACTTTCGCGAGCAGCAACATTTGTTCACCCAGCGCAAACGTCACTTCCATCGTATCAGCAGGACCGCGACCGTGCAGACAATCGATTGATTCGGCGACTTCCACCGCGTTGCCGACGGCGCGTCCGAGCGGTTGATCCATGGCGGTCAATACGGCCCGCATCGGTGTTCCCATCCGGGTGGCCACCGACACCATCAATTCGGCGAGTTCGCGGGCACGGTCCCGGTTCTTCATGAACGCGCCGCGCCCAAACTTCACATCCGCCACGAGCACCTCCGTGCCCTCGGCGAGTTTCTTCGCAAGGATGCTTCCGCAGATCAACGGAAGGCATTCGACCGTGGCGGTAACATCACGCAAAGCGTAGAGCCTCTTATCCGCGGGCACGAGTTCACTCGTCTGCCCAATCAGGCACAGGCCGATTTTCTCCAATTGGGCGCGATATTCCGCGAGGGTCAGGTTCACGCGAAATCCCGCGATGGACTCGAGTTTATCCAAAGTTCCGCCGCTATGCCCCAAACCGCGACCGCTGATCATCGGCACGGCCACACCGCACGCGGCCACCATTGGCGCAAGATGCAGCGAGATCTTGTCGCCCACGCCTCCGGTCGAATGTTTGTCCGCTTTCGGCCATTTGACCGTGGTGAGATCGGCCGTCACTCCGGAGTGTATCATCGCTGCGGTGTACGCCATCGTTTCGTCCCGCGTCATGCCGCGCAGAAAAATCGCCATGAGCATCGCGCTCAACTGGTAGTCGGTCCACGAGCCGTCGGTCGCGCCACGCACGAACGAGGCGACCTCGTCGCCCGTGAGGGCATGGCCATCGCGTTTGCGGGCAATCACATGTTGCGGAAAAACGGGAGGTGCCGACATGGCGATGGGATAACGAGGCGACTGGGCGTCCGCAACGTCGCAACCTCGGATTGTGGGCCGCGTTTTTCGAAAAACCAGGGGACATCTGGAGCCGCGCCCCCCAAAAAAAAGCGGCGGTCACTCGACCGCCGCTCGATCCCCCTGTACGCCTATGCGCCTACTTCGAACCACGAAAAACGGAGCACGCCATTTCGAACGGCCCGCGGCTGATCCGAGTGGCTGTTTCCGGAACCGGCAGGGGTGGCGCGATGGGCTTGACCGCCGGTTCGCGCACCGCCAACGCCTCACGCTCCGCCCACGTGGCTTCACGATCGGCAACCTGCTCCTCTCGGCGCTTCAGCGCCTCCTGCATATCCCGGAAGGCGATGCGTTCATCGCGCAAATATGTCTGCTCCGCCTCGAGCAACTCGCGCGCGCGGTACAATTTTTCCCATGCCGTCTGTAGCGCGGGATTATCGACAAACGGCGCGCGGGAGGGACGCTGAAAGGACGCGATGCCGTTCGCAGGGCGCCCGGTGACGCTGGCGCGCCCCGAGTCGATCTCCGCTTGCCAGGCCCGCAACCGCGCTTCGTATTCACGAAGGTTGTTCTCCCGGTCGCGCAACACATCGAGGTCCTCCTGAAAGCGACGACGTTCCTCCGCGAGGGTGACGGACCACTTATCGTTCGGGCGGGCTTGTTTCAATTCCGAGAGAGACGACGGAAGAGTGAGAGTTGGATTCATGGGAGAGACGAGATGCCGGTTTCTGCGTTCAGCATACTCTCATTCCTCTGAGGGCGCTATAAGCCAACGGGCCTTTTACCCGGGGTTTACGGCGGGCCAATGGCATTTAGGCTGAAATTTACGTACGGAAGATCACTTGTTCGCGCGTGAACATCCGAACCGTCAGAGCGAGCGCGAGCGCCGCGTAAAGACACGTCGATCCGAAGATCAGACCGAGGTACCCCCACGGCCACACGCCCGAGACGAGTTCCTTGCTCACGAGCGACACATTGAGAATCGGTACAAGCGCCAGACGGGCGTTCAGTTCGACGCCTGGAAGCAGGCCGATCACCGCGGGCAAGATGATCACAATGATCATCGGGGACACGTAGCTCTGCGCCTCCTTGTAGGTTTTCGCGAAAAGCGAGATCGTGAGCAGCACGGCCGAAAACAGAACTGCGACAGGCAGCACCATTCCCACGACGGCCAGCATTCCGAGTGGATCAAGTGAAGGCAGCGACGATCCCGCTCCAGCGGCCGCCTGCTGCACCGCCGAGGTCGCGGTCCCTCCGCCGCTTCTTGCGAGAAGGGAACTTCCGGCCACGAGCGTGATTCCCATCGACAGCAGCGAAAACAAAACGGTGGCCAGCGATGCCGTGAGCACCATCAGGAACTTTCCCATCACCAGATCGGTGCGGGCCACCGGGCTGCACAAAATCGTCTCCATCGTGCCGCGCTCCTTTTCGCCCGCCGTGAGATCGATTGCCGGATACATCGCGCCGGTGAATGCGAGCACAATAAACAAATAGGGAATGATGCCGCCCACCACGTTTCCGCCGACGCGTTCCGGCGGCGCCACGTTTTCCGTCTTGATTTCGAACGGTCGCACAAACGATACCGGCAGCCCTCGCTCGCCAAGCCGCGCGGCGATTATCTTCTCCCGATAATCACTCAGGAAGCGGCGCACTTCCGAAACCGCAAAGCCGGAGCGCATCTCACCCTCGTGGTTGAAGATTTTGATCGTCGCGGGTTCACCGCGATCGAGCGTGGCATCGAAGCCCGCGGGAATCTCCACCGCCGCGCGCACCTTTTTTTCCGCAATACGATTTTTCCAATCACTCGTCGTGGCCACCACTTCAATCCTGCCGTGCGTCGCCAGCGCGGCGCGCGCTTTCGGCGAGTCCTGACCGCCAAGAATCATCACGGTCGGCACCGTGGCGCGCGCCTGGCGGACGACTTTGTACGACACGAACCCCACTCCGATCATCAGGGCCGGCATGACCAAGGTCGGGATGATAATCATCGAGAGCAGGGTGCGCCGGTCGCGCAACATGTCGCGCCACTCCTTTCCGTACACCGTCGCAATATTGCGGCCGTTCATGATTTTGAATGGTGCATTCTTCGCCCGCTCACGAGGAGCTTTCCGCTCCGACCGCCCGGACAAAGATTTCTTCCATGTCCTCCTGGCCGAACTGCTGGCGAAGTTGATCGAGGGTGCCCTGGGCCCGCAACCGGCCGTCGTGAATGATGCCAATGACGTCGCAGAGTCTTTCCACCTCGCTCATGATGTGCGTCGAGTAGATGACGGTTTTCCCGCGGGCCCGACAGTCGCGCACGAACTGCACGATCGCCCGCGCCGCCATGATATCGAGGCCCACCGTCGGCTCGTCGAATATCATCACCGCCGGGTCGTGGATCAACGTGCGCGCAATCGACGTCTTCTGCTTCATGCCGGTTGAAAATTTATCGCACCGGCGGTCGAGGAATTCGTGCAGGCCGAGCTCGTCGGCCAGTTGCGCCGTCCGCGCCTTGATGTCGCGATTCGTCATGCCGTTGAGCCGGCCGAAGTAGGCGATCATTTCGCGCGCCGTCAGCCGCCCGTACAATGCCGTGCTGGCAGCCAGAAACCCGACATTCGCCCGCACTTTTTCCGGGGCCACGCACACATCATAACCGGCGACGATCGCGCGCCCACTCGTGGGGAGCAGCAAGGTCGCAAGCACGCGCATTGCCGTCGTCTTGCCGGCGCCATTCGCACCGAGCAGCCCGTAAACCTGACCGGGCAGCACTTGGAACGACACGTTGTCGACGGCGTGAATTTCGCCCCGTTTCTTATCGTGGAAACGTTTGCTGAGCTGGTGAGCTTCGATCATTTGCGGGCAGACACGGCCGCCCCGGACCATGGAATCCACCCGGCGGGTCGCTGGCGTGGGCTCCCATGTGTTCCGTCGGCCCAAATTTCACAAGCTCATCTTCTCACGCGACCCCGCCCCGACGGGCCGCTACTTCTTCGGCTCACCGCCCGTCGTCCGTCCGGTCGCCGCGCCCGCCCCCTGGCCATCCTTCCGCGGCGGACGCCGCTCGTCCGTTACCTCGGCCACATCGCGACCGTCGGCGCTCTTGCCGCTCGGCAGCACATTGTCCGGATCCACCGAGCCTTCCACCGTCGGGTTGAACGCGCGGACAAAGCCATGTCGAAAAAGATTGCTGATCGTCGGCCATAACCCGACCTGGGCATCACCAAACCGGCCTTCAAACGGAATGCGCGTACCGACCTGATCGCGCGCCTTGTTTTTCACCAGCCAGGCCAGGCCCGCGATCATGTTTTCCCAGATCCGCGTGAACGGATTTTTTCGTTTGTCCTCGAGGTTGTTGAAATCCAGGTCCTCGAAAAAGGGTTTCACGTAACCTTGGAATCCGCCGTCCTTGCCCGCCATCTCCGCCGCGAGGCGGAACGTCCCCCGGCCCACATCGACATTCGCGATCGCCTTCAACGAGTCGTTCAGGTCCGGCAGATTCACGCCGTCAACCTTCACGCTCAAATGGAAGTGCGGCTGCGCGGCGAGCGGCTCCGCCATGAGGTTCAGGCCCAGCTGGCCTCCCCCGAGGGTTTCGCCCGTGACGTTGATCTCCGCCGGAAATTCACCGCCATCCTTCCCGGGGCGGTTGCGCAGCCCGGTGGCGAGCGCGTGCATCCGCTTCACAAATACGTCGACGTGAGGTTCCCGGGTCTTGTCGATATAGCGGACGGCACCACCACTGACTTCAAGAAAGGTGATATCGATGGGGAAGAGATCCTTGACGACGGCCTGCCAGCGCCGATCCACATCGGTCTGGGTTTCGGCCTCCGTCCTATCCTTGACGAAATTCAGCTGCGGGTCCGTCAGGTAGATGTCACTCACGACTTTGCCTCGGAAAAGTTCCCGCCACGCGAGGGAAAAATCGATCTGATTAGCCGCGAAAAACGGCTCTCGCACCTCCGCCTCCTGACGGAAAATCGCCACGCCGTTCAGCGTGTACGCGCCGCGGAGCAGCCCAATCCCGATCGACTCCACGCGGCCGAAATATCCGGGGACGCTGGCCAGGCGCTGGTTGACGGCCCGCTTCACGAAAAATGGCATCGCGAGCCGGGCGGCCAGCAGGACGACCGCAACGACAAGCACGGTGATGAGGACCCGCCGGGGCCACCGGCGGACATGTTGGACGATTCGGCGCATGGGCAGTTTCCTGCGACTTTGGACCGCCGCCCGTCCGCCCGGTGCCGACCTGGCGGATGGTGATCGAGGCACTGGAAAAGGCGCGAACGCCGGAGACGCGCCAGAACCGCCTGGAAAAAATTGTCGAGCGGCTGGCCGAGAATGCCGCGGCACAGGCGAGGAAGGTGTGACGCAATCGGATGGAATCCACTTCGCCACAATCGCGCCCAACAAGGTGGCCGGGGAAAGCGACCTCACCCACGCGAGCACAATCACAGTGTCGGTAAGACGTGGTCGCGCGTTGTCGAAAGAAACGTGGCTATGGACTTGCCGGGTCAATCGCCTTCAAATGATTCAAGCGAATGTAGAGATGTACCAAGCGGGACTGAAACACCCATTCACCGCGCGAAGCACCTGAGTGAATCACCCGCAGTTCCTTTAACTTCTGAATGAAGTTGTCCAGCTTGCGACCTTCTTGCGCCGTCAGTGACTTGGCGAGCTCCCCCTTGTCGAAACCGGCTGCTCCGCGAGCACCGCCAGCTTCGCAAGTATTGAATGATAGTCTTTGCTTTTCAGCGCTGCATACACCTGCGCATCGACATATTTTGTTCCGACCTCTATCGACGCCCGTTCCACGCCCTCCCGCGCCTCCTCCGCAGTGATTACACCGTCGCGATCCAAGAAAAACAGACTCTCTCCCACCAAATGCATGATTTTCGGAAAGCCGCCTGAGAAGTAGTTGATGATTTTCAGCGCCTCCACCTCCACGGTCATTCCCGCCTGCGCAAACGCCTTCTGGAAGAACGCCGCCATCTCGTCGTCATTCATCGTGTCGATAAGCACGGGTTTGAACAACCGGTCCACCGGGGGATAGACGTGGATCATTTCCGCCCGGCGCTCCTCCGTGCCGCACAGCATCAGGAGGAGTGGCACCGGCACCTTGGCGACGGCATTCGTGTCGATGAGGTTCTTGATCCAGCCGGAAAAAGCCGGATCGCCGGCGATGCCGTTAATCTCGTCCACCACGATGAACGGCCCGCGCACACCGTTCGGTTTGAGCCGCTCCCAGATTGCTCGGAGAAACTCCAGCATTGCTCCGCGATATTGCGGACCGTCGGCTTTCAACTGGTCCGCCCTCAGAGCGAAAAACCCGCCGATGTCTTGTTTGCCGACGTATTGCGCCAGAAACTGGCGCACGACTTCGCCCTTTGTCGGGTCCAGTGCCCGGGAGTTGAGCACTCCCTCCACGAATTTCGCCGCCACCTCGTCGACCGACGCCACTGACCCAAGCGACACGTAGATCGGCTGCAACCCGTACTCGCTGTCCGCCTCCACTTGTGCGTAGTTCGCAATCGAACTCTTGCCGATACCATACTCGCCCTGGAGGAACATCGCGATCGGCTTGCCCGCGATGACCTGACCGACGCCCTGCTGGAAAATTTCGTCGAGCTTGTCCGCCCGGCCGGCGAACAGCTCCACTGGCACCGGTTGGCCGGGATAGAAGGGACTCCTGCCTTTCAACGGACGGCTCATGGCGGCACGGTGCGAAAGGCTCGCGGCGATTTCAATCCTTGCCTGCCCACAGAAAACGCTTCCCCGCCTGTAAACGGAATCGCTCGCGCGGCACGTTGAGTTTGCCCCGCACCTTTTCGGCTTTGCGCAATTCGGCCACGGAATACTGCCCGGTGCGCGCGAGATCGTCCCACGCGCACCCGGGTGCGATTCCCGCCGGCACCGTTTGCTCGTCCAAGGTCTCCTTGAAGAAACGCCGCCACGCGGCCGGCGTCGGAACCGGCGCCGGTGCGGTCACTTTCTCCGGATCCTCTTCGTCTCGCTCTGCCTTCAACCGCCGCTTGTGATGTTCCACGGTCGCGAGCGCTTCCGCCACGACCGGCCACGCCGCCGCCACGCGTTCATCCTCCCACAGCGCATCCGCCCACTCGTCGAACTCCAGCGACTCACTGTTCGCGGCGTGCTCGAGATACCACTCGGCCTTTTCACTGAGCCACCACGCAAACGCATCGACGAATTCCTGCGCGTAGGCCGCCGGGCCGCACTCCCAGCGGTTGCCGACTTTCCATTGTTCGTCCCAACGGCGCTTGTAGACTGACTGCTCGAGCCGGCGGATGTGCTCGTTGTCGCGAATGCACGCCAATCTCGCGCGCCAAAGCTCCTTCCTGAGCTTTGACCAGTCTCGTGGGATGAGCGCAATGGCTTGCTCGAAATTGGCCTCCGCTGTTGCCCACAGCGCAAACGGACGTTCGTCTCGGCCCAACACGAGGTCGTCCTCGGTTAGGTCATCACTCGTCTCGCGGTCGTCGGCGTTCACCAACCCGTAAGCGGCGTAAACGAGCCAGTCCATCTCCTCCTGTCGCGCAACCATTTCGGCCCGGAGTCGCTCACGTTGCTCAATTGCCGCGGCAAATCGGTCGCGAAGATCGGCCGTGCCGACGAACGGTTTCGCAATCTCAGTGTTGGGTGCAGCCCAGCCGGGCAATGCACGATTCCAATCCGCATAGGCTTCATCCCTCTTTTCGAAAAGTTTCTTCGATCCAAGTGATGGAAGCTGCTGACCGCGCTGCCCGGTTTCTCGCGCGAGCTCTGAGAGTTTCCGCACACTGTCAGCAGGTTCTTTCGCTCGCATGGCTTCTGCCACGGTCGTTGGCATGGGTAGTTGGCTGACTTTGCCTCCTGCAAATTCAAAGTAAGTATCGGTCGCACCTGCCTCGGACTCTCGTTTGCTGAACGAAACTTGCTTGAGCCAGAAAAGTGCTGGAGCCGAATTTAGAAGCGCGACGAGCACATCGTAGGCCCAAATTTTTGCGGAATCGCTCAATTTTAGAACCGGCGCTTTTTCCTTAAATATCACTGCGTCGGTCGCGCGCGCAAAATGCCCGTGCGTAGCGATCTGACTATAGGCAATTCTCAGCGGTGTCTCACGTTTACTCCACATCACAATCGCATACTCCCACCAACGCATCCCGCGTTCGGCAGGCGATTGACCGAAGTAAATCCGATTTTCTAGCACTGATTTGAAGCGTTCGGCGAAGGCCTTCAAATTTCCCGGTAAATGGCTAAGGGCAGTATTCCCCTTGTAGGGAAAGAGCGCAAAGTTCTCAGCTGAAACCTCCCAATTTCTGATATCTTCGCCCGTGACGTAAGGCCGATACAGCTCTACGGGAAATCCGTGCCTGCGGATCATATCGCCGGACTGCACAAAAAAATCGTCGCAGCCGGTCACCAAATCGAAGCCTGCATCCGAGCCGAGATAGTCTTCGAGTTTGCTCGCCGCCTGCCGCTCGATCTCAGCCTTCACGGGTTCGCTGGCTACATCGAAATTCCACGGCCATTTGGCCATCTCCGAACGCGGCCGATCCACCACTGCAATGCGCGCACTAATGTAACCCGGCAAATCATGTCGCAGTTCGATTTCACGCCATAGGTCGCTGTCTTCGGGAGCCCTGCGCAGGTCACCTCCGCCGGGCAGGATAGCTGTGACGCGAATGGGGTTCTTTTCCGGAGGAGGTCCGACTCGCGAAAACACGATACAGGTCGGGGTGCCATGACCAGGAAACATGAGACCCGAACAATCGACAATTTCCTGGAGGTTTATCTGTGGAAAAAAATCCTCCACCAATGGCCGGCCAAATTCCCGTTTTGCGAAAGCGTTGGAAACGATCAGGCCGAGCTGACCATCTTCGCGCAACAATCCGGCAAAGATGCGGGCGAAAAATGGACAGATAAGAAGGTATTTACCGTGGCAGACATCCGGCCAGCGTCGCCGATAGAGCTCGTTCTTTTCCGCACTGCGCGCTTGGACGAACGGAGGGTTGCCCACAATGATGTCGAACCCGCTCGATCTGGCTGAGGGCATCACCTCGGGCGACGGCTCCGACACGACAAATTCCTGCTGGCGCTGCACCACGGCGACGATGTCCGCCATCTCGCCTGCCAGCGTGGCGACGGGCGCGCCACCGCCGAGGATGTCCGGAAAATCCAGATGCCACGCAAAATTGAGCGGCCCGTCCATCTCGGCGCCTTCGAGTCGGCGGAGTTTGCGGTAAAAATCCTTGTCGAGCGGCCGGTCCTTCAAGCGTCGGAATTCGACCTCATCCTTCGCGAGCTGACTGCGCGCCGATTCCAATGCCTTCATCTCGGCTTCGAGCGTCCGGAGTTTCGCGGCGTCACCGGCCGAATGACCGAACCAGTTGTCGAGTTGGCTCGTCCGCGAACGATGCAACGCGAGTTCCTCGTCTAAAATCGTCCGCGCCAGCGCGAACCGCTTTTCCAGCAGGGCCACGCGCAGCTTGCGTTTGGTCTCGGCCCGCTTGGCGCCGTGCAACTTGAGTCCGAGTGCGCGGATTTCGTCGCGTTCATCCTGATGGCGCGACACGTCCTGCGGGTCGAGCCTCACGGGATGCCCGCTCAGGTAGTCATGCAGGCTGTCGCCGCGCTTGAAATTGGCTTCGAGATTGGGGAGCTGCGCGATACCATCGAGCGCGCGCAGGAACGCCGAACGCTCCGCGGAAAACGGGTCCACGCCCAGCTCGTAATCGACCAGAATGGAAAGCCAGAGCCGCAGCCGGCAGATTGCGATCGCCTGCTGCTGGATATCGACGCCGAACAGGTTTTCACGGATAGCGTGCTCCTTGGCGAGCCGGGTCCAGTTCGCGCCGTCTGCCCTGACCGGATCGCGATAACCGTTCAGGACTGTCTCGAAAATGCGCCGTAGCGAAACCAGCTCGTGCAGGAGCCCAATCGGAAACGCACCGGAGCCGACGGACGGGTCAAGCGTCCGCACTTGCAGGAGGCAATCGAGGCAGCGGCGCGCCTCCGCGGGCGAAAGCATCTCACGCAGCGCGCGCAATTCGTCGTCGGTGAAACCGTCGGCCGGGGCGATTTCACGGAAGAGGCGGTCGATCCGCGCCGGCCAGGTGTCGCGTGCGCCCGGATCGGCATGGTCCGCGTGATTCAGGAAAAAGAGGCGCAGCGTCTCACGGCAGATGAAATGAACGACGATACGGGGCGTGTAGTAACTGCCCGTGGCCTTGCGCTTGTCGGGCGCCTGGTATTCCTCGCCCGCGGATTCAGCGTGAAGGACGATGCTCTCGAAAACCTTGCCGAGCATCTCGGGGTCGACGGCGACCTCCTGGGAGAGCGGCGTGTCCTCGCGCACGGTGAAATTGTAGGCCTCCAGCAGTTCGTCGAAGAGGGCGACGAACGTCCGGTTGCGAATCCGCAACGCGGCCCGGGGCGAATCGAAATCGTCCTCGTCGAAGAGCCCGCCGTTGAGAAACGGGATGCCCGGCATCCGCTGGCCGAAGGTGTGCGGTTTGGCGAGGCCGCGAAAAAGCGGCAGAATCCGGTCGCGATAGAATTCGAATCCTTCCGGCTGGTCCCGGTAGGGCTTGAAGGCATCGGTGAACCACGTGGCGTTCTGATTGAGCCAGCCGCGATTCTGCGCGAAATAGAGAAACAACAGGCGCTCCAGCAGGAACTGCGCGTGGGTGAATGCATCCTTGTCGTCGAGACCAGGCGTGTGATCGAGCAGGTCTTTTTCGAGATCGCGCAGGTGGTCCTGGACTTCGCGGAAAAAGCGCGCAGTGAGGGCCTCCTTGTTGAACGCCTTGTCGCACAATTCCGTGACTTTCGACGCGGACAGCGCCTCGGTGCCTTGGGCGAGCTTCGCGAGCTGCTCGCCGGTGGTGCGATAGCGCTCGCCCCGCCCGATCCGAAATCGCCGAAGAACAAGACGCGAAGCGGCACCCGGTGCGTTTGCCGCCTGCAAGCGTGCGTGCACGATTCGCAATGTCGCCGGACCGCCGGTATGAAGCGTCGCCGGATCGATCACGACATAGAGCGCATCCGGAAAGGAGGCGCGAAGTTGTTGAATCAGCGCGCGCTCATGCTGGGCCGCGTGGCGAAAGTCGGGCAGCTCGATGCCCAGCACCGCGAAACCACCCCGCGAGGCATCTCCAGCCTGAGCGAGAATCTCAACCCGGCAGGTCCGGGCGAGACGTGCCGGTTCTCCGTCTCCCCACAGGGCTTTGTCTGTGTTGGAAAGCGGTCGCTCGACGGGCGAAAAACCCAACTGAACGCAGAACAGCTCCAGCAAATCATCCTTGTTGCTGAGCGGCCGCTCCAGCAACGCGATGATCTTGCGGGCAAGTTCGCGTTCGCGGTGGGTGGACATTCGTCAGGGAACGAGGGCTTCGGTGCAGATGATCACGGGATCGGCAGACGCGCCGGCGCCGGGCGCGCGCCCTCGAGCCGTATGCTGCTCCTCCAGTTTGCAGGCAAATGCAATATCGCGGAGCCGATCCAGCGCAATCGCATCGTCGGTGCCGCGCGTCCGCTGCCAGTCGCGCAACTCGGTTTCGGCGCGCGCGTCGAGCTTCAGGCGAAACAGCTCACGTAGGTGCGCGAGCTCATCTCGCAGGGTCGCGTCTGCTGCTTGATCGAATGATGTCTTGACCAAGTCCACAGCCTTCCGTTGCGGCGGTGTCATCCGGTGCGGAGTGCCAGCAGCCGCGATATGGGTGCGGCATGCTTCCTCGAACTTGGCGCGAAGCCTTTCGACGAGCGTGTTGTGGCCCGACGGGATCGGCAGTGCTGGCTCTGTCGACTCGCAGCGGAGCGCCGCGATTGCCTCGAATGCGTCCTCAACTAGGATTTCGCCGGCGTCGTCAGCCAGATAGAGTTTCTGGAAATCGCCGCATTGCCCGAAGAAGAAAATCGCGGGCGGCCGGGCAAGCTTCGCCAGCGGCGAACCAGGAGACGCCGGCCAAAGGAACCGGCGGGCAGCGCGAACGGCGTTGGGCAATTGCTCGACTCGGGCAAAGAGCGCGGGATCGTCACGCTGGAGCCGGCGAATAAAATCTTCAGCGAATTGGATGCCCAATGAGTCGTAGAGCTGGTCGCTTTCTTCGTATGCTTCCAATGCCGATCCATCCCCTTCGTAGATGGCGTAGAGGGCCGATTCGTTGAGCTGTTCACCGGGCTCGAGAATCGGCGCATCTTCGCCGATGGATGCATGAATTTCGGCGATGCGCTCGCTTAGAATCCGGCGAATGCCAAGGTGCTGCTCAAGGTGCGGGTCGGGCAGGAAATTGCAGGCGAGCACCTCGGCATGCTCCGTGTTGAGTCGGTCAATGCGGCCAAAGCGCTGAATCAAGCGCACCGGGTTCCAGTGCAAGTCGTAGTTCACGAGAGACGCGGCATCCTGGAGGTTCAGGCCTTCCGACAGCACATCCGTCGCGACTAGGAGGTGAATCGCGGGACGTTGGTCCGTCGCGCTGGCCCTGTTGGCGCGTGGGGCGAACCGCTTGACGACCTTGTCGAGATCGTTCCGCGAGCTGTCGGCCACTTCGACGCCCGGGTAGCGCGGCGCGAGATGCCGCCCGAGATAGGCGGCCGTATCGGAAAATTGGGTGAAAATGAGCAGCCGTTCCGCGCGCAGCAGCGGATGCTCGTTGATCCACGCGAGCAGCCGCTGGAGCTTGGCGTCGCGGTCAGGGGTGATCGGATCAGCCGCGTTCTTCATTCGCTCCAAACATCCCACGTCGGACAACAAATCGCCCCGCAGGCGGGTCACATCGAAATGCGCGATGCTATACTTGCCGCTGGCCCGGCGAAGTTCTTCCAAGAGCGCTTCGTCCTCGGCGTCGCCCTCACTGAGGCCCTTGAGCAGATCGTCGACCCCATCGCCCGCAGATACGAAGCCTTCGTCGAGCAGCTTCAGGAATATGCGATGGGATTCGAGCAGCCGCGTGATCGTCAGACGGAATGCCTCCACCGAGGATTCCAGTCGCTTGAAAAGCAATGCGCGCATGAGGCCGCGCAATCGCTGGCCCGCGCGCGCGAGATCGCGATACGGATTCTGGCGACGAAGCGCAGGCTGCACGTATTCGACCAACTGGTACCGCGCATATCGCAGCCCATCGGTCTTCTTCGCTGCAGCATTGGGCGGCTCGATCAGCCGGCGAAGCATGGTGTAAAATCCATCGTAGGCCGCATTGATGTTGTAACTAACCGTTTCGAGCCGGCGTTTCGGAAACCGGACCGGGCGCCCATCGATTCTCGCGTCGGGCCAGTGCTCGGAGATGTGGCGACGCGTACGGCGGACCATGAAATGTTGGAGCAGAGGCGGCAACTCGCGTTCGCCCTTGTGCACGAGATTGAAATAGGCCCGCAAATCCGGAGGCGAGACTCCGATATCAGTCTCGTCGTCGGGATGAAAAAGGTGAATCTGATTATAGACGTCGCGCGCGACGCGGTTGCGCGGAGTGGCGGTCAGCAAAATGCACGGCAGGCCACGGGCGTGCAGAAGGTCGATCAAACGCTCGTATTGCTCCGTATCCGAATGACGGAAGTTGTGGGACTCGTCGATGAGGACCACCTGCGGCTCGAACTCGTCAAGGGTTGCATCCCATGTGAATTCCGGCGTGCGCATTTTGCCGACCCCCAATACGCGCGCGCGAAGACCGTAGTGGTTGTTGAACAGTTCCCACATCCGCACCAACGGCGACGGCGTGATGATGAGCGCGCGCCACCGATCGCGGGCATACAGCCATTTGAGCATCGCGGTTCCCATCAGTGTTTTTCCCAAACCAACAACGTCGCCGAGAATTACACCGTTCTGCCGTTTGAGGAGCTTGAGGGCGGTTTGCACCGCGGCCCATTGGAAATCCGCCAGAGCCGGAAAATCGGCCGGCATCGCCTTGAGCTGCTGCGAAAGCCGGTCGCGCACGAGATGGAGAAGAACGTTGACGTAAAGCTCGAACGGCGTGAGCCGCTGTAGCGCCCAGCTCGCTCCGAGTTCGCGCATCAACAGCAAATTGAACTCGGAGGATTCGTCCCAAAGTTCGTTGAACCACTGCGTAAGTTGGATGTGATTGGCTGTGCCTCTGACCTCGACGTTCAGCTCCGTGTTGTCCGTGAGTCCCGCTAGCGAAAGATTCGATGAACCGACGATCGCCATCCCGACGTCGTAACGGCCTGCGGGATAATCAAAGATGTAGGCCTTCGCGTGGAGGCGTGATCGAGTATAAACTCGAACCAGAAATCGCTTGTCCTGGACCAACCGCAGCAGCGTTCGAAGGAGCCTTTCGTCGTCGTCGGTTTGCGTGATTCGTTCCAGACGAACGCGCATAGCGGCCGCGACTTTCTCGAGCTCTGCCGCCCGCTCCTGCGCATTGGCGAATCGACGTGTACGCGTTTTTTCTATCAAAGCGGACGCGGCGTGAGTCTCCGCAAGACGCTCCAATGTGGCGTAATCCGAAACGTTGCCGATCAGCAGACGCAATTCGGTTAGCTTCTCGAGTTCCGCGCTAATGAGTTTGAAACCTGAAAGAAAAAAATATCCGACCGCGAATTTGGCGCGTTCGGACTCTCCAAGCAAAGGCCGGATGCAGTCGGCTAGTTTCCGCGTGCGGTTGTCGATGATGTCGTGCTGCATCCAGGCACAAACGTGCCGAAGCTGATGGAGGCTTCCAAGCCCAACTTTGAAATCACGCGCCGATGGGATGCCAGGTCGTCTTGAACTCCAGAAAGTCCCGAATCGCGTAGAGATTCTGCGCGGCACTCTCGAAGTAAGTCGCGCCCTCCCCTTCGGCAAAATGGACGCGCTTCACGCTCTCCGCCGCGCCAAGCCGAATCATTTTTCTGTCCTCCGGACCCACGGCCGCGCTGAGCGCACGCAAATGGGTGTGCGTGGCGAAGGCCGGCACAAGTTCGCGGCGGAAACCGGTGAGAAGGTTGACGACGCCGCCGGGGAGATCACTCGTGGCGAGCATCTCGCCGAGCAGGATGGATGGATACGGCGATGTTTCGGAAACGTGCGCCACGACTGTGTTGCCACTGACGATGATCGGGGCAAGGAGCGAGATCAGCCCGAGCAAGGCGGGCGCGTCCGGAGCAATCACCCCCACGACGCCCATCGACTCAGTGACCGTGAAGTTGAAGTGCGGCGAGGCGACCGGATTCACGTTGCCCAACACCTGTTCGTACTTGTCCGCCCAGCCGGCATAATACACCAGCCGGTCAATGCAGGTGTCGACTTCCCGCGGTGCCCCGGCCGCATCGCCAAAGCGGGTGAGCGTATCCACGAGTTCCTGACGGCGACCTTCGACCATTTCGGCCAGCCGATAAATTATCTGCCCGCGATTGTAGGCGGTGCGCCGGGCCCAACCCGGCCCCGCCCTGGCCGCGGCCTCCACGGCATTGCGCAGGTCCTTGCGGGTACATTGCGGCATGTTTGCGAAAAATGTGCCGGCGGCGTCCTGCAGCGGAAACGTGCGTCCGCTCTCGGAACGAATGAACGCGCCGCCGACGTACGGCTTCGGGGTTTTGGTTATCGGCAGACGACTCATGGGAAAATCACCGTGCGGAGTTGTTCAAACCAGCCTGGCATAATCCAGCAGGCCCTGCCGGCCGCCTTCGCGGCCAAAGCCCGACTCCTTGTACCCGCCGAATGGAGACGTGGGATCGAACTTGTTATAGGTGTTCGCCCAGACGACACCCGCCTTCAGCTCGGTCGACATCTTTAAAATGCGCGAACCCTTGTCCGTCCAGACGCCGGCGCTGAGCCCATAGGCGGTGTTGTTCGCCTTTTCGATCGCCTCGTCGACGGTGCGGAAGGTCAGGATGCTCAGCACCGGTCCGAAGATTTCCTCCCGCGCGATCCGATGACTCATCGTCACACCGCTGAAAATCGTCGGCCGGAAAAAATAACCCTTCGTGGGCAGCCGGCACGCGGGCTGGAACATCTCCGCGCCGCTATTCACCCCGCTGTCGACCAGTTCCTGAATCTTTTGCAGCTGCCGCTTCGAGTTGATGGCACCGATGTCGGTGTTCTTGTCCATCGGGTCGCCCACCCGCAGCACTTTCAACCGCTGCTTCAGCTTGGCCAAAACCAGATTCGCCACGGGCTCATGCACCAACAGCCGCGACCCGGCGCAACAGACATGGCCTTGATTGAAGAAGATTCCGTTGATGATCCCCTCGACCGCCTGATCGATCGGCGCGTCGTCGAACACGATGTTCGCCGCCTTTCCGCCCAGCTCCATCGTCATCTTCTTCCCGGTCCCCGCGAGCGCTCGCATGATGGTCTTGCCCACCGCCGTCGAGCCCGTGAACGCGATCTTCGCGGGTATCGGGTGCGTCATGACAGCCGCGCCTGTTTCCCCCGGGCCCGTGACGAAATTCACCACCCCCGGCGGCAACTCCGCCGCCTGTAGAATCTCCGCCAGCTTCAACGCGGTGATGGACGTTGTCTCCGCTGGCTTGAGCACGACGGTATTTCCCATCGCGAGCGCCGGAGCGAGCTTCCACGCCAGCATCAGCAGCGGAAAATTCCAGGGGATAACCTGCCCCACGACGCCGAGTGGAGCGACGCGATGGCCGGGTGCGACGTAGTCGAGCTTGTCCGCCCACCCGGCATGATAAAAGAAATGTGCGGCCGCCATCGGCACGTCGAAGTCACGCGATTCCTTGATCGGTTTGCCTCCGTCGAGGGTCTCCGCGACGGCGAATTCCCGCGCGCGATCCTGAAGCAACCGTGCGATTCGAAAGATATACTTCGCCCGCTCCCGGCCCGGCATCCGACTCCACGTTGTATCGAAAGCCTGCTGCGCCGCCTGGTACGCCGCATCGACATCACTCACCCCGGCGAGCGCGATATCCGCCAGTTTCTGCTCGTTGGCAGGGTTGATGGTGTCGAAATAGCGGCCGCTCCCCGGCTCGACGAACGCGCCATTGATAAACAGATCGTAGCGGCTTTTCAGTTTGGGATCGGCGGTTTCGGGCGCCGGATCGTAATCCCAGAGATCGCCAAAGATCAGCTCGGGCATGGGCCGGCCGGCTCGTGCCGGCGAGCGGGATGATTTCTTGGCCGCTGAAGTAGACATGGGGAGATGAGGCCGGCGAACCACGCGGAACGACGCGAGTTCAAGCGGGCGCGGGCGGGTTCTTCTGGAAAATGGTTTGCGTGGTTTTGGCGGGTGAGCCGGCCGTCAGTAACTCTCGGCCGCGTCGCTGAAGTAATAGGGCGCCTGATACGCTCCGGTCTTTTCCTTTTCGAGCTGCCGCAAGAGGTCATTGAGCAGGGAGCTGGCGCCAAATCGATACCGCTCGTTCGTGAGCCACGCGTCGCCAAGCGTTTCCTTCACCGCGATCAGAAAGTGCAGCGACTGCTTCGCCGTGCGAATCCCGCCCGCCGGCTTCATCCCGATCGCCACGCCCGTATCGAGGTAGAAGTCGCGGATGGCCTCGAGCATGACCTGAGTGTTGGCGAGCGTGGCGTTGAGCGGGGTCTTGCCGGTGCTGGTCTTGATGAAGTCTCCTTCGCGCAGCACGCCCATCGCGATGAAAGAAGCCGCGCGAATGTTGTCGTAGGTTTCGAGTTCGCTCACCTCGAGGATCACTTTCAACGCCGCGTCACCGCACGTGTCGCGCACCGCAGAAATTTCGTCCTCCACCCGTGAAAACTCGCCCGCCAGGAACGCCCCGCGGTTTATCACCATGTCGATCTCGTCCGCCCCATCGTGCACCGCCGTCCGCACTTCGGCCAACCTGGTTTTCAGCGGTGCCTGTCCACTCGGGAATGCCGTCGCCACCGATGCCACCTTGATGCCCGTGCCCGCGACGTGTTTCTGGGCATGCCGCACCATCGACGGGTACACGCAGACCGCCGCCACCGAGGGGATGTCGCGATCCTCGGCCGGACGCATCGCCTTCTGGCAGAGCGACGCGACCTTTCCCGGGGTGTCCTTGCCTTCCAATGTCGTCAGATCGACCATTGAGACGGCCTTTTTCAAGCCCCACACCTTGGACGCTTTCTTGATCGAACGGGTCGAAAACTTTGCGACGCGCTCCTCGACTCCAACCTGATCGACGGTGCCCACTTCATCGAATAAACGACGAAACGAGGTGTGGGCGGACGGGACAAGCATGGCGCCGACTATCGGGTGGCGCCGTCCTGAAAACAAATGAAAACTCGGTCGCAAAGGCAGCCCGGCTCGGGGCCCTGCGCATTTCGAACAGGCGACCACACTTTGCCAACTTACGGAATTTTCAGCGTCCGGCCCGCCACCAAGCTGCGCTCGTCCCGCAAGATATCCCTGTTCGCGGCAAGAATCTCCGGCCACCGCGCGGCCGTGCCGTAATAGAATCGGGAAATGCCGGACAAGGTTTCGCCCTCGCGAATCGTGTGGACTCGCAAGGCGGGTTCGACGGGCGGCGGGCTGGCCGGAGTTGCGGTGATCGCGGGTGGCACGGCCGGGGCGGGTGTCACCGATGGCGATTCCTCGGCGGGTTTCCAAGGCGTACCCACCGATTGCGTCGCGAGCGGCGCACTTTGCCCCGTGGCGACCAGGCCGAGCCGCGCGATTTCCTTCTGAGCTGCCATCGCCGTGCGTTCGGCCCCCGCCAGTTGTTGCCGAAGAGACTCGAGCTCGGCGAGCGTGCCGGGGTCCGGCACGGGCGCTGGCGCCGGGCGCGCCAGGACTTCAGCCACGCGCGCTTTCAGGGCATCGCGTTCATTCGAAAGCAGCGTAAACGCACGCAGCGCCGTGGCGAGTTTCTGCGCCGTATCCGCGTGCGCCGCAGCCGTCCGATTCGCCTTTTCCCCGGCCGCGGCCAGCGCAGTCTGGAGGGAGGATTCTCCGCCGGTTTGCGACTCCAACATGCGGATACGGGTCTGGAGCGCACGATTCTCGACGGCCTGCTCCGTGAGGTTTTCATTCTCCGCCTTCAGCCGGGCCAGCTGCCCGGCCGCACCTTCTTGCGCAGAGGTGAGGGCCGCGACTTTGGCGCGCAACGCCTCGATCAAGGACTGCGCTTCGGCCAGTTGCCGCGAGAGACTCTCGGCCTTGGCGGCGACTTCGGCACCCGCGGTGGCTTGGGTGGATTGGTTGCGCAGCGCCACCTCGAGCCGGTCTTTCTCGGCCTGCAACGTCGCGCGTTCCCCTTCGGCCGCCTGCAATTGCCGTTGCAGCGCCGCCACCTGCTCCGCCGCAGCCTGTACTTGGGCGGCGTTCCGGACGGACGATTCAATCGAGGCGCGGAGTTTTTGCTCGGCGTCGTTGCGCGCCGCCATCGCCTGATCGAATTGGGCGCGGAGTTCGGCCAGCGAGGTCTGCGTCGCCGCCTGCGTTGCGCGTTCGTTCTCCAGCGCCACGCGCGTTTCGGCGTGAGCGGCCACGGCTGCGGTGGTCGCGGCAGCTTCATCGCGGAAGCGCGCAAGCTGCTCCTGGTAACGCGTCGCATCCATTCGCGCCGCCTCCGCCTTGGCTCGCGTCGCCGCCAGTTCCTTTGATTGCGCCGCGAGGCTGCCGAGCGCTTCCTTCAACTGGGAGCGAACACCCGATAGTTCCATCGCGAGAGTCGAGGAGCTCACCGCCTCCTCCGGTGCCGCTGATTTCCCACGCTGGGGAGCCGTCTCCGCGGCCGCCAAATCACCTTGTTCGCCCACAACGGATAACGGAGATGCCGCGGCCGCCGGTGGGACCGCGGGAGCATTTACCACGATGGTCGGCGTAGGGCGAAGAAAGGAGTTGCTTGCCCGCAAGGCCTCGAGCCGCCGGTGGCTCTCGGCAACTTCCGCCGGCGTGATTTTGCTGCTGATCGTGTCGAGCGCCCTTCCCATCCCGCCGTTGCCGGATGCGAGCGTCAGCCAGAGATGGGCCTCAACCAGATCGACCGGCACCTGGCGGCCATCGGCGTAGGCCAGCCCGAGGTTGTACTGCGCGACCGCGTTGCCGCGTTCCGCCTTGAGCCGGAGCGCCCTCAACTCAGCCGGTTCGGGCCGCGCGGTCACCGCCACCCGCGCCGGTGCCGCTGTCGCATCATCCGTGGATTGCGCCCGCGAGGCACCCGCAAGCGAAAGCAACGCGAACACCGCGGTGGAGAGAGAGGGAGAGAGGTGCATGATCTAAACGGGCTTCATGACATGGAACTCAGAATTCATCCAACGTCGAACGCTCTCATCGCCAGGCGAACGCGGGGAAGCCTTACAATTCTGTAATGCTGCGGCAAGGGGCCCGACATCGGCATGTGGCATCTTCCGTCGAAATTCTTCCAACCATGAATACTGAATCCACTCTCTTTAACCGCCGGCAGGCCCTCTGGGCTGCGGGCGCGCTCGCGATTGCGGGCGCCTTCGCTGCCGGCGCGCAATCTTCAAACTCCGCCACCAATGAGCCCGTCGCGATCAAGCGCGACACCCAGCCGGTCAACCGTGGGCCGCTGGAAACAGGGAGTTTCTCCCACGTGGTCAAACAGGTCGCACCCAGTGTCGTAAAAATCACGACCACGACCAAGGCCCGTCGCGTATCCCAGACCCAAATGCCCGGCTTCGACGACCCGCGGTTCCGCCAGTTCTTCGGCGGCCAGGTACCGGAGCTTCGCCAGCCGCCGCAAAGCGGACTCGGCTCCGGCGTCATCATCAGCTCGGACGGTTATGTCGCCACCAACAATCACGTCGTGACCGGCGCTGACGAAGTGCTCGTGACGCTGGACGACGGCCGCGAGCTCAAGGCCAAAGTCGTGGGCCGCGACCCGCAGACCGACATCGCCGTGATCAAGGTCGACGCCCGGGATCTGCCGGCCATCACGTTTGCCGACAGCAGCAAGATCGAGGTCGGCGATCGCGTGCTCGCGATGGGCAACCCGTTTGGTATCGGTGAAACGGTTACAACGGGCATCGTCAGCGCCAAGGGCCGCCGGCCCGGGCTCGGACTCGATTACGAGGACTTCGTCCAGACCGACGCGGCCATCAATCCCGGCAACTCCGGCGGTGCGCTGGTCGACATCGAGGGCCGTCTCATTGGAATCAATACAGCCATTCTCAGCCGCACCGGCGGCTTCCAGGGCGTGGGTCTCGCCGTGCCCGCCAACCTCGTCAGCCAGGTGGCGGACGGCCTGGTGAAGAACGGCAAGGTCACCCGTGGCTTCCTCGGTGTCGGCACTCAGGATGTGACGCCGGCGCTGGCCGAATCCATGGAGCTGAAGACCCGCAGCGGCGCATTGATCGCCGACGTGCAGCCCGACAGCCCCGCGGCAAAGGCGGGCCTCAAGACCGGTGATGTGATCACGAGTGTCAATGGCCAGCCGGTCGAAGACTCGCACCGGCTAAGCTTCACCATCGGCGCGGTGGCACCCGGCACGAAGCTCGACCTCGGGGTGCTCCGGGACGGCAAGTCGAAGACGCTGAGCGTCACCGCCGCGGAACGCCCGAAGGCGCCGCGTTCGCGCGATGCGATGGAGCCGGAAGAGCTCGCCAGCAATGACGACGGCATTCTCAACGGTGTCGCGGTCGACGATCTCGATGCCGCCGTGCGGACCCAGATGAGTATCCCACCGCGCCTGAAAGGGGCCGTCATCACGAATGTCGATCCCGATTCGGCCGCCGCTCGCGCCGGACTGCGTCCGGGCGATGTGATCCTCGAGATCAACAAGCAGCCCGTCACTTCCGCGCAGTCCGCGGTCGAGCTGAGCGCCAAGGTCGACAGCAAGAAAGCGCTGGTGCGGATCTGGTCGCGAGGGAGCACCTCCTTCGTGGTCGTCGACGAGTCCCATTCGGAAGCAGCCTCGAAGTAGCGCGCCGCGGGCGGAGCGATTCCGCCCCGGCCTGCCGAGGCGATGAACCCTCCCCGCCGCAAGCAGCGGGGTATCACAGAAAGGGGCTTCGCCCCGATGGCAGCGGGCGGCAGCCATCCTCGCAGCAAGCTGCGTGGAATTGAGCCGTCCCGATTAAAATCTCGCAGTCCGTTCAATCGATTTGTTGTTGAAGGGAAGGTCAGCCTCGGTTCCACCCGCGTTCCAAATACCGGGAACGGCACCGAGGCTTTTTTCTGTCGACTGCCGTCTGTCCTCCGTCGTCCGTCCTCTGTCCTCCGTCGTCCGTCCTCCGTCCTCCGTCCTCCGTCGTCCGTCGTCCGTCCTCCGTCCTCCGCCCTCCGTCCTCCGTCCTCCGTCCTCCGTCGTCCGTCGTCCGTCCTCCGTCCTCCGCCGTCCGCCGTCCGCCGTCTGTCGTCTGTCGTCTGCCTGCCTTGCTCCCGGCCGTCTTCTCCGCTCTCCTGCTTTCGCATGCGCATACTCGTGGTCGAAGATGATGCCAAGATTGCATCGTTCGTCGTGCGCGGCCTCAAACAGGCCGGCTACGCGGTGGATCACGCACCCGATGGGGAAACCGGACTGGCGCTGGCCGAATCGACCGAATACGACGTGGCGATCGTCGACATCATGCTACCGCAGCTCGATGGCATCAGCCTCGTCAAGCGGCTGCGTTCCGCCCGCCGTTCCACGCCGGTCCTTTTTCTGAGCGCAAAAAGCTCCGTCGATGATCGCGTGCGCGGACTGCAGGCCGGCGGCGACGACTATCTCACCAAACCCTTCGCGTTTTCCGAACTGGTGGCGCGGGTGCAGGCGCTGATCCGGCGCGCCACCCAATCACCGGAAACAACGCGGCTCGTGGCGGGCGACGTGACGTTGGATCTTGTCACCCGCGAGGTCAGGCGGGGCGACGAGCTGGTTGAACTGCAGCCGCGCGAATTTTCGCTCCTCGCCTACCTGCTGCGGCATGCCGGCCGGCCGGTCAGCAAGACGATGATCCTCGAGCACGTCTGGGACTACAGTTTCGATCCGCAGACGAATGTCGTCGACGTCGTGGTCTCGCGGCTGCGGGCAAAGATCGATCCCGATCATCAACGACTCGAGACCGTGCGCGGCGTCGGCTATATTTTCCGGCCCCATGTTTGAGCGGCTGCGCCAGTCCCTCGCGCTGCGGCTGGCGGTTCAATATGCGCTGGTCTTCGCCCTCGCGGCGGGGCTGCTGTTCGCCGCGCTCTACTGGACGCTCGCCCACGCGCTCGAGCAGCGCGAAAGCGACGCGGTGGGCCGCCGGGCCGAGATCATGGCCGCCGCCTATGATCTTCGCGGCGTTCCCGGCCTGCAAAACCAGGCCGCCGCCGATCGATCGCCGGATCAACCTGCGTATTTTGTGCGCATCGTGAACCCCAACCAGACGATCGACTGGGTGGCGGTACCGCGCCACTGGGTGCAAACGGAGGTCGAGGAGATTCCGATTGGCGTGTTCACCCTCACGCGCGAGACGCACATTGCGCGCGTGCCGCAGAACGCGCTGCGTGACTATACCATCGCCTCCCGGCCGCTGCGGGATGGCCGGCTGCTCCAGGTGGGGCGAACGACCGACAGCCGGGCCGTGCTCCTCGCGCCGCTGCGCCGCGCCTTCGCCGCCGTGGGCACGGCCGCCGCATTCCTCTCGATGGCCGTCGGCACCGTGCTCGCCTGGCGGGCCACGCGGCCCCTCCGGGCTGTATCCGACACGGCACGACGGATCATCGAAACGGGCGATTTCGCCGCCCGCGTCCCCCACCCCGGCGGCAGCGGCGAACTCGCGGTGCTCGTTCATCAGCTGAACACGCTGCTCGACAAGAATGCCGCGCATGTCCGGGTGCTCCGCGAGACCCTCGACAATCTCGCGCACGATTTGCGCACGCCCCTCACCCGGCTGCGCGGCACCGCCGAACTGGCGCTGCAGGATGGCGGCGACCCGGCCGAGGCCCGCGGCGCCCTGGCGGATTGCGTGAACGAATCCGACCGACTGCTGCACGTGCTCGAGGCGCTGCTCGACATCACGGCGGCGGAAGCAGGCGCGTTAAAGCTGAATCTCGACCAAATCGACCTGCGCACCCTCGTGGAACGCGCCGCCAGTCTCTATCAGGAAGTCAGTGAGGAAAAAAGAATCGCGGTGTCACTCGACACTCCGGAGCCCGTCGAGGCGCCCGCCGACGCCATCCGACTCGGCCAGGCGATCAACAACCTACTGGACAACGCGCTCAAGTACACGCCCGGCGGCGGACAAGTGGTCCTCGCCACCCGAAACGAAGCGGGAGGTGCCGTTATCAGCGTCACTGACAATGGCCCCGGCGTGCCGGCCGCCGAGCGCGAAGCCATTTTCCGGCGCTTGTATCGCGGTGACTCGAGCCGTTCGCAGCGCGGCCTGGGCCTGGGCCTGAGCCTGGTCAAAGCCATCGTGGAGTCGCATCGCGGGTCAGTTTCCGTCGAAGACGCGCCGGGCGGCGGGGCCCGGTTCACGATTCGGTTGCCGGCGCACAGTTTGACTCCCACCCGTGACCGTGTTGCGTGACTCTCTACCTGATGGCCGACTTTCTCACCGACAAACCCGCTGCTCTCCAACGTGCATACCTCGTGGGCGTCCAAACCCACGACATGGAGTCTGGCGAGGGCGCCGAACTGCTGAGCGAACTCAAGGAACTCGTGGAGAACCTGCGGATCGCGGTCGTGCGAACATTGCTCGTCTCCCTTCGCAAACCGACGCCCACGCTGTTACTCGGCAGCGGCAAGGCGGAGGAGATCGTCGCGCAGGCGCAGGCGGATGGCGCTGACGTGATCGTGTTTGACGAAGCGCTTTCGCCGGCGCAGCAGCGCAACTGGGAAGAGATGTCGGGGCTGGCGGTCATCGACCGGCAGGAGGTCATTCTGGAGATTTTCGCGGACCGGGCCCACACGCGGGAGGCCATCCTCCAGGTCGCGCTCGCGCGAATGGAATATTCACTCCCGCGGCTGACGCGGGCGTGGACGCACTTGTCGCGGCAGCGCGGCAAGGGGGCGCTGGGCGGCGAAGGCGAGACCCAGCTGGAGCAGGATCGCCGGATCGTTCGCGACCGGATCGCGCACCTCAAAGCCGAGCTCAAGAACGTCGTGCAGCAGCGCGACGTGCAGCGCCGCAGGCGGCAGCGGGTGCCGATTCCGACGTGTGCAATCGTTGGATACACCAATGCCGGCAAGTCCACGCTGCTCAACACGCTCACCGGCGCGGAGGTGCTCGCGGCCGACAAGCTGTTTGCCACCCTCGATCCGACGACCCGGCAGCTCGGGTTGCAGGGCAACCAGAAACTGCTGGTGACGGACACGGTCGGGTTCATCCGGCGGCTGCCGCACGGGCTGGTGGACGCGTTCAAGGCGACGCTGGAGGAGGTCGTCGTAGCCGATTTCCTGATTCACGTCATCGACGTGACGAATCCAAACTGCGAGCACCATCACGCGACGACGCTTGGCGTGCTGGCGGAGCTGGGCGCGGCCGGCAAGACGATCGTGACGGTCTTCAACAAGATCGATGCCGCTGATTCGTCGATGCTGCAGCGGGCGAGGCGGCTGGTGCCCGAGGCGATGTTCGTCAGCGCGCACACGCGGGCCGGACTCGACGGACTGGAATCACGCTGCCTCGAACTGATTGCCGAGGCGCATGCCGCCACCGAACTCCTCGTGCCGCACGCCCGCTATGACGTGATCGCGCGACTGCATGCGGTCGGCCACATCCAGAGCGAGGAGCAGCTCGATGACGGCGTGCATTTGTTCGGCCGTTTCCCGCCGGCCCAAGCCGCCTTCTTCGCCCCGTTCGTGGTGCGTTAACCCGGGGCGCGGCCGAGTGGGACCGGCGTGTCGCCCGACCGTGGCTGCGGGCGCCAGCGACTGGTGGCTCGGGCGTCCCGCCCCGGCGCGACTGCTCACTCCGCGTCGTAAATCTGGACCCGGCTCCAGTACGACTTGAAGCGATCCACAAACGCGCGGTGAATGGGATCGATCTGATAGGCATCGTGCGCGGCGATGTCCTGGCACACCACTGTGAGCGCCACGGAATACGAATCGTCGATGATGGGCCGCTTCTCCGTCCGCGCCGGTGCGCCGACGTAGCCTTTTTCAACTGACTTCAGCGTGCTGAGCGATTCGACGCCGCGGCGGAAATCGGCGCGTTGCGCCTCCGTGAGTTCAGGTTTGAGCCAGAAGAAAACCGTGTGAACGAGCATGGGACCGGCAGTAGGGCGGCCACTGGGCGCGCCGACAACGCCAAATTCTTTCTTCCCCGAGGCACTCAGGCCGACGCCGCGTCCAACTTCGCCAACTCCTCGCCAATGTTGAAATTCATCCGCACGTCGGGGTCCGGCGAGGGAATGGCGGAGAGCAGGATGCGCGTGTAAGGATGCTGGGCCCGCGCGAAGATGTCCGGCGTCGCCGCGAGTTCGACCACGCGGCCCTTGCGCATCACGGCGACGCGATCGCAAAACCCGCGCACGACCTCGAGATTGTGCGCCACGAACACATAGGTAAGCCCGAGATCGCGCTGCAATTCCTTCAACAAATCCAGGACCTGCGCCTGCACCGATACGTCCAGCGCCGAGGTCGCCTCATCACACACGACCAGCGACGGCCTCATGATCAGCGCCCGCGCGATGCCGATGCGCTGCCGCTGGCCGCCGCTGAAAGCATGGGGATAACGCGAACGGTGGGCGGGCTCCAGTCCCACCCGTGCCAGCATGTCGGATACGCGATCATCGAGTTCGGCCCCGCGGGCCATCCGGTGGATCACGAGCGGCTCCGCCACAATCTGCCGCACGGTCAGCCGCGGATTCAGCGACGAGTAAGGATCCTGGAAAATCATCTGCGCGTGCTGGCGCACGGGCTTGAGCTCCTGATCGGAGAGCTTCGCCAAATCGACGTGCCCGCCGCCCGGCAGCCGAAACATCACTTCACCGGAGGTCGGATTGACGGCACGCAGGATGCAGCGCGCCGTGGTCGTTTTTCCGGATCCGCTCTCACCCACGAGGCCCAGCGACTCACCCGGACTCAAATCGAAGCTCACGTCATCCACCGCCTTCAGCAAGCCAACCCGGCGCCGCCGCCAACCCGGTGCATGGATGGGAAAATGTTTGCAGAGTCCGCGCACCGACAGAATGGGCAGGCCAGCCGGCCCGCGGCCCGTCCTTGCCGCAAGCCCGTCTTCCGCCGGATTCATCGGGCTGCGTTCGGGGTTCATGGCTGGTAACGGGACGGCGGCCGCGGTGCGCTCGAGCGCCCGGCGACGGCGCGGCGGCTCGGCAGCGCATCGAGGAGGCTGCGCGTGTAGGCGTGAGCCGGGCGCTTGAGCACCACCCGGACAGGGCCCCGCTCGACGATTTCGCCCTGCTTCATGACCGCGACATCGTCCGCCATCTGCGCGACGACGCCGAAATCGTGCGTGATCAGCAGGACCGAACAGCCGATCTCGCGTTGCAGCGTTTTGATCAATCCGAGAATCTGCGCCTGAATCGTGACATCGAGCGCCGTCGTCGGTTCATCGGCAATCAGCAACTCGGGCCGGCATACCAGCGCCATGGCAATGACCACGCGCTGCCGCAATCCACCGGAAAGTTCGTGCGGATATTGATGATACCGCCGCGCGGCCTCGCCAATGCCCACCCGGTGCAGCATGTCGAGCGTGAGCCGCTTGGCCGCCTCACGACTGACATCCTGATGGACCAGAATCGCCTCGTCGATCTGGCTGCCGACGCTGTGGACCGGCGACAACGCGCTCATCGGCTCCTGAAAAATCATGCTCACGAGGCCGCCGCGCACCTTGAACAGCAGGCCCGATTTCTCGTCGAGATGGGCGATGTCGATATCGCCCTCGCGGCGCGAATTCAGCAGGATCCGGCCGCCAACAATCCGGCCGGGTGGTGGCACGAGCCGCAGCAGCGCGCTGGCGGTGACACTCTTGCCGCTGCCCGATTCGCCGACGAGGGCGAGCGTCCGCCCCCGCTCGATGGTCAACGAAACGTTTTGCACCGCCCCCACGATGCCGTCCGGCGTGAAGAAGGACACGCGCAGGTTGGAGACTTGGAGCAGGGGCCGCGAACGGAGGGCGTGTTCGGGTTCCATGCTAAGAAATCGAATGACACGGACTCATCGTGATGCAGTGCCGTCGTTCATTTGCCACCGTAGGGATCCGCGGCGTCGCGGAGTCCATCGCCCAGGAAGTTGAAGCAAAGCACCGTCATGACGACGACGACGACGGGCATGAGGAGCCAGGGATGGTTGGCGACGCTCTGGATATTCTCACATTCCTTGATCATCACACCCCAGCTGACAATGGGCGGCCGGAGCCCGAGCCCAAGAAACGAAAGCGACGTTTCACCCAGAATCATCGCCGGAACACTCATCGTCAGGACCACGATGATGTGGCTCGTGAATCCGGGCAGAAGATGGCGGAAGAGGATGCGCGCATGGCTGGCGCCGAGGAGTCGCGCCGCCATGGCGTAATCCTCCTCCCGGAGCGCGAGAATTTTCCCGCGCACGACGCGGGCCAATCCAGTCCACCCCACCAGGCTCAGCACGAGCGTGATGGCAAAATACGTCCAGAGAGCCGGCCAGTCGGCCGGAAGAATCGCGCCGAACGCCAGCCAGAGCGGAATCTGCGGGAAGGCGTTCACGATTTCGATCAGGCGCTGGATCGCGAGGTCGATCACGCCACCAAAGTAGCCCGACACGCCGCCGATCATCACTCCAAGGACGAAGGTGACGCCAATCGCAACCAACCCGACCGAGAGGCTGATCCGCGACCCGTAAATCAGGCGGCTGAAGATATCGCGGCCATACTTGTCCGTGCCGAGAAAGAAGAAAGTCGGCAACATGCCATCCGGGAAGGCAGCGGTCGAATCGATCACCCCGAAGAACCGGCGCGTCATCGGAAACATGCCCCAAAGCTCGCAGGGCTCCCCGCGCACGAAGAATCCCAGGGCAACAACGTGCGCGGGATCCTCGAGATAGGTGCGCCGGAAACTCATCGGATCGACCGACAGTCGGACGGCCGGAACATGGAGGCCGTCCCTCCACGTCCAGCGCGGCAGCTGCGGCGGACAATACGCGTGGGAAAGTTCGTGCCAGGTTCTTGGATACGGCGCAAAGAATTCGGCTCCCGCGGCCAGCCCGTAGAGCACGACGAGCAGAAAGAAGGAGGCCAGCGCGAGCCGGTGCCGCATGAACCGGCCCCGGATCAGCGCCCAATGGGACAGCGAGCCCGGCTCCACCGCGATTCCGCGACGGGCAAGGGCGGGGGTGTCCACCGTGGCTGACATGGCGGGAGAAAAGTTGGGCGGGTGCCGGCGGGCAAGTGACAACTCAACGGTGATCGCGCGTCGCGCGGAGCGCCCGGCGAGGGGACGCCGCCCCACCCGCCTGCCTCCGTGCCTTACGAAAGCTGACGCCCGCGGCAACCAGGAGGGCACAAAGCCGAACCGCCCGCATGGCGGAACTCCGTCCTGAAGGCGTGTTTCCGCCGCCGCTGGCCGGCGCACGACCGGCCCTGCATCGCAGAATGGGCTTGGCCCTGGGCGAAGGTTGCTGATGCATGTGAGGGCGCGGATTTCCTCCGCTACCATTCCTGTTATGAACTCGTCCGCTGCTTACCGCTCCCTGCATTCCCTGATTTTCGCCGCGTTCGCGGCCGTTCTGCTGGCCGGCTGTTCGAAAACCACGGACTCCGCCGCCGGCGGGAAAGCGGGCAGCGGGAGCGAAGCGGTCAAGATCGGCTTTCTGGTCAAGCAACCCGAAGAGCCGTGGTTTCAGCTGGAATGGCGATTTGCGGAAAAAGCGGCGAACGAGCTGAAGTTCAACCTGGTGAAAATCGGCGCAACGGACGGCGAAAAGGTGCTGGCGGCGATCGACAACCTCGCGGCAGGAGGCGCCCAGGGATTCGTGATTTGCACGCCGGACACAAAGCTTGGGCCAGCCATTGTCGCGAAGGCCAAAGCGGCGAATCTCAAGCTCATCGCGGTGGATGACCAATTCATCGGTCCCGACGGCCAGCCGATGAAAAATGTGCATTACCTCGGCATATCCGCTTCGAAAATCGGGGAAGAAGTCGGTCGAACCCTCGCGGCGGAGTTGAAGAGGCGTGGATGGAATCCGGGCGAAACGGCGGTGGCGGCCGTGACCTTCGATGAGTTGGCGACAGCGAGGGACCGCACCGACGGCGCCATCCGCACGCTCACGGAGGCGGGATTTCCGAAGGAGCGCATTTACCGCGCGCCGGAACGCACGCCTGACATTCCGGGCGCATTCGAGGCGATGAACACACTGCTCACGCAAAAGGCCGACGTGAAGCGCTGGCTCGTGTGCGGGATAAATGACAGCGCGGTGTTGGGTGCGGTCCGCGCCCTCGAGGGCCGCGGCGTCCCGGCCGAAAACGCAGTCGCGATTGGCATCAACGGCACCGATTGCATTGTCGAGTTGGAGAAAGCCAAACCGACCTCGTTCCATGGCTCGATGCTGCTGTCGGCCAAGAGCCACGGATATCAGACCAGCGTGATGATGTATCAGTGGATCAAGGACGGCGTCGAACCGCCGCTCGACACCCGCACGGTCGGCGTTCTGATCACCCGCGATAATTTCCGGCAGGTGCTGAAGGAGCAGGGTGTGCGGGAATAGCCCGCGCATCCGCGAAACAAATCGTGCGTCGGCAGCACGCCAGCTTCCCTTCTCCGTGAACCGCGCATGACCGCCGCCCTCGCGTTCCATCACGTGTCCATGGATTTCCCGGGCGTGAAAGCGCTCCAGGAGGTTTCGTTCGAGGTGCACGCCGGTTCCGTCCATGCGCTGATGGGCGAAAATGGTGCGGGCAAATCGACCCTGTTGAAAATTTTGAGCGGCGCCCACCAACCTTCGGCCGGTTCGGTCGCGATCGATGGCGCGCCCCTGGAACTGAATACGACCGCGGCGGCGATCAAGGCGGGAGTCGCCGTGATCTATCAGGAGCTGCATCTGGTCCCTGAAATGACCGTGGCGGAAAACCTGTTTCTCGGCCACCTGCCGCAGCGGATGGGACTGGTGAATCGACGCGAACTGGCCGCCGCTGCGCGACGGCAGCTCGAGTTCGTCGGCGAGCCGATCGATCCCGACACGAAGCTCGGCCGGCTCCCGCTCGCGCAACGACAGATGGTGGAGATCGCCAAGGCGCTGACGCGCGGCGCGCGCATCATCGCGTTTGATGAACCGACGAGCAGCCTTTCGGACCGGGAGGTGCGGCGGCTCTTCACCATCATTCGTGAACTGCGGACACGGGGATGCGCCATTCTCTACGTGTCACATCGCATGGAGGAAATCTTCGCGTTGTGTGATCGGATCACGATTCTGCGCGATGGCAAACTCGTCGAGACCGCGGAGCTCGCCACGCTCACGCGGGATCACGTCGTGCAGCGCATGGTCGGCCGCCAGCTCGCCGACATCTATAACTATGCGCCGCGTCCACTGGGCGGCGAGGGCCTGGCGGTCGAGGAGTTGTTCGGGCCCGGCCTCGCGGCGCCGGTGTCCTTCCGCGCGCGGGCGGGTGAAATCCTCGGTTTTTTCGGCCTGGTCGGCGCCGGCCGAACCGAGTTGCTGCGACTTATTTTTGGCGCCGCCGCCAAGCAAACCGGACGAATTCTCGTGCAGGGGCGGACGGTGGAAATCTCCTCGCCGCGCGATGCGATCGACGCGGGGATCATGCTCTGCCCGGAGGACAGAAAGAAGGACGGCATCGTGCCGGTTCGATCGGTGTTGGAAAACATCAACCTCAGCGCGCGCCGGCGGAAGGCGCACGGTGGCGTATTGATCAACGAGCGCTGGGAGCAGGAAAACGCACGGAAGTGGATCGACCAGCTGCGGGTGCGCACGCCGTCCGCCCGGCAGTTGATTCGCAATCTCTCCGGCGGAAATCAGCAAAAGGTGATCCTCGGCCGGTGGCTTTCCGGGCGCATCAACGTTATTCTCTTCGACGAGCCGACCCGCGGCATCGACGTGGGCGCCAAAAGCGAAATCTACACGCTCATGCAGAAACTGGCTCGCGATGGCGTATGCGTCATCATGGTTTCCAGCGAGCTGCCGGAAGTTCTCGGCGTCGCCGATCGCATCGCGGTGATGCGCCAGGGCCAGCTTGCGGCGATCGTTTCCCGCGAGGACGCGAACGAGGAGAAATTGCTCAAGCTGGCGCTTCCGTTGGAAACGGGCGCGCTGGTGCCGCCGCGGTCGAGTTGATTTCCGCAGAGGCCTGCGCTCCCAACCGAACCACTCATGACCACGGATTCGACTCTCACGCGCCCCCGTCATTCCACGGCCATCGGGGATTTCTTCGACCAGGCGGGCATGCTGGTCGTGCTGGCAATCCTGTTCATCGGATGTTCGCTCGGCGTGGAGAATTTCTTCTCGGTCGCAAACATGAAGGGGCTCGCGCTGGCGGTTTCGATGACGGGGATGGTCGCGTGCACGATGTTGTTCTGCCTGGCGGCCGGTGATTTCGATTTGTCGATCGGCTCCGTCGTCGCCTGTGCCGGGGTGATCGCGGCGGTGGTGATGAACAGGACCGGCAGCATCACCGTTGGCGTGCTGGCGGCACTCGGTTTCGGCGCGGCGGTGGGCGTGGTGAATGGCTTCGTGGTGGCGAAACTGAAGATCAACGCGCTCATCACGACGCTGGCTTCGATGCAAATTGTGCGCGGCCTCGGTTTCATCGTCTCGGGTGGCTCCGCGGTGGGCATTGGACACGAGTCGTTCTTCGTTCTCGGCAACTCCGCCATCTTCGGCGTCCCGGCGCCAATATGGATCACCGCGCTGTGCTTTCTCGTTTTCGGATTCGTGCTGAACCGGACTGTATTCGGACGTGACACGCTGGCGGTGGGGGGCAATGCGGAGGCGGCGCATCTCGCCGGCATTGCCGTGGAGCGCGTGAAGATCGTGATCTTCACGGCGCAAGGGCTGATGGCTGCGTTCGCGGGGATCGTGCTGGCCTCGCGAATCACGAGCGGCCAGCCCAACACGTCGCTTGGCTTCGAACTGGAAGTGATCTCCGCGTGCGTGCTCGGAGGCGTTTCGCTCACGGGCGGAATCGGCAGCATGGGCTTCGTGATCGCGGGCGTCCTCATCATGGGCATCGTCCAAAATGCGATGAACCTCATGAACGTGCCGACGTTCTACCAGTATGTGGCCCGCGGCACGATTCTCCTGGCCGCCGTGCTCTTCGATCGCTGGAAGCGGCGCAAGCAGCCGGTGTGATCCGCTACGGCTGCTTTTCGCAGTCGACAGCGAAGGCCTGGAGCGTCCGCCAAAAATCCGCATCCGCCTTCGTCAGAAAATCGTTGTGCCCGGCCGTGGGCACGAACAATGAGCGCTTCGGCTCCTTCGCCGCAGCGAAAAGCGCCTGGCCGTGATGAAACGGGATCACTTCGTCGCGCTGTCCATGCATGATCAGCACAGGACATGCGATCGGCGGGAGCTTGCGTTCATTCTCGAACAGATCCGACGGCAGCAACGGCCAGCGCGTCATCACGCGAAAGACGCTGGTGAACGTGCTCTGCAAGACCAGCCCGGCGACGCGCTCCTCCCCCGCCATCTGCACGGCCGGCCCGCCGCCGAGTGAACGGCCAAAGATCAGGGTTCCGGCGGGCGGCACGTTCAGTTCATTGCGAAGATAGGTCCGTGCGGCGCGCGCAGCGATGTTGAGTGCCGCCTCCGAAGGCCGGCCCGAGCTCAGGCCGTAGCCGGGGTAATCGAACGCGAAGACGGCAAATCCCGCCTGCTGCAAACGTTGGAGAAATGGCTCCACGTCACCCAACGATTCTGCGTTGCCATGAAAAAACCAGACCGTGAATCGCGCCGTGGGATTCGGCCGATGCACGACCGCGATTCGGTGGCCGTTCTCATCAATGACCAAGCGCGTGCCCGGCACCTCCCGTCGCGAGGCCACGTCGGGATAATAGAGCATCCGCTCAGCCAGCCAGCGCGCACCAATCATGAGAGCACCAAATCCCAGCAGTGCGGAAATGAGCGGAACACGAACGAGCCGCCAGCCCACCGTTGCCGGACTCATGGCAGATTAGCCGATGCGCGTGTGGCCCGCCGCCGCGAGCACGACGAGGGCGTCATCGAACACCCCGGCCTTCACGAGGAAATAGTCGGTGTCATACGTTGCAATCGAGAGCAGGCTGATGCCCGCGCGCGCGAGCGGCGTGGCGAGCGAAGCCAGCACGCCGGTTGCGGTAAAGGGGAAAGGTCCCACCAACTTCAGCACCCGCCAGTCGCGCTCCGCGCGGATGCCCGCCGGCACGACGTCAGCGGGACAGATGATCGCGAGTTCGTCATCCGTGAGCGTCACGTTCACGAACGGTCCGGCGGCCCAGGCGGGAACCACCGTATCAGGATTTAGGCGACACACCGCGTACTGACCCGGCAGGGCACGAAAGCGATGACCGTGCGGTTTCACGAGGGCCAGAAAACGCCCGGACCGCCGTCGGGGGCAAGCAGATGTTCCGAGGCGGGGTCAGCCGCGCGGAGTCGCGGTCAGGGCGCCGGCGGTGGAAGCCGGGCGAGATTGTTTCGCGCGTCGCCGTAATCCGGCGCGAGCTCGAGGGCGCGTTCGAAGTGTTTCCGGGCCTCTTCCGTCCGCCCGCTTTGCGCCAGGGCAACCGCCAGATTGTTGTGCGTCACGGCCGAGCGCGGCTCGAGCGCGAGCGCCGCTTCGTAATGACGGAGGGCGTCGGGCAGCCGTTCGCGAGAGCGCGCGTAGGCGAGCCCGAGATTGATATGCACCTTGAGGTAGTCGGGCTTCAGCGTCAGCGCCGCCTGGTAGTGTCGGATCGCGTCCTCCGCGCGCTCCGGCAACCGCGCGAGTGTGTTCGCCAGGTTGAAGTGCGCTTCCGGCAGGTCTGCTTTCAGCCGTACGGCGGTTTCGCCATGGCGAATCGCATCAGCGAGCCGATCCGGCCACTCGCTGAGCAAAACCCCAAGGTTGGAGTGCGCGTTGGCGTGATTTGGTTTCAGCTGCAAAAGTGCTTCATACTGGGCGATCGCCTCGCCTCGACGCGCGGGAAAGCTGGCGAGCGCGTTGGCCAGACTCAACCGAGCCTCCGTGAAATCGGGTCTCGACTCGATCGCGGTTTGAAAGTGTTGCATCGCCTCCGGCAAACGGTCCGGCAGCAGCGCGAGCGCGCGGCCCTTGTTGTAATGGGTGTCGGCCAGCCTTGGATTCACCGCGAGGGCGTGATCGTAGTGAGCCAGGGCGGCGGACAACTGGCCCTTTTCAACGAGAAAAACGCCGAGATTATTGTGCGCGAGCACCGAGGTGGGATTGGTCTTCAGGGTTGCGCGCCAGAGCGCCTCCTCACCCACGAAATTTCGGGCATGGCGCCAGCCCAGTCCACTGAACGTTATCAGCACACCGGCTGTGCCGACGGCAATGATGCGCGCTCCGCGTGCGCGGGGCGCGAACCGCCCATGCCCGGTGGCGACCACCGCACCTGACAGGGCCAGCAGTCCCATGCTTGCCAGATACTGGAAATGATCGGCAACGAACGAATACCGGAAGAAATAGACGTTAAAAAAACCGAGCACGGGAAACAGCAGGGCCACGTGGTAAGCCACCGCGAACAGCGGCCCCCGCCAGCCGCGTCGCCAACCGAGCCAGCCGAGTGTCCCCACGGCAACTGCCGCGCCCAGCGCCGGCAGCCACGCGACGAACCGCCCACTCTCGAGCGTCCAGCGCGGGTAAATGAAACTCAGTGGGTGGGGCCAGAAAAGTTTGGCGGCATAAAACCACACCGCGCGGCCGGCGATAATGAAACGCTCCGCCAGGCTCTGGCCCCACTCACCCCCGACGGCCCGATGCTGCACGCGTTGCTCCCAAATCGCCCAGGCGCTCGTGGCGAATGCAAACAAGAAAAAGGGCGCCAGCCAACGGGCGTCGCGCCATTGCAAGCGGCCGCGCAGCCACCAGCACGTGAGCGCGAGTACCACCGGCAGCATGACGGTCGACGGTTTGCTCAACATCGCGCCCGCCGCGCACACGAGGGCCCAGCCGTAATCGCGACCCGCGGGGCGCGCGTGGGCCGCCGGCGCGAGCCATCGCGCCGCGAACCAGATGGAGAGCAGGAAGAACACGCCTGACTGCGTGTTGATGATCTCTGAAACCCAGGCCACCGATTCGACTTGCACCGGATGCAATCCCCACAGCGCCGCGCCAAGCCAGGCGCCGGGAATCCGCAACCGACGCAGCACGAGCCAGAGCAAGAGCGTACACCCGATGTGCAACCCGACCCCGAGGAGATGAAACACGAGCGGATCGAGACCAACCATCTTGTTGACCGCCCAGAATGTCGTGAGTACGAGCGGAAAGTAATTCGCCGCCCGCGTCGTCCACACCTCCTTCAGTCCCAGCGGGCCGACGATGCTCGGATGCGCCGTCAAATGGGCGTCGTCGTCCCAAATGAAGCCAGCGTACCAAGTAGGTTGATACATCGCCACGATGGCCAGCAGCAAGCCGAACCCGAGCCAGAAATCCCGGCGACCGAGGGGGCGCGGCGCGGGCGGGGCAGGCACGCACGTGCCGGCATCCTTTTCGCGCTGCGCCGACCCGCTCATCCGTGCGCCAGCAGATCACGCACCGTGGACGCGACTTGGTCTCGCGGCACTTCCCTTTCGCTGCGCTCCCGCAAATCGCGCACCTTCACGGTTCCGCGGGCGAGTTCGTCGCCGCCATAGATGAGCGCCAGCCGCGCGCCAGACTCCGCCGCCGCCTTGAATTGCTTGCCAAACGCGACGTCCTTGAACGGATATTCGACGCGAAACCCGGCCGCGCGCAGCGCATGGATGTCCGCAAAGGCGACCGGACGCTCCGCCGCACCGCCGACGACGCAGTACACATCGGGTGCCTGCACCAACGCCGGCATCAGCCCGCGCTGCTCCAGCAGCAATGCGAATGTCATGTCGCCAATCGCGAAACCAACCGCCGGCAATGCCGGGCCTCCGAGTTTCTCCACCAGATCGTCATAACGACCACCGCCGGCGAGCGCGCGAAGTTGTCCTTTGCGATCGAAGGCTTCGAACACAAAGCCTGTGTAATAGGCCAGCCCCCGCACCACGCCCAAATCAACTTCAACGAAACGGGATAGTCCCATCGCCTCGAGAGCGCTGAGCAGTTGCCGCCAATCCCGCATCCTTCCGGCCAGCTTGTCCCCGGCGGCGAATCCAGCCAATCGCGCCTCCAGGGCGGCCAGTGACTTGATGTTTAGGAATTCCAGTATCGCTGCCTTCAATTCGGGCGTCAGCGCACCGAAGCGCTCCTCGTACCCTTTGAACGCTTCGTCCCCCATCTTTTCATGCTTGTCGACTGCTCCGAGCACCGCCCTCACCTGCTCGGGGCTCAACCCGAGTGCCTCCAAATAATAGAACCAAAGGTTTCGATCGCTGACGCGGACATAAAAATCCTCGGCGGTCAGGCCGAATGCGCACAAGCACTGCACGAGCAGCGAAATCAGTTCGATCTCCGCCTCAGGGCCGGGTTCGCCGAAGATGTCCGCATTGAACTGGAAGAAGCAGCGTCCGCGCCCCTTCTGCATTCGCTCGTACCGATAGAACTCTCCAATGCTGAACCATTTGATCGGTCGCTTGAGCGAATTCGCCTTTGCGCCGACGAGGCGGCAGACTGTCGGGGTCATCTCAGGGCGCAGCGCCACGTCACGACCTCCCTTGTCCACGAAACTGAACAGCTGCCCTTCGATCTCATCGCCCGACTTTGCCTTGTAGAGGTCGAGCGACTCCAATACGGGCGCGTCGTATTCAGCAAAGCCGAACGTGGTGGCTGTTTGCCGCCACAATCGGAACAAGTGATTCCGGCGCGCGAGTTCCTCGGGATAGAACTCACGAAAACCGGGCAGAGTCTGAAACGTCGCCATGGGAGGCGGAATCGTGGCGACTCCGCCCCGGCCAGCGCGACTCAAAAACATTCACCCGCAACCACGCTGCAATCCACGGCCGCAAAGCGAGCGCGGACAGAATGCCCGCGCCAACACACCAGCGTGCGCCCGACAGGCGCACCGGCACATCACATCGACGGCGCGCCAGGACCGGTCGGGTTCTGCTGTTCCTCGGCCTGCAGCTTAACCAAATCCAGCTTCTTCAGCTGCTGCTTGAGAATCTTGCCCGACTTGAATTTCACCACCGCTCGCTGCGGAATGATCACCTCAGCCTCGGGCTTATTTGGGTTGCGGCCAATCCGCTGTTTGCGGACTTGAACCTCCAGCACGCCGAAATTGCGCAACTCGACGTTGCGCCCGTTCGCCAATGCCTTCTGAATGATATCCAGAGTCTGCTGGACGGTGTCGACGATCTGCTTTTGCGGAAAACCCGATTTCCGATAGATCTCCAGCACGATTTCACGTTTGGTCAGGTTGGACATGGGGGGGTTCCTTTGGCTATGGGCTTCGTTGTATTGAGCACCTATAAATTACTTTCATGCTACGAATTGCGTCAACTCTTATGACCGATTTGCTTTAAAGGCGTTCCCCAGAGATTTACCATCGGGTTATGCCTGATCCTAGCGCAGTTAACATCATGTTTAGTCGGATTGCGCGTCGCTATGACGTAGCGAATCGGCTTCTGAGCATAGGAAACGACATTCGTTGGCGTAAGCAACTGGTAGCAGGAGTTAAGCAGCACCGGCCGAACCGGGTTCTCGACTTGGCCACGGGCAGTGGAGACGTGGCATTTGCGCTCGGTCGCGCCCTGCCACCGACCACGGAAATCGTCGGAATGGACTTTTGTCAGCCAATGCTGGACCAAGCCGTGTCGAAAAAAAACGCCGCCGGTCCGCGCCAATTCGTCAATATTTCGTTTTTGCAGGGCGATGGACTCGCCCTTCCGCTGCCAGATGCAACGTTTGACTGCCTGACGATTGCGTTTGGTTTGCGCAATCTGGCCGATCGCAACCGCGGACTGAGCGAGATGCGGCGCGTGCTGCGTGGGGGCGGGCGCCTGTTCGTGCTGGAGTTTTCCCAGCCGCAGCCATGGTGCCGCGCTCTTTATTATTTTTATCTCCGTCGTGTTCTCCCGACCCTCGCCGGGATGATAACTGGCGACCGCTCCGCCTACGTGTACCTCAATGAGACGATCGCGGGGTTTCCAAATCGAGAAGGGCTCTCCGCCGAGATCAGACAGGCTGGGTTCTCCAGCGTCGCTGCGCGATCGATGACGTTCGGGACCGTGGCATTGCACGAAGCCGTAAAGTAGAGCCAGCCCGGCGCGCCGGTACTGCTGCCCCCCGAATCGCGATGGCTCAGCTAAACGACTTGCCGCAGCCGCAGGTGCTTTGCGCGTTCGGGTTCTTGATTTCGAAACCCTTTCCGTGCAGGCCGTCATCAAAATCAATGGACGAGCCGTTGAGATAGGCGACGCTCGCCGTATCCATCACGATTGGGATGCCTTCGCTCTCGAACTGCGTGTCTTCGGGTTTCGGATCATCGAAAGACATTCCGTACTGGAAACCTGAACAGCCACCAGATTCCACGAGCACCCGCAGGCGCTTGTCTGGCGCATTCAGCTCGCCATGCATGGCGCGAACTTGTTTCGCGGCACGGGGTGTCAGAGTGATCATTTCGCGCTCACCGTAGGTCAGCGAAACTCGCTGTCAACCGGCACGCAGCAAATTTCGGGCCGAAAACATATGCGCTCTTGCCAGCCGCGCGCGGCATACGTTTCCTCTGACCGAAGTGGCGTCAATCAAACACATCTTCAACGAGCTTCACTACGAAATGGTTCGCAAGGTCGCGGATGGTGGCATGGGCCTCGTGTACGAGGCGCACCAGCTGGGCGCGGGCAATTTTCGCAAAGTCGTGGCCGTAAAACTCATTCGCGAGGAGTATTCCGCGATCGAGGAGTTCCAAAATAACTTCATCGGCGAAGCCCGGCTCGTCGCCGATCTGATTCACACCAACATCGTCCAGACGTATCACCTCGGCCAGGTCGGCGGGCAATACTTCATGGTGATGGAGTTTGTCCGCGGCGTGAATCTGGAGCAGGTCCTCGATCAACACCGCAAACTGGGCCGGCTGCTTCCGGTGGACCTGGCGGCCTTCATTGTCTCGCGGGTGGCACGCGGGCTTACGTACGCCCATACCAAGTGCGACCGCGACGGCCGACACCTCAACATTGTTCATCGCGACATTGGTCCAAAAAATGTGATGCTCGCCTATGAGGGCGACGTGAAGCTCACTGACTTCGGCATCGCGAAGGCGCTCGACCTGATGTACAACGAGGAAGGAAAGGTCATCGCCGGTAAAGACGAATACCTGTCCCCCGAGCAGGCGAGCTACGCGGTCACGGATGCGCGCGCCGATCTTTTCCCCTTGGGGATCATGCTCACCGAGTTGCTCCTCGGCCGAAACATCTTTCGCTCGGCGGACCGGGCGCAGTCGCGCCGGAATATCCTGACGATGCCGATCCCCCAGTTCTCGACGCTGCGCGCGGATATCGATCCGCGCCTGGAAGCGATCATCCAGCGCGCCTTGCAGCGTGATCGCGACAAACGATTCCAGACCGCGTCCGAAATGCTCACCGAACTGGAGCTGTATCTCTACAGCGACCGTTATGGTCCCACGAATGAGAAGCTCGGCGTTTACCTCAAAGAGCTTTTTGGCATCAAAGATCCAATCGTGCCTGCGCTTTCTGTCCGAGCCCCCATCTGAGATGAACCGGAACGAACTTCATCCACATGAGCGGGCCTGGATTTAGTCACGAGCTTCGCCAGCGGCAGACGCAGTCTCTCGTCCTCGCGCCGCAGCTTCGCCACTCGCTGAAGATACTTCAGGTGGCCGCGCTGGATTTGCGCTCGGTCATTCAGGAGGAGTTGCAGAGCAATCCCACGCTCGAGGAGCTGCCGATGGAGGGCGTCAGCCTCGACAAACCCGAGGATGACGGAGATCACGAGAACAGCAGCGAATCCGAAGGTGATTCCGGGAGCCCAGCGCAGGAGAACACCGCGCCGTCGCCCGATATAAACGATCGTGATGGCGGTTTGAAGGGCGATGAACTGGACTTTTCGGCGGACAAGGAGTTCGAGATTCTCGGAAAACTCGACCAGGACTGGCGCGATCACATGTCCAGCGTCGGGGGCACCCAGCCGTACACCTCGGAGGATGCGGAGAAGCGCCAGCATTTTTTCGATTCGCTCGTCACCGAGACCTCGTTGCAGGAGCACTTGATGCAACAGGCGGAGCTGGCGGACCTGTCACCCAAAACGGTGGAGGCGATGAGACACCTTGTGGGCAGCCTCGATGATCGCGGCTTTCTGACGCAGACGCCGTCGGACGTCGCCCTGCAAACCGGCCTGCCCCTCGCCATCGTCCAGGAGGCGTTGGCGACACTGAAGGCATTTGATCCTCCCGGTATCGGCGCGACAGGCCTCGCCGACTGTCTGCTCGCGCAACTCGTCGCGCAAGGCCGCGGGACATCGCTGGCGGCTCGAATCATCAAGGATCATTTTGAGCTGCTGACCCGGCGGCGGATTCCCGAGCTCGCGCGAAAACTGGGCGTGGACGCCGACGATGTGCAGTCCGCGATCGAGCAAATCGGCAAACTCAACCCAGCGCCGGGCCGCCGCTTCGCCGAGGACAACAACCGCGTCGTCGTTCCCGACGTGACCGTCGAAAAGGACGGCGACGAATGGAAAATTCACCTGAACGACGATTACATTCCGCGGCTGCGCATCTCGAGCACCTATCGCGATATGATTGCCAAGGGATCACTGTCGAAACTGGAGCGCGATTACCTGCGCGAGCGCATGCGGTCGGGAAAATTCCTGATCGACTCGATCGAGCAGCGGCAGCGGACAATCGAGCGGATCACCCGGGAAATCATCAACGCGCAGAAGGACTTTTTCGAGAATGGCGTATCGCAGCTGAAGCCACTGACGATGACGCAAATTGCCGACGTGGTGGGCGTGCACGAAACGACGGTGAGCCGGGCGATCGCGAACAAATACATCCGCACGCCTCATGGGGTTTTCGAGTTCAAGTATTTCTTCACCCCGGGTTATCAGGCTGACAGCGGTGCGTCCGTTTCGAACACGAGCGTGAAGGAAATGATCGCCGACTTGATCAACCTGGAGGACAAGGCGGCGCCGCTGAGTGATCAGGAGATCGTCGCGAAGCTGGTGGAAAAAGGAATCAAGATTGCACGACGCACGGTGGCGAAATATCGCGAGGAGCATGGAATCCTGCCGAGTAACTTGCGGCGGGACTACAAGTAGCCGCCTCGGTCCGGCAAATTCCGCCCCCCACTACGAGCAGAGCGCCGCGCTCGGCTCGATGCGCAGCCCCAAACCGGCCTGGCGCTCGGTGCCGGCCGGGTCAGCCCAAGCCGCAAATGCAATCATGGCTGCGTTGTCGCCGGTGTGGGCGGGCTGCGCGGCGAGAAACGTGATCCGCTCGCGCGCCGCCGCCGCCTCGAGCGCCGCACGCAACGTGCGATTGTTGGCGACGCCGCCGGAGACCCCGACACTCCGGAAGGATGGCGCCGCCTGCCGCAGCGCTGCCCGCGTTTTTCGGACCAGCGCATCCACCACGGCCTGTTGATAACTCGCACACAAATCAGGCAACCTCGCCTGCACCTCGGCGGCCGGCATTTTCTCCAGCAGATAACGCAGGCTCGTCTTCACCCCGGAGAAACTGAAATCGAGCTCATTGCGCCCGGCAATCCCGCGCGGAAAATCAAACGCGTCGCTCCGCCCGCCCGCTGCCAGTTTCTCGATCCAAGGCCCTCCCGGGTATCCGAGTCCGAGCAGTTTCGCGCCCTTGTCCAGCGCCTCGCCCGCCGCATCATCGCGCGTCGAGGAAAGCACGGTGACGCTGCGCTGCGCGTCGACGGCGACGAGGAGAGTATTGCCGCCTGACACGACGAGGCCGAGATGCGGCAGCAATGCAGCGAGCTTCGTCTCGAACTCCGTCGCGGCTCGCGCGTGCAGGGCGATGAACGGCGACCAGACGTGGCCACGCAGATGATTCACGCCGACCAGCGGAACGCGCAGCGCCAACGACAGCGCCTTTGCTGCCGCCACGCCCATCGCCAGGCACGCGGCCAGTCCCGGGCCGTGCGTAACAGCAACCGAAGTCACCACCGCAAGATCGATTTCGGTCCGCACGCGCGCAAGCAGCGGACCGAATGTGCGCAGATGCTCACGCGTCGCGAGATCGGGTACGACGCCGCCGTGTTTCTCGTGCAGCGCCATCTGACTGTGAACCCATTCGCCGGCGAGACCGCGGACGGGATCGAAAGCGGCCACCGCCGTCTCGTCGCATGAGCTTTCGAGCGCCAGGATCATTGCGCCGACGAAAGCCGCGCCAATGACACGTCCCCAAAAAGTCTGACCCCCTGCAGAACCGCAACGGCCGTTTCCAACTGCCGATCGACGACGGGCTCGAACCCGAACCGCTCCTTGAAATCCTTCGGATCCCTCAGGTCGGATCGGGACCGCTGGCGGGCCAGTTTCAAATCCTCCTCCGGCGTCATGACCACCTCCACGTGGGGAGTCACGCCGCGCTCGTGAATGGTGGCGCCTCCCGGCGTATAATAGCGCGCGGTCGTCAGTCGCATCCCTTCTCCGTTTTCGAGCTTGAACACCGATTGCACCGAGCCTTTGCCGAACGACCGTTCCCCGACCACGATGGCACGTCCCGTATCCTTGAGGGCACCGGTGACAATCTCCGCGGCACTGGCGGTACCCGCGTTGATGACCACGGCAATCGGCAGCGAGAGCGGCTCGGCGGCCATTTCGGCCCGGAAGTCCTCCCGGTCCTCCGGTTTTCGCCCCCGCGTAAAAACGATCAGTTCACCTTTTCGGAAAAACGGTTCCGCCACGGAAACGGCGGCGTCGAGCAGCCCGCCGGGATTGTTGCGCACGTCGATAATCAAACTATGGATACCCTGCTTCAGCAGAACCTCCAGCGCGTGCACGAACTGTTCGCCGGTGTGATCGGAGAACTCGGTCAGCTGCACGTAACCGATGCCATCCTCGAGCACGCGAACACCGCGCACGCTCTCCACCTTGATCACCTCCCGCACAATCGTGAGGTTCAGCGCCTCCTGGGTGGACGGCCGGAAAAGCCCCACCACGACTTTGGTCTTGGGCTTGCCCCGCAACCGGCTGACCACACCATCCACGTTGCCGCCCGCGCTTACGGGTTTGCCGTCGATACTGACGATTTCGTCGCCTCGTTGAATACCGGCACGTTCGCTCGGGGTGTCCGCCAGCGTGGCAATGATGACGATCCGATTCTCGCGCGTCTCGACCTGAAGACCCACGCCGCCAAATTCGCCGGTGATGTCTTCCTCGAATTCGCGGTTATCCTTCGCCTCCAGAAATTCCGAATGAGGATCGAGCGACTCGACCATCCCATGCAGCGCACTGCGGGCGAGATCCTCGTAGGCGGCGCTCTTTTGATCGACGTAATGCTCGTTCACGAGCCGCATGACATCACGGACGTAATTCGATGAACGCGACAGATCACGATTTGGCCACAAGGACCAGGCAGCGGCCACGCGAAGTCCGGCCACGGAAAGCGTAACGCCAAGCATCACGCCAGTCACGAGCACGAGAATCCGTTTGAACATGCCGCGGACTCTGGCCATCGGCATCGGATTGTAAATGGGTTCGTCGGTATTCAATCCCCAGGCTTCGCCTGAATTTATCGCCGTTTTCCAGCAAAACGCCGACCACCGGGGCATGATGCGGTTCGCGCAGTTCATGGCGCTGGCACTCTACCATCCGCAGGTTGGCTACTACGCCCGGGATCGGCCGCGGATCGGTTATGGTGACGGCACCGATTTTTTCACGGCCGCCACCAGTGGTTCGCTCTATGGCGAACTCGTAGCCGCGGCCTGCGTGCACCTGCTGGCGGATGATCCGCGCGATTACACGTTTGTCGAACTCGGCGCCGAGACGACCGGCGGCGTGCTCGAAGGCGTGGCCCACCCTTTTGGGGCCGCCCGCACCATCACCCTTGGCCAGCCAATCCTGCTCGAAGGGAAGTGCATCGTCTTTTCCAATGAACTGTTCGATGCGCAGCCGTTTTCCCGATTCGTGTATCGCCAGGGGGGCTGGCGCGAGTTGGGCGTGTCGCTCGCCGGAGGAGCCCTGGTGGAAACCGAGGCGGGCGATGCGCCCCGCCTCGCCCACCTCCCGGCCACCGCGCCAGAAGGTTATGCCATCGACGCCCCGCTGGCCAGTGCCCGACTCGCGACAAAGATCGCCGCGCAACCCTGGACGGGACTGTTCGTGACGGGCGATTATGGAAAATCCTGGATGGAGTTGGTCGAAGCGACACCGGCAGGAACAGCGCGGGCGTACTTTCGTCATACGCAGTCCAACGACCTGCTGGCCCGTCCGGGCGAACAGGATCTTACCTGCCATGTGTGCTGGGACTGGCTGGTGGAGGCGCTGGCGCAGCAGGGGTTTACTGCCCTCACAGTCGAATCGCAGGAAGTTTTTTTCATTCGCCGAGCCGGCGCTCGAATCGCCGCGATCAGTTCCGAGGAGGCGCGCCGATTCAGTCCGCGAAAACTCGCGCTTGCCCAGCTCTTACACCCGTCGAACCTCGGTCAAAAATTCCAGGTCTTGCATGCGCAGCGGTCCGGCCAAAATTCACCTTGCGTCGCCTGAGGTCAGGCCTTTACTCGCGACCCTTTAACCAACGAGAAACCATCATGGCCAGAATTTGTGCAATCACCGGTCGCCGCCCAGTCAAGGGTTCGATCATCAATCGAAAGGGTCAGTCGAAGAAGAGCGGCGGGATCGGCACTCACGTGACCAGCATCACGAAGCGCAAATTCCGGCCCAACCTGCAGAAGATCAGGATCAAGACCGCCAATGGCGGCACCAAACGGGTCTGGGTCTCCGTCAAGGCGATCAAAGCCGGGTTGGTGGAAAAAGTATAATCGCGCTCGCGTTTCCGGTCTGAATCCGACCCGCGGCCTTTCCGGTCGCGGTTCTTTTTTGGCCGAACCACTTCAGCCCGCTCTTCAAAGCGAACGAAAAACGAGCGCGGCATTCTGACCCCCGAAACCAAGATTGTTGCTCAACACCGTGCGAACTCGCGCCGGCCGCGCCACGTTCGGCACGTAGTCCAAATCGCAGTCCGGGTCCGGCTCCTCGAGGTTGATCGTCGGGGCAATGGTCTGCGTCTCCAAAGTCTTCACACAAATCACCGATTCGATGCCGCCCGCGGCGCCGAGCAGATGGCCGGTCATCGATTTCGTCGAGCTGATCGCAACCTTGCCGGCATGCGCACCAAAGACCTTCTTGATCGCGAGCGTCTCGAACTTGTCATTGTACGGCGTCGAAGTGCCGTGCGCGTTGATGTAATCGATTTCGTCGGCGCGAACGCCGGCACTGGCCAGCGCGCGCGACATGGCCAGCGATAACCCTTTCCCGTCCGGATCGGGTTGCGTGATGTGGAATGCATCACTGGTGGCGGCATAACCCGCGAGTTCACCGTACACCCGCGCACCGCGCGCCCGGGCATGCTCGAACGACTCGAGCACCATGACACCCGCCCCCTCGCCCATGATGAAGCCGTCGCGATGCAGCTCGAACGGCCGGCTGGCTTTTTCGGGCGCATCGTTGCGTGTGCTCATGGCCTTCATCGAACAAAAACTTGCATAGGCAAACGGCGTGATCGCCGCTTCGCTGCCGCCCGCCAGCATCACGTCAGCGTCGCCGCGGCGGATCGCATGCGCGGCTTCGCCGAGCGCATGGCTGCCCGTGGCGCAGGCCGAGACGATGCCGAAGTTCGGACCACGCGCGCCATACTCAATCGCCACCAGGCCCGCGCACATGTTGCCAATCAGGGATGGAATGGTGAACGGAGAGACCTTCCGCGGCCCCCGCTCGGCGAGAACTTTTAGCTGCGATTCGTAGGTATACATTCCCCCGATACCGGAACCGATGATTACGCCCATGCGGTCGCCATCCAGTTTCGCCGGATCCAGACCCGAATCGGCGAACGCCTGCTTCGCCGCCGCAAAACCAAATTGCGTGTAGCGGTCGTTCCGCCTCGCCTCCTTCGGATCCATGTGCCGGGCCGGATCCCAATCGCGGACCTCGGCGCCAATCTGACTCGCAAACTCAGCTGGGTCGAAAAGCGAGACTCTGGCCACTCCGGAGCGCCCGGCCACCAGACTGCCCCAGAAGGAATTCACATCATGCCCCAGCGACGTGATGACACCGACTCCGGTGATGACGACGCGACGTGAGGACGAAACATTTTCCATGGGGCGAAAACGTCTGATTCAAAAAACAAAAAGGCGTTCCGCCAGAAAATTTCCGACAGAACGCCGAAATCCGGATGAAAATTGAATCAGACCGTACCGGCTTTGGCTTTGATGTATTCGATCACCTGGCCAACCGTCTGCAGCTTTTCCGCATCGGATTCCGGGATCTCGCCTTTGATTTCGTCTTTGAACTCCTCCTCGAAAGCCATGATTAGCTCGACCGTGTCGAGCGAGTCAGCTCCAAGATCGTCGAGAAAGGAAGCCTGCGGCGTAATCTGCTCCTCGTTCACGTTGAGCTGATTTACGATGATCTCTTTGACCCGTTGTTCGATGGTTTTTTGGTCAGCCATTTTTCAGAAATTGAGAGGGAAAGGCGTTGTGCGGAGGGTTCACATCGCCATCCCACCGTCAACGTTAAAAACTTGTCCCGTAATGTATCCCGATTCCTCGGAGCAGAGATAGGCGGTCATATTCGCAATATCGGCCGCTTCGCCGAAGCGTTTGAGAGGCACCACTTCGAGGATTCTGGCCGCCGCTTCGGGATTATTGACGAATTCCGTGGTCATATCGGTCTTGATGAACCCCGGTGCCACGGCGTTCACCGTGACACTGCGGCTGGCAAATTCACGTGCCAGGGTCTTGGTCAAACCGATCATTCCGGCCTTGGCGGCAGCGTAATTTGCCTGCCCTGCATTGCCCATGATGCCGCTCACCGAAGTCATATTTACGATCCGCCCCCAACGCGCGCGTGTCATCGGCCGCGCCAGGTGCTTCGTCCAGTGAAAACAGCTGGTCAGGTTGGTCGAAATAACATCGTTCCAATCGCCCTCGCTCATTCGAAAAAGCAGCCCATCGCGCGTGATCCCGGCGTTGTTAACGAGAATGTCGATGTGCGTGAATTCCTTCAGCAGTTCCTCTGAAGCCGCGGCCACGGCGGCGCCGTTGGCCACGTCCACCGCGAACGCTTTGGCCTTCCCGCCTGATGCGTTGATCGCCGCAGCCGTCGCGCCGCAGGAGTCGGCGGACTTCGACACGCAAATGACCGTGACGCCCTGCCGGGCGAGGGTTTCCGCGATGGCTTTGCCGATGCCACGGCCGGCGCCGGTTACCAAGGCCGTTCGATTGTTAAATGTAAGCATGAGAGTTACCGCTGGGGAGAGTGATTTTCGGATGGAAAGTGAATGTGGGGCAAGATTTCCGATTCGGAATCGCGTCAGGCGGGCCTCAGTACACGTCGCGCTGGTAGCGCCGGTCCTTCTTCATCTGCTTCACGTAGCCGGCGGCGGCCTCTGCGCCCATCCCACCCCGCTCGGCGATGATGTCATGGAGCGCGAGGTCCACGTCTTTCGCCATGCGGCGCGCATCGCCGCAAACGTAAAAACAGGCCCCGCGCTCGAGCCAGGACCAAAACTCCTTCGCATTCTCGCGCATTCGGTCCTGAACATAAACCTTGAGCAATTGATCGCGGGAAAAAGCCGTGTCGAGCCGCGCCAGTGCGCCCTGCGCGAGATAGTCGTTCCACTCTGACTCGTACAGAAAATCGGTGCCGCGTTTTTGATCGCCGAAGAACAACCAGTTGCGGCCGGTCGCGCCGGCGGCGAGGCGCTCCTGCACGAACGCCCGAAAGGGCGCGATCCCTGTGCCCGGCCCGACCATGATGCAATCGCGCGCGCTGTCCTCCGGCGGCCCGAAGTGCGAGTGCGACACAAAAACCGGGACCACCGTCTCCCCCAGCTTCACGCGATCCGCCAGAAACGACGAACATACTCCCACCCGATCCCGATGGTTCGTCTGGTAACGCACGACGGCCACCGTGAGGTGAATCGCGGTGGGAAACACCCGCGGTGACGACGCGATCGAATACAGCCGTGGCATCAATCGGCGGAGATGATCGACAAACTCCTGCGCGGAGAATCGCGCGCTCGGGAATTCCGCCAGCAAGTCGATGAACTCACGCTGTTCCAGGAACGAGTTCAACACATCCCTCGCTTCCGGCGCGAGCAGGCCACTCAGCCGTGCTTTTCCATCTGAATCGGATGCCCTTTCCGCCAGCACCTCAACCATCCGGCGCGTCGGCTTGGAGAGCGCCAGCTTGTGGGTCAGCGCGTCCCGCAGCGAAATCGGCCCCGATAATTTCAGCGCCGGCGGGTTGACGAGTTCATCTCCCGACGCGCCAAGCCGCTGGAGCACTTCCGCCACCTCGCCCGGCTGGTTGGAAGGAAATATGCCGAGGGAATCGCCCGCGTTGTAGTGCAGGCCGCTGCCCACCATATCGACGACGAAGTGGCGCGTTTCCTTGGCGGAACCGGGTTTGTTCAGCAGCCGGTTCTCAGTGAGCCGGGCGGGAAATGGGTGGTCTTTCGAGTACCCAGCGGAGTCGGTGGGGCCGGACATGGAATGGGGTTGGGGATGAAGGGGACCGCCCCGGTGCCACGCAAGCCGGTTCCGGTAACGCGGAAGCTTGCGCGCAGCGACGTAATGGCGCCACCTTCACGGCATGTCGAACGACGGTGCCATCCGCCTGCAGAAATACCTCGCTGATGCCGGGGTTTGCTCGCGCCGTGCCGCCGAGGCCCTGATCGCGCAGGGCGAAATCTGGGTCAACGGCATCGCCGCCACTTTGGGCCAGAAAGTGACACCCGGCGTCGACCGGGTTACTGTCCAGGGGAAAACGGTGCGGTCGACGGCCCAGCCGCGATTCACCGTGGCCGTCCACAAGCCGCGCGGACTGGTGTGTTCGAACGATGATCCGCACCATGCGGCGACCGTGTTCGATCTGCTGCCGCGCGAGTTTTCAAAGTTCCGGTTTTTCTGTGCCGGCCGGCTGGACCTCGACAGCGAAGGACTCGTCATTCTCACCACGGATGGCGATCTCGCGAACCGGCTGATGCACCCGTCGAACGTGGTGGTGAAGCGTTATCACGTCGTGCTGAAGCATCCGTTCCCGGCGGCCCGGCTGCCGCATCTCATCCGTGGCGTCATGATTGAAAGCGAACGCTTGAAAGTGGAACGCGCCGCGTTGATCAACGCAGGTGCATCGCAGGCTTCGACCGACCTCGACGTCCACATGCACCACGGGAAGAAGCGCGAGATTCGGCAACTCTTCACCACTCTCGGCTTCGAGGTAAAACGTCTGCGGCGTTACCAAATCGGTTCGCTGCAACTCAAGGGAATCCCGTTGCGCGCGGGCAAAGTGCTTTCTACGAAAAACGTGGAATCTCTATTCCGCAATCCACCGACGCCACACGCGCCCTTCGAAGCCTACCGTTCGCCCGTCCCTTCCGCCGATGAAGACTAAATTTTTCCGCCCTGCGAATTCCGTGTCACGCCTCCTCGCATGTCTGGTCCTCAGCGCAGCCGCGGTTGCCGCACCGCTCAAAGAACCGACCGCCGTTCACGCGCGGCCCGATCGGGCATCACCCGCCATCGCCGTCCTTGCCGCCGGCACTGAACCCACGGCGGCAGCTTCTGCTCCTGGCACCACGCCGGCCGGCTGGCTTGCGATCGAACTCCGCGGGCCGTTCGAGGGCTACGTTGAAAACAAGGACCTGACCAAGAGTCTGGATATCAGACCGGGATCTCTGATCCGGCTCGCGCCCAAAACCGACGCCGGTGTTCTCGCGACCGCTGAGAAAGGCGACCAATCCAGCATCACCGGCCTGCGCGGCCGCTGGAATCAGATCAGCCTCGAGAAGACACTGGTCGGCTACATCAACGTGAGCGGCGTGCCGAGCCAGCGGGCGCCAGTGGCCACGGCCGCCGCGGCGGCCACACCCCCAACCGTGCCGCCGCCCACAGTCAATCCCGCGCCGGCTCAGCCCGGGCCGATGGCCACGGCACCCGTGACGCCCGGCGTCTACGGCGTGGCGGCCGCGGGCCAGGCCGCACCCATGGTCAGCCTCAGCGACGCCAACTCGCTGCCTCGCCAGTTTGCCGGAACGTTTGTGTCGACGCGCCGGCCCTTCACGCCGCGCCGGCCATACGACTACGCGCTGAACGACAATGCCGGCAAGCGCTACGCCTACGTGGACGTCTCGAAGCTGCTGCTGACGGAGCAAATCGAAAAATACATCGGCCATTCCGTGGTGGTTTTCGGCACGGCCAAGGCGGTGCCGAACACCAAGGACATGGTGATCTTGGTCGAGTCATTGCAGTTGAAATAATGAGGTCCACTTCGGGCGCGCAGCGGGACGACGGAAACGCGCGGTTTGGGCTTTCCCGCACCCACGGTCTGTGTCCCTTTCGCTTCTTCGCATGAATCTGATCGATGGAAACCAAATCGCCGCCGCCGTCATTGCGGAATTAAAGGCCGAAGTCTCCGCGTTGAGCGGACGCAAGCCGTGCCTCACCCTCGTGCGCGTGGGCGAAGATCCCGCCTCGGTTTCCTACGTGAAGAAGAAGGAAAAAACGGCGGCTGAAATCGGCGTGACCAGTCGCGTCATTCTCCCTCCGGTCAGCATCACACAGGCGGAGCTGTTCGCATTGATCGACGGGCTCAATGCCGATCCAAACGTCGACGGTATCCTCGTGCAGTCTCCGCTGCCCAAGCACATCGACGAGGTGGCGGTCTTCCGGCGCGTCTCTCCCGCGAAAGACGTCGATGGTTTTAACACGATCAACCTCGGCAAGGTCGCGCAGGAGGACGAGACCGGCTTCGTGGCGTGCACTCCTGCCGGCATCATGGAGCTGATCGCGCGGAGCGGCGTCGACCTGAAGGGCAAACACGTGGTGGTGCTCGGCCGTTCCTTGATCGTGGGCAAACCGGTGGCGCTGCTGGCGCTCCAAAAAAAGGCCGGCGCCAACGCGACCGTCACCGTATGTCATTCCGCCACCGTCGACCTTCCGGCCGTCACTCGGCAGGCCGACGTGTTGATCGCGGCCATCGGGCGGGCTGAATTTGTCACCCGCGACATGGTCAAGCCCGGCGCCGTGGTGATCGACGTCGGAATCAATCGCGTGCCGGATGCGTCAAAGAAATCTGGTTACAGGCTGACCGGTGATGTCGACTTTGCGAATGTGGCCCCGCAGTGCGCGAAAATCACGCCGGTGCCGGGTGGCGTCGGCCCGATGACCGTCGCGATGTTGATGAAGAACACAGTTCGGGCATTCCGCCAGCAGGCGGCGGCCAGCCATTAGGCAAAGCTCCGTGGAACGTAGGTTCCGCGGTTACAACTCTTGCGCCGTCCTGCCGGAACCCCTTTTCTCGTCTCTGCATGTCCGCACCGTCCATCCTGGTCGTCGATGACCAACCGATCAATGTCCAGCTGCTGAAGCGAAAACTGGAGCGCGAAGGCATTCGGGTCACCGCGGCGTACAATGGGGTCGAAGCACTCGAGGCGATTGCTACAACGAAGCCCGATCTGATTCTGCTCGATGTCATGATGCCGGACATGGATGGCATCGAAGTTTGTCAGCGCCTGCAGGCGAACGAGGAAACGCGCGGCATTCCGATTATTTTCATCACCGCGCGCTCGACCAAGGAGAGCAAGCTCGAGGGGTTGGGCGTGGGTGCAGTCGATTACATCACGAAGCCCATCGATCTGGACGAAACGCTGGCGCGGGTGCAGACGCAGCTCCGCTTCGTGACCATCAACCGGCAGCTGATCGATCTGACGCGCCGGCTCGAGGAATCGCGCAAAGCCGCCACCATCGGAGCGGTGACCCAGGGAATCGCCCACAACCTGAACAACCTGCTCGGTGTGGTCATCGGCTACCTCGATCTGGTGAAGGCGTACTACGACAAGCCAGAGCAGGTGAAGAAGAATGTGCAGCACGTCGAGAACGCGGTGCAGCGCATTGTATCGATCATCAAGCAGCTGAGCACCCTGGTCGTGAAGTCACGCCCCCCCTCCATCAAGGCGAGCGTCCAGCGGTTGCTCGAAGGCGGGATCACGCGCTTCCACCAGGATTACAAGCTCACGGCGCCGATCACGATCGACAATCCACTCGAGGATTTCCTCGTGGATACGAACTACGAGATCTTCGAAGAGGTGATCGCGAAGGTGCTGATCAACGCCTGGGAATCGTACACGAACAAGCCCACGGATCCGCGGCCGATTTCCCTGCATACGAAACTCATCGAGAAACCCGAAGGCGGAAAATTCATGGAAGTCCGGGTGGTCGATCACGGTCGCGGCATCGGCGCGGAGATTCGCGACAAGATCTTCGAGCCGTTCGTGAGCACGAAAAACACCGTCGGCGTGGGCATGGGGCTGACGGTTGCACGCCATGCACTGCGGAATCTCGGTGGTGAAGTCACGCTGACCGACACCCCCGGCGGCGGCGCCACGGCGATTCTAATGCATCCGGCTGAAAAGCGAACGAAGTGGTCGGGGGAAAGCTAAACCGCGGGGCCCCACGCCAGCGCCGAGTTGCAAATGAGCACCCGCTCGCCTGCGCTATCGACCATGCGAAAAATCGCGTTCCTCGGATCCGGCAACATGGCGGGCGCGATCGTCGACGGACTGCTCGCCAAGAACGCCGCCCAACCCGCTGACCTGATTTGCCTCGGGGGCGACGACCAAACCGCCGCCATTTTGCAGGCGCGCACCGGCATCGGCGTGGCGTCCTCGCTGGGCGAGTTGCTCCAGGAAGCCGACACGCTCGTGGTGGCATTCAAGCCACAGCATCTCGCCTCGGCCGACCCGCAACTTGGCCCGCTGACCGCCGGCAAGCTCATCGTCTCGATTCTCGCCGGGAAACGCCTTTCGTCGCTTTCCCGCGCGTTTCCCCATGCGCGCAACATCGTCCGCACGATGCCCAACACCCCGGGCCAAATCGGCGCCGGCATCACCGCATGGTGTTCACGCGATCCACTGCCCGCTCCCGACCACACCACCGTGGAAAAACTCCTGCATGCGCTCGGTGAGTTCGTGCCGGTCCCGGAGACGGATCTCGATGCCGTCACGGGCGTCAGCGGCAGCGGTCCAGCCTACGTTTTCGAATTTGCGGCGGCATTACGCGATGCCGGAGTGGCGGCGGGTTTGACGCCGGACATCGCGGAAAAGCTGGCCGTGGAAACGCTGCTGGGCTCGGCACGTCTGCTCGCCCGGAAGAAAATCGAGCCGGAGAAATTGCGGGATCAGGTCACCTCGCCGAATGGGACGACCTACGCCGGCCTGCAGCGCATGAAGGCGGGGGATTTCCGGGGGTTGATTCGCGAGACCGTGCTGGCGGCCACCGCACGCTCCCGGGAGCTGTCGAAGGACGAGTAGCCATCCACCCGCGGCGCCCCTCCCACTGTATCCAAATCCGTCGCACGCACCCGCCCACCCATTTCTGCATGAGCTCTCTCGATGGTCGCATTCTCGTTACGGGCGGGGCCGGATTCATCGGCAGCGCGCTCGTTTGGGCGCTGAATCAGCGCGGACACGCCGATATCGTGGTCACCGACTTTCTCGGCACGGACGAAAAGTGGAAGAACCTGGTGCCACTGAAATTCTCGGACTATGTCGACGCAGGCGATTTTCGGCGTCATCTCGCCCAAAATTCCCAGATTTTCGGCAAGTTCTCCGCGGTGTTTCACCTGGGCGCCTGCTCGGCGACGACCGAAAGGAACGCCGCGTACCTGATCGACAACAACTACGGCTACACCAAGGAACTCGCGGCGTGGTCACTGGCCCAGGGCGCGCGCTTCATCTACGCCTCCTCCGCGGCGACCTATGGCGATGGCGGCAGCGGCATGGACGACAAGTCCGACGATCTGCACCGGCTGCGGCCGCTGAACATGTATGGTTACTCCAAGCACCTGTTCGACGTGCACGCGCAACGGATGGGCT